>DATMXL010000188.1:0-6723 GCA_035561555.1 Bellilinea sp.
AGCAAAACCAGCGCCATCAAACGGGAAAAGGTAGATTTCATTTTTTCTCCTTCAGCAACATCATTAGGTTGGATCGCAACATTCATCGTCGGTGGATACCTCGGTTAGGACTCTGGCTGTTTGCTTCCTCCTTGGGTCTAATTTTCACCGCGTTCAAACGGTTTGGTTAAAGCCGCCGGCTGCTGAGCCCGCCGGGTGGCGAACGCCAGCGCTAAAATCGTGAGCACGTACGGCATCATAATAGCAAAATCTGAGGGAATGTTAATCCCCTTCACCTGAATCCACAATTGGAAGGCATTGACAAAGCTGAACAGCAGCGCGCCGAGCAGCACACCGTAAGGCCGCCAGCCGCCGAAGTACACCAGCGCCACAGCGATGAAGCCCATGCCGTTGGTCATATTCTCCTGGAACAGGTTGATCAATGAAATGGACAGTGACGCCCCGGCGATTCCTGCCAGCATGCCGCCCAGGCAGACACAGAAGTATCGCACCCGAATCACGTTGACGCCCAAAGTATCAGCCGCCTGCGGATTCTGCCCGACTGCGCGGATTTTCAAGCCAAAGGTGGTCTTGTTGAGGAACCAGGCGGACAGCGGCACCAGCAGGAAAGCCGCGTACACCAGAATATTGTGGTTGAAAAGCACTTCCCCCACATACGGGATGTCCGCCAGCAGCGGGATGCGCACCGGCTTGAAGCCGTTGATTGACTCCACCGTGCCCAGGGTGGTCTTGAACAGCAGGCTGGAAAGTCCCAGCCCGAACAAATGCAAGCCAATACCGCTGATACCCTGTTCAGCCTGCATGGTGATGCTGATGACCGACATGAGCAAGCCCATCAGAATCCCGACCAGTGCGGCTCCCAGCAAGCCTAACCAGATGTTGCCAGTCTTGATGCCGACGAAAAAACCGCTGTAGGCGCCCATCAGCATGATGCCCTCAACCCCCAGGTTGAGCACACCCGAGCGCTGCGCAAAGGTTTCCCCAATGGCAGCGAAAAGGTACGGGGTAGCCAGGCGAATGCCAGAATAGATAATCCCCAGTAGGACCGGTAGAGTGAATAACTCACCCATGGGTTTCTCTCCGCCGCGCACGTATCCGGGTCCAAATCTGGCTGCCGACCACGAATAAAACCACCAGCCCTAGAAGCGCTGTGATTAATGAAGAAGGCACCTGAACTGCGCGCTGCATCTTGTCAGCGCCAACCAGCAGCCCGCCAAATAATACCGATGCCGGAATGCTGCCGAGCGGGTGCAGCGATCCGAAAAGCGCTGCTACGATGCCGGAGAAGCCGTAACCGGAGGACAGGTTTTCCATCATGCGGTGCTGAACGCCCATCACCTCCACCGCGCCCGCCAGACCGGAAAAAGCGCCGCCTAAAATTAAGGCCAGTGCCTGGTAAAAAGGCACACGGATGCCGGCATATTTGGCAGCGTCCCGGTTAAGCCCGACCGCGCGGATGCGATAGCCGATAGTCGTGCGCCACAGGAAGATATATACCAAAATCGCCATGACCACCGCCAGGATGGCGCCGGAGTGCAATAAGGTTTGCGGTACCAGGCGGGTCAACCATACAGTCTTCGGCAGCAATGCCGATTGAGCGATACGCGTGCCCTGCTCGATCTCTTTAGGGTCGATCATTGGACCGCGCAGCATGTAATTACTGAACTGCACGGCGATGGCATTCATCATCACAGTGCTCAAAATTTCATTGACGCCTAATCTAGCTTTCAAAATCCCCGGAATCCCGCCCCACACTCCTCCGGCCAGTGCGCCCAAAATCATGCTCATCGGCAGCAGGAACCAGCCCGGCATGGTGTTGAATCCGATCGAAAAAGCTGTGGCAGCCAGCGCCCCGATGATGATTTGCCCCTCACCGCCGATGTTAATCACCCCGCCGCGGAAGGCAATACACACGCCCAGCCCCACCAGCAGCAGAGGGGTTGCCTTGACCAGGGTCTGAGTGAGCCCCGATTTATCGCCAAATGCACCCTGCAGCATCGCCCCGTAGGATTCCAACGGGTTTGCGCCCAGAGCTGCCAGCATGACCGCGCCAATCAAGAACGCCACCGGCACCGCCAACAGCGGCAGTAGCGCCTCAAATGTCCGGTTTAAAACTCGCTTCACGCCCGTCCGATCTACCATGAATAAAAGGGAATCCTTTCGTTCTTGCGCGAGTGGAAAACGGCCCTACGATTAAAAATTTTCAGCTCAATTGGAAAAAAACTTAAAGGAGTTTGTTCTTGCGGGGAAAATCAGACACAAGATTCGGAAGAATATCCCGGGAGTTGTCTGACGATTATTGTACACGAAGAGTTTACCGGAGAACAGGTAAAAAACCAAGTGACAAGTGTTTAATTCTTGGGGTGACAGGCAATTACGGTTTGCTTTTCTGTAATCTCTACAGGTTGACTTGCATACGATGTATCTTATATACTCATTCTGGCGGATTTATCTTAATCAGTATTTTTTTCTATGGATTTGGGGTGGAAAATGAACAACAAAACGAATGCTCGTTGTGCCTGTGCGTTATTGATCCTAGCGATCATCCTGGCTTTTAGCTCCACAGCGCCAGCCAGAGCGGCTTTAGATCAACAAACCACGCAGGCTGTCATTGTGCCGATAATCACCAATATTTCAGCCAATACCCTCTGGACAAAAGATAACCTGTATTACATTCTGACCGACATCGAGGTTTCTCCCGGCGTGACGTTAACCATCGAACGGGGGACGATCGTCAAATTCTGGGTGCCGTTGGACCCTTCCAGCGCGACCAATTTGGTTGGTCTGAATGTCAGGGGTAATTTGCGATTCTCCGGTTCAGCCACAACCGACGCCGACCGGGTAATCTTCACCTCCGGACGTGACGACACCCTCGGCGGAGACACCAATGGTGATGCAAATCAGACTTTGGCAGCCCCCGGCGATTGGGATTTCGTGCAATTAACCAACTGGACCGCTGGCGATCCTGTTTATGACTTTCTAAAAGTCCGCTTTGGCAAAGATGGATTGCGCTTCGATCTCGCTTCAGCAATTACGGTCCAACCTGTGTTCGAAAATAATATTTTCTCGGAAAATGTATGCGGTCTCACCCTGTCCTATTCGGCCAATGGGTTCGTCAACGCAGAGGTTCGCTCCAACACTTTCACCCAAAACAAATACGGTTTATGCACCCGGCGGACGGGTGGACTTGGATCAGCCAACCCGGTGCTGACTGAGAATGATTTCAACAACAATTCCATCCTGCCAATTTACTTATCCGGCACCGCCTATCCCAGCTACATCGACAATTCATTTATTGGCTACATCTACCCATTAGACAAGCTGGGGATCGGGCTTGGCGGCGAAATTCACAGCAGCGGCACCCTGACCATTGTGGAAAATCTGCCGGTTGATGGGGTCGAAATGCCGTTTGTCATCGTGGCACCCATGGAAATCAAAGCTGGTGCCGTTTTTAATGTGCCTGCTGGCGCAGTATTCAAAGGCTTCACCCGCGCTGAGATGGCGTTGCCTACCGATCCGCTTCCCTATTTTAGGATTTCGGGTGTGGTCAACTTTGGCTCGGTCGATGAAGCCTCTCGCATTATTTTCACCTCTTACCGGGATGATTCTGTCGGCGGCGACACCAATGGCGACAATTTTGACTCGGAACCCTACGCCCGCGATTGGGCTGGTGTGCATTTCCGCGATCTGAGTTTGGAAGCTGCGCCCAATACCACCTTCCGCTATCTGACCTTTAATTACGCCGTCAACGGTTTCACCTACGAAACCACCCTGGCTGGCACTCGTTCTCCGGTGATCGATTATGTAAATTTTGTGGGAAATTTAAATGGACTGCGGTTTAAATCGCTTGTAAACAATTACAATTCGCGCATCACGCCGACCATCCAAAATTCGCTGTTCAGCAAGCAGGGAATTATCCCCGAGGTCAAGGCAGACACCGAACCTGGCGTTCCCATTTTCCTGGAAAACACAGTTCAACCTACCTACATTAACAACACCTACACTGAAAATCTGCATCCTGCCATCGGATTGTCAGGCCATTGGTACACCAACGCAACTTTTAATCTGGAAAGCGGTCAGGGGTTGACCCCGCTCCCCTTCCTGGTTCACGGCGATTTGTGGCTTGGCAAAGACGACATTCAATTTGGCGTTGACACACCGGTCTTCACCGTTCCAGAAGGTACAATTTTCAAGTTCTTCGTCAATCTCTTTGACCGTAATTCACGCTCCTGGATGCGCGCTGCCGGTCGTTTGACACTGAACAGTACGCTGGATAACCCGGTGGTTTTCACCTCCTACCTCGACAATGCCTATGGTGGCGATACCTCAGGCGTTTCTGAGATGCCGGGTCTGAAGGATTGGGCTGATGTGGTGGTGCGCCACACGGAAAGCAATTTCTATCATACGGTTTTCCGCTACGGCTCTAATGCTTTGCACCTCCAAAACAAACAAATTGCGGGTTTTATGGATCCGGAGGTTACGAATTCCTTATTCGAGTATAACGATGTCGGCCTGTATCTCGATATCCAGGAAGATGGAGACATCACCAGCCTGATCAGCGACAACATCTTCCGTTATAACGCTGTTGGATTAGGTACCTATGCAGCTCCTTCCCTCAACGCCACAGAAAGAACGATGGGATTATCCGCACCGGTAATTCTGAACAACCTTTTCAGCGAAAATACACTGTTCCCGATTTATCTCAATGGTTCCGCCACGCTTGAGTTCTACGACCCTTCCAACGAAATGGTCAATAATGCCCATACGGCGATTGCGCTGGGCGGCTACTTCGGCGCCGAAAAAATAGACCCGGGATTCTCGATTATCCTGCCAAGAATCTACGCTGGTCCAATTCTGCCCTTGAGTGCCCAGTTGGTGCCTTATGTCGTCTGGGCCAATACGAACTTTGACTGGTATACCCCCACCTGGCTGGCTGGCGGTGTGGTAGTTAAATTTAATACAGCCATATCTTTGAATTTTTACGGCACGCTCACCATGGCTACCAGCGCGGTTGATCGGAATATCTTCACATCCTACCGCGATGACACAGTTGGCGGAGATACCAACGGAACACCCGTCCCCAACCCGCTGCCAGCCCGCGGCGATTGGAAAGGTCTGTACATTATTAACCCAGGTTCCTCGCCTGTCCGCTATTCACAGTTTAATTACTCGGATGACAGCCTGACCATTTACCAACATAAAAATTTCCCTTTACCTACCGACTTTACTCTTGACATTTCATTCAACACCTTCCAATACAACAAAAACGGAATGACGCTTAAAATCGGATCCGATTGGGATATTTTTACGCCGGTGACATCGAACATCTTCGTCGAGAACGATTATGGTCTGCACACCTTTACAGAAACAACCATTCCTCACGGCGGCACCTCCAATCCAATCCTTACCGATAATAATTTCAGCCTGCATGCACAATTCCCGATTTACCTGCAAGGCTCGTCTGACCCTATCTACAGCCTGAATGACTTCTGGGACAATACACACCCTGCGATTGCAGTCGGAGGGCTGTGGGTGCGCGATGCCACCTGGACCCGCGTCTATGACGAAACGCTGGATCAAATGATGCCTTATGTGGTGAAGGAGAATTTGACTCAGGAGTTCTATTGGCCTATACCACCGACCATCACCCTGCCCGAAAGTTTGATCGTCAAAGTGATGACCAATATGAATATTTATGCCACCGGCTATCTATTCATGGAAAGCTCGCCGGGCACTGAAATTATCTTCACAGCCTATGCCGATGACAGCCGGGGCGGAGACATTGACGCAAATGGTGCACCAACCACCATTTCACGCTCTGCCTGGAAGTCCGTCTGGCTGTACGACTTCCCGGGTAAAAATAACCACGTTCATGACGCCCAGTTTTATTACGCCACCGTTGGGTTGAGTTTGTACTACGAAGGCCCGGAAAACACGCAAACCGCCACGCTGGTCGAGGATACACTTTTCAAAGATTCCCATTCGGGAATGGCAATGGTGGTTGGCTGGCGCCAGGTGGGACAGATCATTTACGGAGGCGAGGGGAACATCAACCCGACCGTGCGCAACACCATTTTCCTGGACAGTAATTACGGGATTCTAACCGTGGCGCATGACAAAGCCATCGGGATCAACAAGCCGGTTCTGGAAAATATCACTTTCTCCAACATCAGTTTTTACCCGATGTTCTTTGGCGGCACCACTTACCCGACGTTTGTGACCCCCAGTCTGATAACGGGTACTCCCTCTAGCGGGGCTCAAGACTCAGGGCTGCAGGCTTCAGGGAGTGACCCCCTTGTAGCAGAATTGACCGTGGTGGGTCTCGATTCACCCGGTGTTCAGGCAGCATTCGCGAAAATTAAGCCTGGATCCGCAAGTCTTGCCGCTGTTGAATCACCACAGGCGAACTTGACTGCCGCCCCTTATCTATACCCCGCCATCGGTTTGGCGGGTGCCTGGAACAATTCCGGTGAATTGGTGCAGGTCGATGGCGTCCCATATGCCGTGGTTGGTAATTTCCCATTGGCAATAAGCTCATACAATTTCTCCTATACGCCTGCCAGTAATGTCACCATTGGTGCGGTGAACGCTCTAAATACCACCCTGACTGTTCCGGCGGGGAGCGTATTCAAGGTTTCCTCCACTCTGATGCTGGTTGCCAAAGGGACGTTAAACCTGTTGTCTACCGACACCCAACCGGTCATCTTTACCTCCATTAAAGAC
>DATMXL010000189.1:0-3630 GCA_035561555.1 Bellilinea sp.
GCCACCAGAGATAGGGCGGCTGGAACCAGGTGAAAAGATTGAATTTTTAGAAAAGAAAGGCTGAATAAAGCATTAAACACAAGCCAACTGGAATTGAATGCAAATCGGGTGTGTAAATTCCCCAGCCCGGGAACTGAATGAAAACTTTCTATCCATTTGATCGCTTGTGCATGATAAATCCCAGTGTCAGGATTAATCGGGGTATGAGAACCGTTTTCAAGGATTGAAATTGATACAAGAGCAATTAGGATCCAACCCAATAATGGAAGGGATACATTAATTTTTATCTCCTCAGTTTTAATAAAATCCCAAATGAGAACCACTCCGCCAGCAATAACAACTAAAAAAACTCCGAGGGAGATTGGAAACAGCAGGGTTGCCAATTGTGCAATCCACATAAGTGTGGACATTCCCAGGATAATGATTAGTGTAAGCCTGGGAAGTCTGACAGATTGCATATTAAAAAGTTTGGTTAAAAGTTTGAATAAACCCCAACCATAAGAAGTCGAAACGACAACGATGAGTGAAATTAATACGATGGACACAACCATACTTTACTCCCCACTTAATGATTATGGTTTCCAGGTCCTTAGTAAATAATTGTTGGTTTCAAGCACCGTTCGCGCAATGGCAGCCAGATGCGCCGGACTGGTGCCGCAGCAGCCGCCAATGACCTGTGCTCCTGCCGTAATCGACTCCGATACCTGCTCCGCCATCTGCCGTGGGGTGATGTCATACACCGAATTGCCGAGTTCATCGGTCACCGGCAAGCCGGCATTGGGTTTGAACCAAATCGGCAGGCTGGTGGCGGCTTTCAGTTCTTTAAGCGCCGCCAGGTTATCCTCCAGGCTGCGTCCGCAGTTGATGCCAATCATGTCCACACCACTGTCAGCCAGGGCTTTGGCGGCTTTTAACGGAGATACACCCATCATGGTTTTGGTACCGCGGTCATAACTGAAGGAGATCACCAGTGGCAGGTCGGTCACCGACCGCACGCCGCGCACCGCAGCCAATGCCTCACCCAGGTCAAATTGTGTTTCGATGACCACGAGGTCTACCCCAGCATCTGCCAAAAAACCAGCTTGCTCGGCAAATGTCTTTTCTGCATCCTCGACCGCCAGCGGACCAAACGGATCCAGCATTTGACCGGTTGGGCCGATGGATCCAGCTACGAAAGCCCCACTGACCGCTGCTGCCTGTCGGGTCAGTCTGGCTGCCGCGCAATTGATACGTTCGCATTCCTCAACCAGACCCATATTGGCCAGATGCAGCCGGCTGGCTCCGAAGGTACAAGTTAACACAACCTCTGACCCTGCCTGAATGAAATCAGAAGCCAATTGCTGCACCGCTTCTGGATTCTCCAGCACCCATGCCTCCCCGGATTTTCCATCTGGCAAGCCGCGGGCTTGCAGGTTGCTGCCGGTAGCGCCGTCCGAAATCAGGATTTTGCCCGAATGGATCGCATCGAGGAATCTACTCATGATCAATCTCACTTTTGATTATTGTAATGTCAGGTCCCGCCGCCTGCCTTCGCTCAGCAATGACGCGCTGCACGTGCGGGAAGGGGTGGATGGCATGGGGTAAGGGCAGCGCAGCCACAAACTGCTCCTGAAATTCGCTTTCCAGTGGAGAAGTGATATGTTCGGTCCAGCGGGCTATCCGGGCAGCCTCTTCCCGGCTGCCTTTATTCAGCAGCGCAATGCGCGCCCCTTCACCGGCGGCGTTTCCGACCGCAGCCACCTTCTCCAGTGGGCTGTCCGGGATCATGCCAATGATCATCGCCCGTTCACGGTCGATCAGATTGCCGAATGCACCCGCCAGCACCACTCGATCTACCCGTTCCACCCCGCGTTCCTTCATCAGCAATTGTGCTCCAACGTAGAGGGCTGCCTTGGCCAGCTGCACCGAGCGTACGTCGCCTTGAGTCAATAGAATCGCACTGCCGGTTGCGGATTGTGCCTCAGTTGCCATCACGAAAGCAGGTTGATCTTTGGATCCGCGTACCAGACGCGGCGAACTGATCTTCGGGTTGAACTTACCCGACGGTAGTATGATTCCTGCTACAAAAAGTTCAGCTACCGCCTCCAGGATGCCGGAGCCGCAAATACCGCGTGCGCCAACCTGTTCGTCAGGTAATTCCTGGCTCCAGAGTTCCTGCCCGATGACCTTGATATTGACTTCTAGCGTTTGCGGGTTGATGCGCACCCGTTCAATTGCACCCGGTGCCGCACGCATGCCGTGCGTGATTTGTGCTCCTTCGAATGCCGGACCCGTCGGACTGGAGGTACATAGCAAGCGCTCCCGGTTGCCCAGCAGGATTTCACCGTTGGTGCCAACGTCCACAATCAGCACGATCTCATCCTGCTTGTGCGGCTCTTCGGCCAGAATGACACCGACATTGTCAGCTCCAACGTAACCAGCCTCCAGCGGCAGCACATGCACCCGCGCCCCAGGATTGAATTTTAATCCAAGTTCACGCGCAGTCGTATCCACCGCTCCGCCTGCCACGGGAGCAAAAGGCAGTTGCCCCAGTTGCGCCGGATCCAACCCCAGCGCCAGGTGATGCATCACTGAGTTTCCCACCAAAACGCAGTCGACGATGTCTTCCGCATTGGCATTGACCTGTGCCGCCGCCTGAGCCCCCAGCTCGCTGATGGCATGGATCACCGCTCGATGCAGGCGTTCACGTCCGTTTGGCACGTCAACCGCGTAGGAAATCCGCGACATAATATCGTCGCCGTAGGTAACTTGAGGATTCATCGCAGAGGTGGTGGCTAACAAGGCCCCGCTGCGCAGATCGCATAGATAAGCCGCCAGCGAAGTCGAACCGATATCGACCGCCAATCCAAGCGGTCTATCCTGCATACCGGGTTGCACCCGGATGACGGCTTGTTCATTCCAGATCGTCAGCGAGATCTCGCCATGCCCTTCACGCAGCGCCGCCGGCAGGCCTTTCAAAGCCGTCAATTCAAATGTCACATCAGGCAAACCAAAACGGCTCTCCAATAGCGCCAGAATGCGTTCCTGATCGGACCGGTCACCCAGGACCGCAGGCTCAAGCGTCAGCAGCGCCATGCGAATCATTGGATCGACCGGAATCACACGTTCAATGTCGGCTTCCTTGCGCACAATCTGACGGTTCGCCTGAGCTTCCTCTGGCACCGTTATGAGCAAATCCCCCTGAACGAAAGTCATACAACTCAACCGCACCCTGTCGGTAAGACCGCGTTTGGCGCAAATAGCCTGCTCAGCTTCGTCAGCCGGGGTAACGTGATTAGCTTGCGAGGTCAGATCGTGTTTCGCGAATTGTCCTTCCTCGATAATCACCTGGCATTTGCCACAGGTACCCGCCTCGCCGCAAATTGCTTCGATCCCTACCCCCAACCCGCGCGCAGCCTCCAATACAGAGGTGCCTGCTGTCACCCTGCCGGAGCGTCCTGATGGCTGAAAGACCACCTTAAAGGATGGCGAACTGGGTTTGACCGTTACGGATTCAATGGCACTGGACATTTTATTTGATCGATGGATGAATGGGGAAACCGAAAGCGGCTTATGCCATGGGATTATAGCCATAAAGGAAGCGAAAGTCAAAACCAGTGGTCTTTTCAGGAATTCAGGTAAATTTGGTCT
>DATMXL010000190.1:0-4959 GCA_035561555.1 Bellilinea sp.
TCCGCATAGATGCTAATTAATAGAAAATTTGTTTAATTTTCCCACTTGACATAGGACACATGTTCGTGTATTATTAGTACAAATGACCGAGGAAGAGGCGGCAGAGTAAGCCGCAAGGAGTACTAATATGGCGAGACGCAGCGAAGGTTTGAGTGAACGGCATAAGAAAATTTTGTCTTTTCTGATGCAGTTTTCAGAAAACAACGGCTATTCACCGTCGATTCGGGAAATCGGAGACAGCATCAAGGTCAAATCGACCTCGCTGGTCGATTATTACCTGAATCAGCTCGAGGAAATGAAATATATCTCCCGCGAGGGACGTGTTTCCCGCTCGATCCGGGTGCTCAAACCCTACCTGTCACCGACTGCAAAAGTCTCCGGTGCACTGCGCCAGGCTGGCAAGACCATCGAAGAGTTGATCGCCATCCCGCGCCTGGGCGTGATTCAAGCTGGTGTACCCATTCCCATCCCGGCTTCAGACCTGGCCTACTTCGACAGCGAGAGCGGCGTGGAAATTGCGCGCAGCCTCTTGCCATCCCGCGAGAAAGTCAGCGACCTGTTCGCGCTGGAAGTCCAGGGGGACTCCATGATCGACGCCAGCATTAATGACGGCGACATCGTCATTCTACGGCAGGCGCAGGAAGCCGCCAACGGCGAAATGGTAGCGGTCTGGCTGGTCGACCGCGACGAAACCACTCTCAAGTATTTCTACCGCGAAAACAATACCATCCGCTTGCAGCCTGCCAATCCGCAGTATGCACCCATCATCGTTGACAACCCCAAGGCACTGCGCATTATGGGCAAGGTGGTGATGGTCATTCGGCAGGTGCCTACCTTCGCCGGCTAAATTCTGAACTATCGTGATTAAATCAAAAACGGGCACCGCAAGGCGCCCGTTTTTTAGTTTTGGCTATCGCCAGAGAGATTAGAGAACCTCTACCACAGCGCCAGCGGTTTCCAATTTGCCCTTGGCATCGGCGGCGGCATCTTTGCCAACACCGGTCAGGACCTTGGAGCCAGCGGTTTCGGCCATGGTCTTGGCTTCCACCAGACCGAGGTTGGTCAGTTGGCGAATAACTTTGATGGTCTCGATTTTCTTGGGGCCGGCGTCCTTGATCACGACGTCGAACTCGGTTTTCTCTTCCACGGGCTCAGCAGCGGCGGCGACGGGGCCAGCAGCGGCAGCAGCCACAGGAGCGGCGGCGGAAACGCCCCACTTCTCTTCCAGCATTTTTACCAGTTCAGCAGCTTCCAGAACGGAAAGCTTGCCGAGGGAATCAACTAATTTTTCCAGGTCAGCCATTTCAGTATCTCCTACAATCCTTTTCAGATGAATCTGTCGATTAATCAAAAGTGTGGTTAAGTCCGTCTTCTTATCAGCGCTTTATTATCAGCGGGTGATAAAGGGGTGTAGACGGTGAATAAGCGTTATACGGCAGCAGCAGCGCCGGATTCGGAATATGCCTTGACGACAGCTGCGAGACCGCGGGCAGGTTCGGCGAGTGTGCGAACCAGTTTGGATGCCGGGGCCAGAATTGTACCGAGCAGCGTAGCACGCATAACGGGCAGCGGCGGCAGGTCGGCCAGTGCTTTGATCTGGCTGGCATCGAGCATTTCGTTGCCCAGATATCCGCCTTTTACCGCGAAGATCTCGGACTTGGCAGTCGAATCTTTGATAACCTTGGCGAGTGCGGGGGCGTCATGGAATGCGAAGCCGACCAGCGAAACACCTTCAAAGACATCTGTCTTCGACACGCCCATACCATCCAACGCCAGTTTCATCAGGGTGTTCTTGACAACGTGCAGTTCACCACCGGCTTCACGGACTTTGGACCGCAGAGTATCGATCTCTTTCATACTCATCTTGTTATAAGATAAGGCCACCATACCCTGGCTCTGTTTTACCCAGTCAGTATATTGGTCGATCAACTTGGTTTTTTGCTCTTTTGAGAAGGCCAATGAGGTTTCACCTCCTTTCAGTCAAAATAAAAAAAGTCTTTGCCTCACTTGGAAGTGCCAGGCAAAGACTTTTTCGCGGCTGCAGGGTAGCAGCTTGATGTTCGCGTTTCAGTCTTCACCTCGGCAGGAAATTAAGCCTGTTAGGGCACCAGCTTTCACCGGTGAAGGCAAATATTCACATGTAGACTTGCTTTGAGACGCGGGATTACTCCTTGGCGCTCATGGCCTGGACCTGATTGAGATCAACGATGATCCCAGGGCCCATGGTGGTGCTGAGTGTTACCTTCTTGATGTAAGAGCCTTTAGCGGCAGCTGGTCTGGCTTTCCGCATGGCATCCATCAACGCACCCAGGTTATTATACAGGAACTCCGCTGAAAAGGATACCTTTCCAATCGGAACGTGGATGTTACCGGTTTTGTCCAGGCGGAACTCAACCCGGCCAGCTTTCGCTTCCTGAATGACACGCGGCAGATCTTCAGCGGGGACGACGGTGCCAGCTTTGGGGTTGGGCATCAGTCCGCGCGGACCGAGCACACGGCCAAGGCGGCCGGCTTTGCTCATCATGTCTGGCGTGGAGATGGCGACATCGAAATCGGTGAAACCGCCTTGAATCTTGGTGATCCATTCGTCGCTGTCGGCAATAATGTCAGCGCCGCCTTCTTGCGCTTTGGCAACACCCTCGCCCTGGGCAAACACCAGAACGCGGACTGTCTTGCCGAGGCCGTGGGGCAGTACGACTACATCGCGCACCATCTGGTCAGCCTGGCGCGGGTCAAGACCCATGTGCAGGTGAACTTCCACAGTGCTGTCGAATTTGGTTGTCGAGGTTTCTTTGGCTAACGCTACCGCCTCAGCGGGAGCGTAAGCCTGACCCTCGGTCACTTTGGCGCTCGCGGCCATGAATTTCTTTCCGTGCTTTGCCATTGAATCTCCTTTGTGGTTCTAGCGGGTAACGGTGTTACCCTCCCACGTTCCTAATCAACTACTTGAATGCCCATATTACGGGCAGTGCCTTCGACCTGAGCCATGGCATCTTCGATTTCGACCGCGTTGGTGTCTTTCATCTTGATTTCCGCGATTTCGCGCACCTGGGCGCGGGTGACCTTGCCAACCTTGGTGCGGTTGGGGATGGCGGAACCTTTGTCAATGCCGGCAGCTTTTTTGAGCAATACAGAAGCCGGGGGTGACTTAAGGATGAAGCTGAACGACCCGTCGGTGTAAACGGTGATTTCAGCAGGGATAACGTCGCCGGCGCGGTTTTGGGTGCGGGCGTTGTAGTCCTTGCAGAAGGCCATGATGTTGATGCCATGCCCGGCCAGAGCGGGACCCACGGGAGGCGCCGGATTAGCCTTGCCAGCCACCAACTGTAAACGTACTACTGCTTTTAATTTCTTTGCCACTTTTTATACTCCTTCGTGGTTTTAACGGGTGGTTTGGGGAGCACCCTCCCACAAACAAAATCCTCTCAATGAGGAAAATACACTAAGCTTTTTCCACCTGCAGGAAGTCGAGCTCTACAGGGGTTTCACGACCAAAGAAGTTGACCATCACGCGCACTTTGTTGCGCTCGGCGAAGATCTCGCTCACCTGACCGCGGAAATCGTTGAACGGGCCGTCCACAATGCGGACGCGCTCGCCAACCTTGAAGCTGACCTTGACGTGCGGGGCTTCGGCTTCCATGCGGCGTAAAATCTGCGAAACTTCTTCGGGGCGCAGGGGGGTGGGCTGGGTACCCATGCCAACAAAGCCAGTCACGCCGGGGGTATTGCGCACCACGTACCATGACTCTTCGGTCATGATCATGTTCACCAAGACGTAGCCAGGGAACACGTGGCGCTCAACTGTGCGGCGCTTGCCTTCTTTAACCTCGATCTCTTCCTGAGTGGGGATGACGACGTCGAAAATCTTATCCTTCATTCCCATGGTCTCAATGCGCTGCTCGAGGTTGTGGCGCACTTTGTTTTCGTATCCGGAATAGCAGTGAATGACGTACCACGAGCGCGTATCCGCGGCTTCGGGATCGAACTGCGGTATTTCGGAGTCTTCGCGCGGCTGGGTATCACGAGATGCGCCGGCAGACCCGCTGGCTTTGGTACGCGCGGGTTTATGCGGTTTCGGGGCTTCCTCATCCGCTATGGGTTTGTCTTGCGCATCGGTCATCACTGTACAGGCTCCTTACGGGGCAATTACCCGAGAACTAACCGGATAATTGTAGAGAACACGAAGTCGAGCAGGCCAAGAACGATGCTCATCAATACCATGACCACCAGAACGATCTTGGTCAGCCGCCAGGCGTCTTGGGGTGTTGGCCAGGAAACCTTGCGGAGTTCGCCAATGGTCTCGCGATACCAACGGGCAATCCGACCGGGCTGCTTGACTTTTTCAATTTGTTTGGTTGGCTTTGCGGTTTTCTCGACCAATTTCTCTCCTTCGTTTCAGGCTAAAACGCCGCCTCTATGGACGGCGTCGCCTGGAGTAAGGCAGGCCAGGTAGGACTTGAACCCACAACCCCCGCTTTTGGAGAGCGGTGCTCTGCCAAATTGAGCTACTGGCCTAAGCAAGGGAGAGGAGGGGGATTAATGCCCGTCCTCACCCCGATTATAACCTACTTTGTCTCGCGGTGAGCCGTGTGTTTGCGGCACCGAGGGCAGAACTTTGCCAGTTCCATGCGCCCAGGGTCGTTGCGGCGGTTTTTCTCGGTTGTGTAATTGCGGGACTTGCATTCATTGCAAGCCAGGGTGATCACTGGGCGAACATCTTTCTTTTTGGATGCCATGTATTCCTACTGCCGCCTGATAGAGGACGGCACTCCTTCTTAACCCAAAATCTTGGTAATAACGCCAGCGCCGACGGTCAAGCCGCCTTCGCGAATGGCGAATTTCGAACCCTGTTCAAGCGCCACTTTAATAATCAACTCCACTTCCATGTTGATGTTATCACCCGGCATGACCATTTCCACGCCTTCGGGCAGCTTGATGTTGCCGGTGACATCCATGGTG
>DATMXL010000191.1:0-2560 GCA_035561555.1 Bellilinea sp.
TCTTGGTTTGGATCCGTTTGCATCAGGTTGCCCAGGAAACGCAACAGACCATTTATCAGGTGAAGCATGGTCTATTGGACGATTACTTACGTCAACAGTTGAAATCACCGGCTATCCGGATGTTGCTTGCGTAAGTCCTAACAAGTAATTCTCGCGAAGGAAGGACAATGCCATGAGTTTCAAAATCACCTGGTATGGTCATGCGGTATTTGCCCTGGAAACGGCTGGCTATAACCTTTTGCTGGACCCTTATCTAAAAGGAAACCCCGCGGCGGCAATCACGCCAGACAAAATAGCCGCCGACTACATCCTGATCACCCACGGTCACGGCGACCATATCGGTGACGCGGTGGAAATTGCCAAACGCACCGGCGCAATGGTCATCAGCAACGATGAGATCAGTAAATGGATGTCGGCCAAGGGGTTAAAAACCCACTCCCAACATATCGGTGGAGGCTATACGCATCCATTCGGCTACCTCAAGCTTACCATGGCACTGCACGGCTCCATGCTGCCGGATGGCGCCAATGGCGGCAACCCGGTCGGCTTTTTGTTGACCACTCATGAGGGCAGAAAGATCTATCTGGCTGGCGACACCGGCTTGTTCGGCGATATGCGCCTGATTGGCGAGGAAGGCATTGACCTTGCTGTCCTTCCCATCGGAGATAATTTCACCATGGGGCCAGCCGATGCATTGCGGGCTGTCAAGCTGCTGCAGCCGGTGCACGTGATTCCAATGCACTTCAGCACTTTCGACGTCATTCGCCAGGACGCTGCCGCCTGGGCGCGCCTGGTTGAGCAGGAAACCAGCGCTAAAGTACATCTTCTCAAACCTGGCGAGAGTTTTACGCTTTAATTTCAACAATTTCCACTCTTTCCAAAACTTTTGCCTTAACCTGATAGGTTTTGAGTGATCTTTCAGGCTATTCTACGTTAGCTGCCAGCCCTAAGGCGGGTAGATCTATTATTTTGCGAGATTTCCGCCAAAATGACCGCTTCTCAGCCGCCAAAATTTCACCAACTGACCCCCTCACAACGTCTGGAATGGCTCGCACAGCAAACCGGGCTCGATCATTTCGCATTGGAGGCTTTTACCGCTGAAAGCGGGTTGTCGCTGGGTCAGGCTGACCATATGATCGAGAATGTAGCCGGGATTTACGCGCTGCCGTTGGGAGTTGCTCAGCACTTCGTTGTCAACGGACGCGCAGTCCTGGTACCCATGGTGATCGAGGAGCCCTCAGTGGTGGCTGGCGCTTCGTTCATGGCCAAATTGGCGCAGGCGGAGGGCGGTTTTATCGCCACTTCTGATGCGCCAGAGATGATCGGACAAATCCAGATCCTGGACCTTGCCGATCTGAACCTGGCACGTCTCAATTTACTCGAGCACAAAGCTGAACTTCTGGTTGAAGCCGCAGAGTTCGACCCGGTGTTAATTAGCCGCGGCGGCGGACCGCGCGACCTCATCGTACGGGTCATCGAAAATTCCCCCATCGGACCATTTCTGGTGCTTCATCTGATCTACGATGTTCGCGATGCCATGGGCGCCAATGCAGTCAATACGGCATTGGAACGTTTGGCGCCGCGCGTTCAGAGCATCTCAGGCGGGCGCGTTCACTTGCGCATCCTCTCCAACCTGGCTGACCGCCGCCTGGCCCGTGCCAGGGTGACCATTCGATTGGATCAGCTGGCATTTGACCAGTTTTCTGCCGAAGAAGTCCGCGACGGCATCATTGAAGCCTGGGCATTCGCCGCCGCTGACCCCTACCGGGCTGCCACTCACAATAAAGGCATCATGAATGGTGTTGATGCGGTGGTGCTGGCAACCGGTAACGATTGGCGCGCCATTGAAGCCGGGGCGCATGCCTACGCTGCCCGCAGCGGACGCTACACCAGCCTCTCAACCTGGTCAAAAGATGAAGCTGGCAACCTGGTGGGCGAGCTGGAAATGCCCCTGGCGGTTGGCATTATCGGCGGCGCCACCCGTGTGCATCCTGGCGCGCAGGCTTCCTTGAGATTACTGCAGGTATCCAGCGCGGCTGAACTGGCACAGATCATTGTCTCGGTCGGGCTGGCGCAAAACCTGGCTGCGCTGCGTGCCCTGGCAACCGAAGGCATTCAACGCGGTCACATGAGCCTGCATGCCCGCCAGGTAGCCATCGCTGCCGGCGCAACTGGTGACCATATCACCCTGGTCGCTGACCGCCTGGTGCAGGAGCAAACCATCCGAGTCGACCGGGCTATTGAAGTGTTGATAGATTTGAAGAGCCTTAACCACAGAGGCGCAGAGGACGCAGAGGATTAAGTGGTAACCGAAAAATACAAGCCATTATTTTTTTATGGCCTTTCTCCGTGGTCTTGCGAACTCTGCACCCCCGAGCGAAGCGAGATCTGTGATCGAGCGAAGCGAGTGGGGCTGTGTCTAGTATGATAATAACAAGGACACGGCAGACCGATCGTGTCTTGGTCCGAAGAGACCGTCACAGAGCATGGGTCGCCGTGTCCACGAACAAATTAGCCCGAACAGTTGTGTGGACGTCATAGTCCGTATTCTGCTAGAACG
>DATMXL010000192.1:0-2553 GCA_035561555.1 Bellilinea sp.
GGTGAAAACCTTGCGTTGAAATTAGTATAATCCTTTCGTTCCATATCTGAATTGATTTTAAGGTTCAGGATCAATCCCCAATGCAGCCATCCCTTTCCTCACCTGCCTTTGATTTTGTCTTTCACCCAGAATCAGGCACATTTGACCTTTATTCCCGTGATCCCCGTCTGCCAGGTTTTACTGGCGGCAGGATGCGGGTGGACATCAGCCAACCCGACCGAAAGAACAGCCTGCCGCTCGACCATTTTGAGGTCGAGTACTACGATGAGGTGTCGCATAACTTAGGGTCGCATGGGGTGCGGGGATTCCTTGAAACTGAATCTATATTTACCGAATATGGCCTTCGGGTAATTATTCATTTTGCCTTAAGCGATTCAGCGCCGTTGTTCCTGTGGAAACTCCGCCTGACCAACACCGCCGACGACGAGATCAAAGTGGAGAAAATCGAATTCCTGCGTGTTGGTGGACAGGAAAAGTTCGGTTGGCTGGATTTTCCACAGGATGATGCCGACCGGCAATGGTCTTTCTACAGCAACGGCTGGCAGTCCTGGTCACCCAGCAGCGCATATCTCGACGGCGAACCCATGCGGATTTCACGCCTGGGATTCCTGCAGCAGCCGATGATTATCAATCACGGCACGCCAGCCTTGCGCATGCCGGGTTATTACACGGCTGATTTTTTTGGCGCGTTGGCAGATCTGTCTTCGAAAAGCGGTCTGGCAGCCGGGTTTCTCTCGCAAAAGCAGCATTTTGGCAGCATCGAAGCAGTGACCTTTGACCGTCCCTCGCTGGCAATATTCACCAGCGACAGCGCGGTGCTCGTTCCAGGAGCCAGTATGGAGACCGATTGGGCAGTCATTACCCCCATTGCAACGGATGACCCGGATCCTCTCGGAAACTATCTGGACAGCGTCGCTCGCGAACATGGGCTGCTAGAGCATAAGTTCAAGCCAGTCCCATCTGGATGGTGTTCCTGGTACCACTATTACAGCAATCTAAAGGCAGCGGATATTCGCAACAATCTGGATTCAATGACGCGAAATCAGAACCAGCTGCCATTGAAATTGGTACAGATCGATGATGGTTTTGAAACAAGCGTCGGCGATTGGTTTTCTTTCAAACCGGGTTTTCCCGGCGGTGTTGCTCCTTTAGCTCGGGAAATTCAGGAAAGCGGATTTACACCCGGGTTGTGGGTGGCGCCATTCATTCTGGATCCGCGCTCGGAATTTTTCAAACAGCATCCAAAGCTCATCTTGAGGAATAAGCGCGGCAAGCCGGTCAATGCCGGATTTGGCTGGAACAATCTGACTGCCGCAATTGATTTGACCACTCCCCAGGCCATGGAACTGGCTCTGGAACCCATTCACCGGGCCGTTCAGGATTGGAAGTTTCCATACCTTAAACTCGATTTCCTGTACGCAGCGGCTTTACAAGGGCTGCGGTCTGACCCTTCCTGGACTCGGGCGCAAGTTATGCGGCAGGGAATGGAAGCCATCCGCGAAATTGTAGGACCAAACACTTTCCTGGTCGGCTGCGGGCTGCCGCTCGGTTCGGGGGTTGGATTGGTGGATGCCATGCGCATCGGAGCCGACGTCAACGGCTCGTGGGAACCGAAAATGAAGGGCATCCGATTCCCTTTCCGCGATGAACCAGCCATGCCATCCTCGCGGAACTCTCTACACAACACGCTCACACGTGCACCGTTGCATAAACGTTGGTGGACCAACGATCCAGATTGCCTGCTGCTGGGTGAAGCTACTCGGTTAACACTTCCAGAAATTCAGGCTCTGGCCAGCGGCATTGGCATCACTGGCGGATCGGTGCTGCTCTCGGATAATATGACCAGCCTGTCAACGGAACGGCTGAGAATTGCTCAGGTTTTGCTGCCGGTAATCGGTAAGCGGGCTGAGGTGTTGGATTTGTTCGAGCAGACGGATCCAGAACAGTTGCGATTGCCGCTGAGCGGACCTCAGGGCAGTTGGACGGTCATAGCGCATTTCAACTGGCAGGATGCTCCGCAACCTCTGACTTTCCACCCGGCAGATTATGCCTTGCTAGATCGGTCCTGTTGGTTGAGCAGTTTTTGGGATGGGCGGTTGTGGCACGACGAACCTGGCACCACGGTCAACCTGCCGCTCATTCCGGCACACGGGGTATTCCTGGCAGCCGTTATACCCATTCCGAACGACTCTCAGCCGCTGTACCTAGGCAGCAACTTGCATTTTTCACAAGGGGTTGAGGTCAAGCAATGGCAGGTTGAGGAGCATAAGGTAAGTTTGACCCTGGACCTCGACCGGCTGGCGGAGGGATTTTTTCAACTATTTCTGCCATCCGAACCCACCCGGGCGGAATGCGAGGGCAACCGGCTGAAAACCACATCGATCTTACCCGGAGTGTATCGGTTTGAGGTGAAATTGGATCAGACTGCAAGAATTAACGTATGGTATTAATTCCGAATTGTTGGGAGCTGACTAGAAAAATTTTGGCGGATGAGCATTGTCAAAGCTATTTACGGTAGAACACCCAAATATTGTTGGGTTTCAGGCTGCATGA
>DATMXL010000193.1:0-14005 GCA_035561555.1 Bellilinea sp.
CTTCCCCAATTGTGTCAGGTGGAGGTCGGTAGAATGCGTAATTCAGTAGCGCAAACTGCGCGACTTTGCGTACCCTAGCGGTATTAGTTTGCGCGCGCAAGCTGACACCTTGCCCCACAAAAAACCTTACGTTCGTGGAAGACATTTCCTGCGTTATATAAATTAGCAAAAAGAGGTTAACCTTTTGGGTCAACCTCTTTTCTGTGTTTAGCCTAACTTTTTAGTGATCCAGGGGAGTACCTGGTCCAGCGCTTCGTGCAGCTTGCTGGCGTCCTTGCCGCCGGCTTGCGCCAGATTCGGCCTGCCGCCGCCGCTGCCGCCGATGATCGCTGCCACCGTCTTTACCAGGTCACCGGCATGCCAACCCTTTTTGACCAGGTCATCGGAGACTGCGGCAATGACCATCGGACGCTCGTTGACCACACTGCCTAATACAACCACGCCAGTTACAAAAGCGTTGCGGTAGATATCAGTCAGTGCCCGCATTGTATCGGCATCCTCGTTCTTGAGTACCTCCGCCAGCGCGTGCACCCCGTTGATTTCCTTGGCTTTTTTCATTATTGGATCGAATTCTGCCACAGCCAACGCCTGCCGCAGTTGGGATATTTCCTTTTGCGAGCTCGAGACCTCGTCAACAAGATTTTCTGCTTTTTTATCAAGGTCATCGAGAGCGCTTACCAGGGTCTCTGCAGTTCGTTTCATCAACTTGAAACGGTGCTGCACCAGGTTATAGGCTTCGCGTCCGGTAACCGCTTCGATGCGGCGCACGCCCGCGGCAGCACTGCCCTCGCTCGTGATCAGGAATATGCCGATATCGCCAGTGTGATCGACATGCGTACCGCCGCACAATTCATACGAGAAGGGGTCTTCGCCGCCAATTGTGATCGTGCGCACCACATCGCCATACTTTTCGCCGAAAAGCGCCATAGCGCCTTCTTCCAGCGCCTGTGCTAACGGCATTTGAGTAATTTTCAGGGCGTAGTTGTCCAAGATATCCCGGTTGACGCCGGCCTCGATTTGTTCCAGCTGCTCCGGCGTAACCGCCTCGGAATGGGTGAAATCGAAGCGCAGCCGATCCGGCGCCACCAGCGAGCCCGCCTGGCGAGCATGGTCGCCCAGAACGTGATGCAGTTCCGCATGCAGCAGATGGGTGGCAGTGTGATTGCGCATAATGTCGCTGCGCCTTTGCGCATCTACCGCGGCAATTGCCACGTCGCCGACGGCCGGCTTTCCGCGGACCACCTCGCCGATATGCGTGATCATGCCTGCCGCGGGTTTGCGCATCTCGTTGACGCGGATCTCCCAGCGCGGTTCGCTGGCAGACACAATTGTGCCGGTATCCGACACCTGACCGCCGGATTCGATATAAAAATTGGTCGCGGGTAATACTACTTCCACCACGTCGCCGGTGATGGCTTCCTTTACCGGTTGGCCATTTTGGACGATGGCAAGCACGGGTCCTTCGACCTCCAAAGCGCCGTATGGATCGTAAGCAACGCCGCCAACCCCCAAAATATCGCGCTTTTGCAGGTCCTGGAAGATTGTGCGGTAGGTTTCCACCTGGTCGCCGCCCATGGCACCCATGGCTTTGCCGGCACCGGAAGCAAGACTGTGTTCTTCTTTGGCGCGGTTGAAACCCTCCTGGTCAACATCCAGGAACTGCTCACGCGCAACATCCCTGGTAAGTTCCAGCGGCAGGCCGTGCGTGGCGTAAAGGTCGAAGGCTTTTTCACCCGCCAACACAACCTGCCCGCCGCTTTTCACTTCGTCCAACAGCTCTTGCAGGTGTTCCAGGCCCTGTTCCACGGTACGCTTGAAGCGAATTTCTTCGCGGGTGAGCGCATCCAGGATGGTAGTCCGATTGCGCTCCAATTCCGGATAAGCGCCGCTGTAATTGTCGATCACGACTCCCGCCACCTGAGCCATAAAGGGTTCGTTTAAGCCAATTTTGGTGCCAAAACGCGCTGCGCGGCGAATGATCATGCGCACGATGTAATTTCGGCCCGTGTTGCCCGGCACCACCCCGTCTGCGATCAGGAAGGCGGACGCCCGAGCGTGGTCCGCGATCACACGGTACGGCGTCAGGTTTTCTTCCAGCTGTTGCGGAGTGTGCCCCGTCAGCGACCGGACTTTTTCTAGCATCGGCCAGAACAGGTCGGTGCGGTAGTTGGAATTTGCACTCTGCAGAACGGACACCAGACGGTCCAACCCCATGCCGGTGTCGACGTGTTTGGCTGGCAGCGGCGCCAGTTCGGTCGGCGACAGGCGGTTGTACTGAATGAAAACCAGATTCCAGATTTCGATGAAGCGTTTGCAATCGCCATTGACCTGACACACATGGCCGGGTACATCCTGTTTGTCACAGGCTTCCAGACCCATATCGATGTTGATTTCGCTACAGGGTCCACACGGACCGGTTTCAGCCATTTCCCAAAAATTATCATTCCGGCCTGAATACACTACGTGCTCCGGCAGCATACCGGGTTGCGCGCGCCAATTTTCCGCGGCTTCTTCATCCGTCGGGATATCGCCCATATCGTCCTTGAAGCACGTGGCCCACAGTTTGCTTTTGTCGATTCCCCAGACTTCCGTCAGAAGCTGCCAGGCCCACTCGATAGCTTCTTTTTTGTAATAATCGCCGAAGGACCAATTGCCTAGCATCTCGAAGAAGGTGTGGTGGGTGTTGTCCCGCCCCACTTCATCCAGGTCGTTGTGCTTTCCGGCTACACGCAAGCATTTTTGAGAATTCACGGCGCGGGTATACGGCCGGTGATCGGTGCCAAGGAACACGTCTTTGAACTGTACCATTCCGGCGTTGGTGAACAGCAAAGTGGCATCACCGCCCGGGACGAGTGAAGAGGAAGGCACAAACGTGTGCCCGTGTTCGACAAAAAAATCAATGAAGGTTTGGCGGATGATCGCGCCGGTCAATTTCTCATTCATGAGTGCTCCTGTAGCCGCTTGATGAAAGCGTAATTATACGCGGATGGTAGTCAGGAATCAACGGGTCATATAAGCAATCACGCACGCGTAGTTCATAACGAGGGTAATTAAAGCAGTAGAGCCGCCTTGCGGCGGCCCTCTGCACACACAGAGACAGGAGGGATAAATGCAGTGAAATTAGCGCGAGATTGCCATTTTCATCAATTTTCCGTCGCAGTTCATCGTTACCCGTGCGTAGTGCACGTGTTCATGGTCGCCCATTTTCACATTGCGTCGGAAAATGACCACCGTGCGATCCGCTATGGTTTTTTGTGACTGTTTCCGCCCCAGATTGGCGGCTAACCCGCGGTGAACCTTGCTGGCAACCTCGTATTGCTGCTGGTTGACAGAGATTTGCGCCCGGTCCAATCCCGGAAGATAGGGCGCAACGGCCTGTTTGGCAAATTGCAGCCATTTTTCGCTGATGGCTTTCAATTCTTGTTCTTCGCTGACATTATCGCTGATGGCTTTGATCGCCGGATAATGGGTGAAACGCACAGCTTTCTTAGGACTGATTGCCAGACCATCATGACATACCAGCGGATCGCCGTACAGCACAAAGGAAATCAGTGTTTTTTGGTCTTCCCCATCCAGAAAACCCTGGCGGTTCGTCATTTCACGCACCATGGAAACCTTGGCCTGCACCAGCGCGTCGCCGACTGCATAGCCTTCGCGCAGTGCTGACCAGAAGTAGAAACCCAGTAAATCAGCGCCAACCAGCGGCGTCGTAACCGAGCCGTATGAGACGCAGGTGGAGCCGACGACCGCCATGGTACCAATGGACAAAAAGCGCAGTGCCAGCGAAGTCAACTCGGTTTTCTGCATGGTGTAGCCGCCGTAGCAGGCTTCGGTAAACACGATTTTGGGGGAGTGTCCGTTCTTCGGTAAATCCGTCAGGCTGAGAGCCACGGGGTATTCGGGCCCGCTGCCGCGTTCGAGCGGGTCGCCCTGCCCATACCATTCCGCCGATTCAGCCAGTCCGTGCAAATTGTAGAAGCTGAGCGGGGTGCCGGTCAGTTTGTTGTAGTTAAACCCGCCGCTTTTCGCCGGCGGTGAGACTTGCAGGGTGCGTCCCTCGCCGATCGGACGGTAAGTTGCCAGGGATGAGCGGCGCCACACCGATGCGGAGTAACCAAACGCATTGACCTTGCCATTCGAAGTGGGTTGCGGCAGGAACCAGCGCCACCAGGTCAGCCATTGCGTTACCCGGCGGATGTTCTTTTTGGCCTTAGCAGCCTGGGTGTGATACTTGATCGTCTGGCGCAGCTGCTGCAGCAGCAGCCCGGCATCAGCGCCGACTTCGCCCATAATGCGGCCTACCGGCCATTCCGGTACGAAGTAATTTGAGTCCAAGGAAGCATACGGATTATCTGAAAGGACTTCCTCATCCATATCATCGGTGGGATTCGGCAGCCGGTGGAAAGGCACCACCTCCGGACCGCCAACAATCAGTAAAGCACCAATCCGTCCGCCTTTTTTGGCTAAGGCCTTGTCCAAATCGGTGATAGCCAACTTCAGCTTCCACGGATCCACCTGCCCGGTGGTGTTGATGCCTAATTTGCCCGTTGTTTCGATGTCGTCCGGGTAAAAGACCATCGATCCCCAGCTGTTGCGGTTCTTGACCGCGTCCGCCAGACGGGACAATTCTTTTTCAATCACAGCCAGCGATTCATCGCCATATTGGCTGCGCAGACCAGTGCGGGAGGAAAAAACGACATAAATTGGGAAGCGTCCGTCGGCTTTAGCCGTATCCGGCGATTTCATCCGTTTAGCCAGCCGTTCGAATTCCTTTTCGGTCTTTTTTAGCCAGGCCGGTGGATTCAATTTAGCGTCAGCTTTGGCTTTTTCAGCGGCTGCCTTGGCTTTGGCTTTCTCTTCTGTTTGCTGGATCTGGCTATACGCAGCCTGAGCCGTAGACAGGAAGGCATCCGCCGCCACCGATGTCAAATCAGCCTCGAAGGCTGGCATGGTTGGTGCCTGAGTGGCTGCCAGTCGGTTCCAACCCATCAGGCTGGCGACGCTGGCAGGAATAGCAATATCCAATCCAATTTCCATGTGCTCCGGCCACAATGGTTTATAGGGGTGAGTCTCGCCCCACCAGCGACCGGTAACCTGACCGGCAGCATCCGCCGCCACCGATTGGTGCAGCAGTGTTACCGCTCCGGCCTCGTCGCCAATTTCGATCTTGGCTTCGGCCAACCCGAGTTTGAAAACCACTGAATCTGGCCATTGCGAATGGTAGAGTTCGGCAAACTTGAGCAGGTTAGCCTGATCGCGGTGCGCACGGATCACCTCTAGGTGCGTGATGGCAGCCAGTTGTTGATCCTGAGTCAAAGCCAGCACCTGATAGGTCATGGTTTCGGCGGCATCCAGATTTCCTTCTGCCAGTGCCCGGCGCGCATTGCGCAGGATGGTGCTCCATCCCGGCATGGCGATTGAGGCATCCACCCGTTGACCAAGGACAAAAACATCCACCAGCACCCGGATGTAGTCATTGTGACTGCCAACGCCGTAGGCCTTCGCCATCGCCTTTTGAGCCAGAATGTCTTCCGGGTCCATACGGCATACTTTTTCCAATATTTGAATCGCCTGCCCGGTTTTTCCTTCCAGGCTGAAGATCCGCGCCAGAATTCGGTTTACTTCCAGGTCGCCCGGGTAGATGGATAACCAGGTGAGCGTCATCTGGCGTGCAAAGCGGTACTCTTTGGCTTCTAGCGCTCCGTTGAGCACCATAACCAGGGTTGAGCGCGACAACGTGCGGGTGATTTGGGGATTATTGAGGTTGGTTGGGTTGCTTACAGGCATGAGTTTGCCTCCTGACAGTTGTGTACCAAATTCAATGCAACTATCGCGCCAAGCTGCCGGCGAATATTGACATCATTGGGTGCGAGGTTGGCAGCACGCCGCAGCATCGTCTCAGCCGCCTGATAATCTTTCCCATCGCGCAGGATCAATCCAGCCTGATAAAAGGGTCGGAAATCTTCGGGAGCGGTGCGCATGGCTTGCTGGTAAGCCTCCAGCGCCTCGGGGAAGTCGCGCCGTGAGGTGTACACCCTTCCAAGGTCAAGGTAGGCGTCAGACTGATTGGGGGAAATGCGAGCCGATTCACTCAGGTGATGAACTGATTTATCCAACTGACCTGAGTCCGCGAACAGCCGGCCTAGCAGCAAATGAATTTCGGCTTTTTGCGGGTTCAAGCGCAGCGCCAGTAAGGCCGCTTTTTCAGCCTCGGTAGTTCGACCACATTCAGCCAGAGCGGCAGCGTAGGTGCTGATCACCTGATCATTTTCAGGATGACTTTCCGCCAATGGCTGCAGAACCTGAACGGCGGCTTCGGCGCCTTGCAGTTTGTAAACCAGGCGAGCACGTTCAGTTTCCAGAGCCAAAACACCTGGCAGGTCATTGATGGCCTTGTTTAAGGCTGCTAAAGCTTCTTTATCCTTGCCGCGCGCAACCAGAATTTTGCAGTTGAGCAAGCGCGGTTCCGGCTCCATAGGTGCTATCCGCTCGGCATCGCGCGCATAATCCATAGCCTTTCGTTCCTCACCCACAGCCAGCAAAATCTCGCCGCTGAGGACCATGGCCTGATACGCTTCGTCAGTATGCTGCTGAGCTGCCTGTGTGGCTGCCTTCAGTGCTTCAGCATATTGCTTGTTGCCAAACAAAGCTCGTCCGTAGTCCAGCCAGGCTGGTGCGTGATTTGGCGCGATTTGTACCGCCTTCGCCAACACTCCAACCGCTTTGGGAGCATCCTGCAAGGTTTGATACACTGCCCCTAATTCCATTGCCACTTCCAGATTAGCCGGCATCAATTCAAATGTCTTTTCCAGGTGCGTTTTCGCTGCTTCGGGTTCATTGGACTGTAGAGCCAGCTGAGATGCCTTGTGCTGCCAGCCAGCCTCGTTCGGCCAGTACAGTAACGCGGTTCCAACTGCTTCCAACGCTCGACCAATGTCTCCGGATTTCTCGGATGTTCCAGCCAATGCGATCTGGCAAACCGGATTTCTCGGGTCAATGGCGACCGCTTTGAGCGCGGCTGTATGTGCCTCTTCCGGCTTTGATTCCGGGTCGACTGCAGCTAACTGCACACACACCATCGGGTGGCTTTCATACTGGCTGCCAACCTGGCTCGCACCTTCGGTGTTGCCTGTCCGTTTCAGTGCCATGACCAGAGCCGCAGCGTCCTCTCCATTCATGGAGAGAGAAGAAAAGGCGCGCACAGTCGCGGGTGAAGGGGTGAAAACTGCCTCGCCGCGCACCTTCCAGCGTTCAATCTCAGCGGTGCTGCACAATTTGCGCAGCTCCTGCATGGTCTGGCTGAAACGCGTTGCTGCGGTGTCGCTGATGACGGCTGCATCCGGTAAATGGGCTTCAACACCCAACCCGGCAGCGGTCAGATACCACTCGGCCGAACGCACCATGGCACGAGCACTGCGGAACAGCACCAGTGGTTGAGCCGGTTGCCGGCGGATGACATTCTCGAACAGTTGAGCAGCATCAGACCAGCGGTGCAGACCCATGGCGGCTTCGGCTGCGCTGAGGAGGGTGCTTTCTGTAATTTTCGGCTGCTCTGACTCAGCGCGGATGGTTTTGCCTTTCAATCCTGGACTGACTTGATTCCACAGTTGTGAATACAAATCCTCAGCAGCTTCAATTTCTGCACTGCACGTCAAAACGCGTACCTCAGCAGCCAACAGTCGAGTCTGATCGGGATCGAATTGTCTGCCTTTTCCGATCAGATCGCTAGCCAGGTTGATTTCACCGCGTTCGAGCGCATACTCTGCCTGAAGGGAGTACAAACCGCCAACCCAAGGATTCGGACTTTCCGTTTGAGCCGCATCGTAGTCCACTGCCGCCAGTGCTTGTGCTCGCTCATCCTGCAAGATTTTGGCTGCCAATTCGGCCGCAGTAAAACGATATTCCGCGTTATCAGCCTGTAGTTCAATGGCTTTCTCTGCATGAGCCAGGGCAGCTTCCAAATTACCGGCTTTCTGCTGCAGGTGGGTAAAGCGTTGATGAATATGTATGGGAGTTGCCTCCACTTTGAAGAACCCATTGACCGTCACAGATTTTGACGGGGAAGCGCTTTGGGATTGGGGGCTGATCGGTAAGGCTTGCTCGAGCGAAACCAGGGCTGCCTGGGTGCGATTGAGTTGATCCAGCAAATCAGCCTGGAAGACATAATAAGCTGCCTCGCTCGGGTCGGTGTGAATGGCGCGTTGAATCAGTTCCAGCGATTGGTCATACTTTTTGGCATTCCGGTTCAGCATCGCGAGTTCGAACAGCAGCTGTGCATCCGGTTCAGCATTGACTTCGACGGCTTTTTCCAAAGTGAATAAAGCTTTGTTAGGCTCACCCATGCCTAAATAAATTTGGGCAATCTGCTGGTACTGTTCATTGGAAATGGCGCCGCTCTCGCTAACCGTCGTTAATAGGTCGCGGCATGCATCCATTTCACCATTGGCAAGTAAAGTTTCTGCCAACGTCAGGCGCAAACCCACCGACTCTGGCAGGAAATCTACAGCGGTTTTGAGCGCATCCACAGCCTTGCCGAGTTGCTTAAGCTGCACCATCAAGTGCGCGTACCAGGTGAGATTCGCCACGTCGTTGGGCGCCAGCGCCAGAGCTTGATCGGCAGCGCTAACCGCAGCATCGACCAGATTGCCGCCTGCGAAGGCTTCTGCCATGCAGCGGTTCATTCCGATGGATTCGGGATTGGCAGTGACTGCATTTTCCAAGGACGCCAGTGCCGTTTCGATCTGGCCAAGGTTCAATGCTGACCGTCCCAAACCCGCCTGGATCCGCCAATACCAGGCTTCATGGACCGCTTCGGGCAGCTCGATGAGCTGGCGATAAGCGCCGAAAGCCCGTTCAAAATCGCCGCGCAGCAGGAATACTTCCGCAATCAAGAGCTGTGCCTCGAAGTATTGTGGCTGCAGCGCTACCGCTTTGTCTAAAGCCTGGAGTGCTTTCGGGAACCGGGCTGAGTCAGTGACAATTTGCTCGCCAGCCAGGTAGGCTGCCGTATCGCCAATCAACGTCCGGGCATACAACAGATACCATTCGGCTTTGGGATTTTCGGATTGAAGCGCAATTTCCAAAACAGCCAATCCATCTTCAACCATTCCCTCTTTGAGCAGCAGCATGGCGTGCAGGTAAGCCAGGCCGTCATGGCCCCGCCAGCGTGCGCGCGCCTTTTCCACCACCGCCAGGGCTTCCTGTTTGTAACCCAGGGTAATCAGAGCCTCCGCCAATTCCAGGACAATCTGCACCGATTCAGGGGCCAGCCTTGCCGATTGACGCAGGAAAGGCAGCGCTTCCGACATCTGACTGTTGTCCAGGTAGGCTTTGCCTAAAGCGAAGTGCAACTCCGCTGAACCCGGCGCGGTCAAAACTGCGGAGCGCAAAGTCTCCAGCATCTTCTGCGAATCGCCTTTGCGGCGGTAGGCTTCTGCCAACTCAAACCAGGGCATGTATTCTTCTGGAATGAGCACAATAGCTTTAGATAAATAATCGATGCCGGCATTCAGATCACCCTGTGCCAAGGCTGATTTCCCTAACAGGGTAAAAGCCATGCCATGGTCTGGGTCATTCGAAAGAATTTGCTCACAAACCGAATTGGCTATATCAAAGGATCCGGCGCTGATGGCACAATTTGCCAGCGACAATTCATCGTCGATGGAGGGAGGATTGGTCAGCGCGATTACCTTTTGACGTTCTTCCAGCGCTTCCTGCCAATCTCCCCGATCCTCCCATGTCGCAGCCAGCTTTCGCAGGTTTTCAGGCTGGTCCGGACTCAGGAGAATAGAACGCAGGCGGTAATTGACCGCCTTTTCGTCTTCTCCCATACGGTGACAGGCATCTGCCAGCCAGCCAAGCAGGTCCACATCGTCGGAGCGGACAGCCAGGAATTTTTCTGCTGCCTGAACGGCCTGTTCGGGTAATCCCTGCCGGGTGAGCGTGTCGAGCATCAGGCTGGGATTCCAATCGTAGACGAACTGACCTTTGAGCGCATCCGGATTCTGTTCAACTTCGTTGATCCAGGCTGCCACTGATTTTCGGGAAGTCTGCAATTGAACTTTGGCATCCTCTGAATTGGTCGTCGAGTTGGTCTGGACCAACTTCGCTGCCATGGGCTGACTGCTGGCTGGCAGGTTGAAAATGCGGGAGCTGATGATTCCGTTGCCGCCGACGAATAAAGCTTCATTGAGGAGCTGTTGTGACACCGGAATTTGTGTCAAAAGATCAGCACATTCGGTGTAAACCGAATCGTTCAACTTGCCTTCATGATCGATAACGTTGGCCATTTGCAGCGTCGAACCGACCAGCCAGTGCTGCAAAATCTTACGGGTTTTATCCAGGTAGATGCCGGCTTGCAGAGGGCGTCCTGCCAGTTGATACAGTGTGGCAGCCAGTTGGTTATCCAAAACTTTGCGCGAAGTTGTTACCCATTCCGCATGATCCACCACAAAATTTTCTTCCAGAGCCGTCAGGTAGTCGCGGTTGGTAACCAATAATTGATCCGCGATTCCGGCAGCCAGAGCGAATCGGCCTTTACCGTTCAAATAGCGCAGCCATTCCACCTGATACTCAACCACCAACTGACTCATCAAATCGTGGAACAATTTGACCTGATTTTGGCTGTCGAGCGGGTTGCTCAAAATAATATGGCTGATCCACTCAATCGCCGGGTGCATGCCGTCCTGCGGCAGCAGAGATTCAAGCAAGTCCCATTTATCCGGGATCATCCCGTACAGGCACGTCAACGGTGTCTGCCACAGCGAAACCAATCCGCTGATTGACTTTCCTTGCACGGCGGATAATTCAACCAAAAAGCCGCGCCAGGATTGTGTTTTCCGGCGCCGTTCGCGTAAAGCCAGGGCTTGCAATCCAGCCTGCGTCAGGTTGACGGCGGGTTGACCGTTGCGCAGGGTGTTTTCCAGAAGTTCCAGGGCCTGCTTGCGCAGTATCACCTCAATGCCTGGGATGTGTTCGGCGGTTAAATCGGCAAAACTCACCCGATTCCCCAGCGGGCGCAGAGCCAGATTGGCAGGGCTCCAGGAAGAGGGCAGGGTGCTTTCTTCAGATAAGATCGAATGCAGGAATTCAGCTTGCTGGAGCGATTCCCACACCAATTTATCTTCCGTCAAGGCGGCTAATACCCTGGGTGCGTCTGCCGGAGACAAGACCCGCCTGAGTTCAACTAAAATTTCAGCAGGTTGCATAATAGCTCCTGTTCACTAAAGGGCGGATAGTTATTTCCGGCTAGCGGATTTGCAGTGCCAGACCATAGGAGGCAGCCAACAGCACCATCCCGATCAAGATCAGGAATACCCCGATGCCGGCAGCCGATTTGATCAATCCGTTTAAGGATTCGACCAGGGTGGACGCATTGCCAACCAGTCCAGCTACTTCTTCCGCGATCCCTTTTTGTGCCAGGGTGGCTGTTTGTTCAGCAATTTTTCGTAAATCACCACCCAATACCCGCGAGATCAGTACAACGACCCCGATGATGAGTAGTAGCACACCCAAAATAAGCAGAACGCCGGCCAAAATCAGGAAAAACTCAGTGGTTGTCAGATTTAAAACATTCATTCCCATCCTCCAGTTCTCTGTCTGATGGGAATGATGCAAGTAGCGTGCCAGAGCCAATTATCTGGTTAGCATTTATTTACAATGTCGGCGGGCAAGTCAGGCAGATCAATAGTTTGACCGTCGCTGAAGAGGATGGCATGCTCAATTGCGTGGCTGAGTTCGCGGATATTGCCGGGCCAGTTATACCTTTTTAAAGCCTCCATGGCGCGCGGGGTCACATTTTCCACATTTTGACCCATTTTGCGGTTGCGGTGATTGAGGAAGAAACCAACCAGCTCCGGAATATCCTCGCTGCGTTCGCGTAACGGAGGCAAATGCAAGTCAACAACTTTGAGGCGGTAGTAAAGATCGGAGCGGAAATCATTGGCGGCGATCATGTCTTTCAGGTTGCGATTGCTGGCAGCCAGGATTTGGACATCAACTTTTATCAAAGTGGTGCCGCCAACCCTGCGGAAGGCATTCTCCTCGATGGCACGCAATAATTTTGCCTGCATATCCAGCGGCATCGAAGAAATTTCATCCAGGAAAAGGACTCCTCCATCGGCTACTTCCATCAGGCCGTATTTTCGCTTCTCGGCGCTGGTAAACGCACCGGATTCATAGCCAAATAGTTCCGATTCGAGCACGGTACTCTGAATGGCGGCACAATTGATAGCAATGTATGGTTTGTTAGCTCGTGGTCCCGACGCATGAACATATTGCGCCAGGACGTCTTTGCCAACACCCGTCTCGCCGGTTATCAACACCGAAGCCTGCATTTGGCCGGCTTTGACCGCCGCCTCCATCATTTTTTTGACGGCGGGATTCTGGCCTGGCACAAAATTGAGATTGGATTTTTGAGTTTCGCGGAAATGTGCCAATTCCCGCCGCATGCGCACGGACTCAAAGGCACGTTTGATCGATTCCTCCAACTGATCCAGTTGAATGGGCTTGGTCAGAAAATCGTGGGCCCCATTTTTCATGGCGTCCACCGCCATTTCGATATCGCCATGCGCTGTGATGATAATGATGGGAGGGCGGGACGGCATATTATTGGTTTCATACAACAGGCTTGGGCCGTAACCATCCGGCAGCGAAACGTCCAGAACCACAACATCCCCCACGCCGCGCTTCAGGAAAGTTCGCGCCTCAGCCAATGTCGCTGCACCCAGCACTTCGTAATTCAGCGGTTCCAAATATTCAGATATATTCAGACGGGCATTTTCTTCATCATCAACAACTAAAACGGTGATCGACATCAGGCTTCTTCCTTTATGGTAGGCAAGGTGACCGTGAAAACGGTACCTCCGGGGAAAGATTCAACTTTTATAACCCCGCGGTGAGCGGTGACATTCCGTTTGGTGATGGCCAATCCCAGACCGGTGCCAGTTTGCTTTGTCGTGACAAACGGCTCAAAAATTCTCCCCCTGATCTCATCTGGGATACCAGGGCCGTTGTCGGAAACGGCAATTTCCAGGTAGTTTCGACCGGTGGCATCGGAGGTCAGACTTAATTTCACAGATAGTATACCGCCATTTTGACTCATGGCCTCGGTCGCATTGCTCACCAGGTTGGTAAACACCTGCTCCAAAGCGCGCCAGTCACCCATAACCTTCGGCAGGTTATCTGGCAGCTGTACAGCCGGTAAAATATTGACCCGAGAGAACCGCGGCTTCCAGCGCTCGATAATCCGCGTGATCAACGCTCCGATATCCACCGCTTCCTGGAACATTTCAAACGGCTTGGAGTAGCTTTTGAGTGCTTCCATCTGGTGATGCAGGCGCTGACAATCATGTTCCATGCGACTGATCAACTCGGCGTTGGGGTTGTCTGGTCCAAGCCGGCGCGCCAGCAGCTGCGCACCGGTCGAAATACTGTTGATCGGATTGAGTACCTCATGCGCGAAAACACCCATAAATTCACCCAGTAAGGCTCGCTGCTCTAATTGTCGCGTCTGCAGGCGGATTTGGTCTTGCTCGCTGATATCGCGGAAGATCACCACCACGCCAGCTACCCGTCCATCAGCTTCGTAAGGTAAGACTTTAAGGTCTGCCGGGAAGGTTTGACCATCGCGATGATGCAGTGTGATGTTCTCAAGGTTCGGTGTGGCGATGCCTTCCGCAGCGCTGCTAAACACCGCCGGCAACCGGTCTGGACTGATCAAAATATTTTCAACCGGCTGACCTGCTACCTCGTGATCTGTGTAACCTAATATCAATTCTGCAGCCGGGTTTATGGCTGCAATGGTCAGATCCGGGCTCAGTACCAGGATACCTTCTTGAATATATTCGTACATCATTTCCCGGGCAGTATTTTTACTGGCACCCTCGTTGAGACTTCGCGTGATATATTCGTCGCGGATGGAACGGTCGTATGCCATACTGATATATGAGCCAAGCAATTCCATCATGGCAATCAGCATGGGTGGAGGCTGAGTATCTATTCCACC
>DATMXL010000194.1:0-11488 GCA_035561555.1 Bellilinea sp.
TTTCTTTGAGTTCCTCTTCACTATACAGGTCGGACTTGCCGTAGGTGGGCCAGATGAAGCGCTGACCTTTGTACGCGGGGTTGTACATTTCGTTGTAGGGAAAGGGCGGGTCGAAGGGTTCGTGCGGGTCGAAGACTTCCAGCATGAGGAAGAAATCCTTTTGGTCGCGGTTGCGTTCGACCCACTCGGAGGCTTTACGAAAGACCTGAGGGGCAAAGTAATCCTGTTCCACACGGAAGTGAGCCGTGTTGCGTTTGTAACGCGCAAAGGAGCCGGGGCGCAGGGCATGCCGCGCCATGCGTTCGGGGTCGCCAGGGAATTCAACGGGGATGTCGGGGTCGGTAAGCCACAGGTCGTTTTCCTGTCCGCGAACAAATTCCATGCCAGAGAAGTTGAAGAAGTAGTTACCTGAGCCGCGCTCCCACATGTGATAGTGATCGCTGATAACCATGCTGGTATGTCCGTTTTGGGTGACGATTTTGGCAATGTCGGGATCGGTTGTTTCGAGCGGACCCCAGCCGCGCCAGGGGAACTCAAAGCGTCCCGTCCACATATCGCGGCGGGCGGGCATACACGGGTAGGATCCGAGATAGGCGTTCTCGAAGACGACGCTCTTGCACGCCAATGCGTCGAGTTTGGGAGTTTGAATCCAGTCGTTGCCGTAACAACCGAGGTGGTCGCGGCGCAGGGTGTCAATGATGATGAAGATGGTGTTCATGGTTTTTCCTTTCCATAGTAATTTTTCATAATTTCCGCCGCCGGGCGGCGCTGACGGAGCAGGCCCGCCATGATACACATTGGCTCGTCCACGTGAGTGAAAAAGGCTTTGAAGCCGCTGCACAGATGATTGAGTCCAGGCTCGCCGTCGGGGGTGAGTTCGGTCCGGTCTTTGGGACAGCCGCCGTTGCAGGCAAACAACACCGGACATTCACGGCAATAGTGCGGCAGGGACTCGCGCTTGTCGAGTCCAAATTGTTTTTGCTGGACGCTGCCCACCAGTTCGGTCAGAGGCGTTTCGAGTAAGTTTCCCAGGCGGTGACGCGGTTCCACAAAATGGTCGCAGGAATACACGTCGCCGTTGTGTTCCATCGCCATCGCCAGCCCGCAGGTTTCCTGAAAGACGCACAATCCACCGGGCGCGCCCAGCCAGTGTCCGAGAGCGGTATCGAACATCTGCACAAAAACCATGCCTACATCGCGGCACACCCATTCGTCGAAAATCGAAATCAGAAAACGCCCGTACTGTTCGCCCGTAATGGAGCGCGACGTGAGGGCTGTCCCCTCTTGAAAGCCCGTCGCATTCTCACGTTCGACGATGGGGATGAACTGGATGTACTCCGCGCCAATTTCGTCACGCAGAAAATGATAGACATCCAGCGGCCGTTCTACATTAGAAGCGCTGACGCAGGTCAGGATGTTGAAATCCACCCTGTGATTTTTGAGTAGTTGAACGGCGCGCAGGACGCGATCGAAGGTGGGCGCGCCGCCCTTATCCTTGCGATAAAAGTCATGCACTTCTCTCGGACCGTCGAGGCTGATCCCGATTAAGAACCGATTCTCGGCGAAGAATTTACACCACTCCTCATCCAACAAGGTGCCGTTGGTTTGCAGGGCGTTTTCAATTATCTTGCCGGGGCGCGCATATTTTTTCTGATACATTACCGCGCTGTGGAAGAAATCCAGTCCCATCAAGGTTGGCTCGCCACCCTGCCAGGCAAAGTTGACTTCAGGCATACGCTGGGCAGCAATGTACTGGCGAACGTAACTTTCCAGGGCCTGGTCGCCCATGCGAAAGGAACTACCTTGGTACAGGTCTTCCTTGCGGAGATAAAAACAATATTCGCAATCCAAATTACAGATTGCGCCGCGTGGCTTGGCCATTACATGAAAAGCGGGAGGGAGGGGGATGGCGGTCATATTTTGTCTCAAATACTGCGTTCATGTTCCCAGTGTGGATTATCGCTGGCGCGCAGATACCAGTGTAACAAACGTTCCCGAAGGTGGTTACGAACTTCCGACACGACCGGGTCGTCAATGCGATTATACAATTCCTGCGGGTCATTTTTCATTTCGTACAGTTCTTCCTTTCCAGCGCTGCGGATGATTAGTTTCCACTCGCGGGTGCGAAGCATAGCGGCGCGCGCTACCGTGGTGGGGTCATCCTGCTGGAGTTTAAGTTTCTCGAAGTAATACCCCATAAGCGGGTCATCGCCAGATTGAATGCCCGCCTCGAAGGCTTGCGGTTCGCGCGGATCGTAACCACCCACCGCGTAGACTGCCTCGCGTTCCACGACGCCTTCCATTATAGAAGTGAGCGATTGCCCAAAATGGGTATAAGGCGTTTGAATACCCGCCTGCTCCAACACGGTGGGAAAAAGATCGAGCGATTGGGTGAAGCCGTCCACGCGCTGACCTGCGTGAGCGTCGGCGGGATATTTGACGATCAGCGGCGTGCGCAGTAAATCATCCTGAAAGCCCGTTGGCCACTTTTCCACCAATCCGTAATCGCCAGCATAATCGCCGTGATCGCTGAGGAAGAGAATGAGCGCATCGTCGTATAGTCCCTGCGCCTTGAGCGCGGCAATGATACGCCCCACCTGCTCGTCCAGTTTCGTGACCATGCCGTAGTAGGTGGCACGCAGTTCGCGCAAGTCTTCAGGAGTCAATTGCGCCAGATTATAACGCGAATACAGTTCGCGCATAAAATGCGGCTTATCGTCCAGCCGCGCAGGTATGGGATCAGTGAAGGCGGCGCGCTCATACATCGAAAAGTACGGCTCTTCCACTTGATACGGCGTATGTGGCAAGGTGGCGGCAATATAAAGACAGAAGGGCTGGCGCGGCACAGAGGCCAGCCAGCTCGCGGCGGACTCGAAAATCAGCGGTTCCATCTGCGCGGCAGGGGAGGCGGGTTCCGCCTTTCCGAAGTAAAACGAATGGTGCAAACGATGTCCGCGCGAATAGGGACTGTGCGCCGCAGGCAGTATGTCCGAGAATTCTTGCAAGCGCTCGTCGCCGAATAAGCCGCTCAACGGCTTGCACTCCACCACAAACAAGCGAAACGCCAGCGCCAGCATTTTCGATTTTTTACGTAACTTCAAATGACGCAGACGCTGGCGCATTAATTTTATCTGGACGCTCTGCGGACCCGCCAGCCGCCGCCGAAAACTAGCGCGCAGGCTGGGCATGGTCATCAGGTCGTTCTTGCCCGACATGACGGTCTCGTAGCCGTTCGCTTTCAGAATCCTAAACAGATTTTCTTCGTGCGGGCGCAGCAACTGATACAGCGAGCGATGCCCGTTGACCTGCGGATACAGTCCCGTAAAGTTTGCTATACGCGAAGGGGCGCAGACCGGGTTGACGGCATAGTTTTGCGCGAAGTTCACGCCGTCCTTCCGCAGAGCGGTGAGATGGGGTGTACGGACGATCGGATTCTCCAGCGTGTCAGCGCGCAGATCGTCGGCGATGATGATGACAATGTTGGGTTTGATAGTCAAGTTGATATGTTGCTCCCAAGCGAATTAATACTTGCTGAATAAAGCAAAAAGAATGTTTCCTCAAGCGCAGATGCGGCTTGAGGTTAGTAAACCGGCAAAATTTGAATGACCGTCAAGCGCACCCTGGTAACGCATGCACCGCACTGCGATGCCCGCACACTCCAACCTTGCGGCATACTGCTTGGATTCATCGTGCAAGGGATCGAATTCAGCGGTGAAGATCAAAGCGGACGGTGAGGCGTGCAGGATCTAAGCCAGCAGTAGGCGGAGGCAGTGTCAAGGTGTCCGCCTCCAGGATACGCGGTGTCAGCAATCTGAACGGCCATTCCTATTCCACAAGTTCTGCCTTGCGTTTTGCCAGCAGGTCATTCAGCGCCATACGGTCGCGGTGGTAAAACGGATAAAAAGCGAACCAGGAGATCACGCTCAACGTGAGCGAAACGGATACTGCCCAGAAGAACAGGTTAGTGAGAGTAATCTGGTTGCCAGCAATGCCGACAATGGCGGCTACGGCGGCCTGAATCAAGCCGTTGGCAAGGCGGTTGACGGCGTAGGCGGTACTGCGTTGTTCAGGCGCGTTTACGGCGGCGATCATCGGGGCGATGGCGGCGGGAAATGCCATGTCCATGAACAAGCCAAAAAGCACGGCAAATGCAAAAAAGTTCATCATACCGCCCGAAAGTTGCTGGAAGAAGAAATACCCCAGCAGCGCCATCATGGCGCGCGACCCCTGCACCACGAACAGCCGTCCGAAGCGCGGATTTTTGCGTTCTGCCCAGTCGCCCAGCAGACCGCCAATCAGCGTACTGAGCGCCGAACCGATGATGATCCCAGAAAGCACGGTGGTGGCTTGTCCGGGACGGAAGCTGCGTTCATCCACTAGCCAGGTAACGGCAAAGGTCAATATGGTAATCTGTACTGGCACGCCGAAAATCTTTTCAAAAATAAGCAGCAGGTTGGTCGGCACGCGAAAGATGGAGGCCACGCTCTGCCAGGAAAAGGCAAACTTTTTTTCCGACTTCTGCGCCACGTCATATATGGCGGCTTCCGCGCCGCCGCGCGGCGGTTCGGTCAGGAAGAGGGCGAAGAACAGACCACTCAACATGCTCAACGCACCGAAGGTAATGAAGCCGATGCGCCAGCCCGTTTCGGGAATTTCAGCCATACGCCCAAAGAACAGGATGCTGACAATAACCGCCAGCGTGGAAATCATGCGCATAATGCCGAAGACCTTGCCCCGTTCCTTTTGCGGGAACAGGTCGGTGAGCATTGAGTTCATCGGTGCGCCGAGCGCCACCAGCCCGATGGCGGCAACCACGCGCAGAGCCAGCAGCATTTCGTAACTGGCGGAAAACCCAATCAACAGAGTCCACAGGCCCCACAGACCGGCGCCGATGATCAGGATGCGCTTGCGGCTGTAACGGTCTGCGAGAACGCCCCAGATGGGTCCGAAAATCATCTCAATAATTTTACCCAGGCTCGTGATCGTACCGAGGTGGGCAGTGGTCATGTTCAATGAGGCGCGTATGGCGGGAAACATGGAAGACATTGCCTGGTCTTCTCCCGCGTCCACGACGCCGGCGAAGGCTAGCGTCACCACATTGCGCCAACGTCCCTTGACGGCAGGAACATCGGCGGCGGGCAGTTCTTGCTTTTGTGCGGTCATGTCCTTCTCCTTTTGCTAAAGACCCTAAAAGTTTCCAGACCCTTTAGGGTCTGGCGCTAAAAAAGTCGGCTACTTTGCGATACACGATTTCACGTTCTTGATCCAGCGTGATGATGTGACCGCTTGTTTCGAGCCAAAGAGTTTCGGGATGAAGCATATGTAATTGCCCGGAGATCAAATCCAGCGCGTTCGGTTCGATCACCTTATCGCTGCGCGATTGGATCAATAAAACTGGGATGTTGATTTTTGGCAGACTCTCTTGCATTAATTTTGCCAGTTCCGCGGCTTCGGCGATAGCGTGCGGGACAAAATAAGCGTAGGAAGTTTCGGCGCGATTACCCACTGCAGCGGGTTTTTTGAACTTTGGAACGAATAGGCTGAGGGGGCGCATAAAGCGCACACGCCTATCGCCGGTCAACCCGTAGGGCGTGGATAGCGCCGCCACACCTTGGACCTGATAACGGTTGGCCGCGATCAGGGTTAGGACTCCGCCCATGGAAATTCCCGCCAAATACACTTGATCGCACATGCCGCGTAGCAGGTTCAAGCCATCTTCGACGGTGGTCAGCCAGTCACGCCAGGCGGGTCGACGCAGATCATCCACCTGTGTGCCGTGTCCGGGCAGGCGGATGCCAAGAGTGGTAAAGCCCTGATTTTGACTCAAAAATTCTCCCAGTCCGCGCATAGCCGCGGGAGAACCAGTAAAGCCATGAATGAGCAAAACACCTGTGCGATTACCCGGGAACAAGAATGGCTCGGCCCCTGGCATGGTTAGGGTTTGATTCATTTATTTACCTACTTGTTCTCTTTCAATGGTTGAAAGCCTCGACCAAGTACTTCCTGGGCTGGCACGACAATTACAAAAGCCTGCGGATCTTCGGTGCGGACGATGGCTTTCAAATGTGCTGTCTCCGATACAGTCAGCGCAACCAACAGCACGGGTCGGTCTGTCTGCGCGTATAGGCCTTGTCCGCGCAGGAGAGTGCCGCTGCGTTTCATTTCCTGGATAATCTTTTGACTGACTGCCTGCGGGTTGTCCGTTACCACCAGTGCTAGAATGGTGCGACGTCTGCGAGAGACTTGACCGCTTTTTTGCGAAGGAGTAGACTCCTCGCCCTTACGATTCGTCCCCATGGCGCGCCAAAGCGCGTCAAGGACTGGCACATCCCCAAATTTGGGCAGAACTTCGCCGCTGGTTTGCGTCAACCCGGCAGTGAGAACTCCCGCCAGGATCAATAAACCGTTGAAGACCAAGCCTATTGTGATCATCGTCCAGCCGGAGATATTGCCCATTGCCGCACGACTGACAAAATCCGCCCAGGTGAGAGCTGGGACGGGATGTATGTAGACTTTGAATGCCCAAGCCATACTCAGTACCAGGAATATCCAAAAGTAATTGCGGCGGAAACGGCGCCCTAAAGCTTCCCACATGCTGATGGGGAATTCAGGACTCAAAAGGGATACGGTCAGGTTTTCTGCCCATTCCGGGTGAGGGGTGAAAGGCGGAACGAGCATTGCCGCGAAGAAATCCGTCTCCATCAGACGGGTGCGGAGACTCCATAGTTCATAATAACGATAACGGCGCGCTTCAATCCACAAGAAGATCGTCACCAGCAGGCTGTTCAGGATGATCACGCCATAATGATTTTGAGGCGAAGATAAAGCAAACGAGACGGCCGCACTGGTGGCAACCACCGCCCAGTTGGTGGTGTTGTCCAGGCGCATCCGCCAGGTATTGGAACGTTGAATCTCGGCACGATAAAAATGCACCATCGCCGTCGTAAACTCGGACGAACGCAGGTGATAGCCGCGATAAGACCAGACCGATTCATCCGGCGGAGGCATTTTATTTTCGGGAACGGGGTTGGAATCTGTCACAGACGAATCATCCTTTCAGCGCGCCGAGCGTCAGACCCTTGATGATATAGCGCTGTGCAAATGCCACCATCAGCAGGGCGGGGATCATGGCGAAGAACGCGCCGGCTGCCATTTCTCCGTATCGAATGCTGTACTCCTGCACAAAACTAGAAATGCCGACCGGGATGGTCATGCCGCGCGGTGTGCTGGTCAACGAAAGCGCAAAGAGAAAATCGCGCCAGGAGAAAATGAATGCTAGCGCACCCGCAGCGGCAATCCCCGGCTGAATAATTGGGATCAGCACCTGGGTCAGGGATTGGAAGCGGTTGGCGCCGTCCACCATGGCGACTTCCTCCAATTCTTTGGGAATATTCGCAAAGAAGTCCAGCAAAATCCAGGTGGCAGTGGGCAGGTTCAAAACGATGTGTCCCATCATAACCGCCAGTACCGTATCATAGATGTTTAGCGAACGGGCGATCAAATAAAACGGACCGAGGAATGTAACTGGCGGAAGCATGTGAATGAACAGAATGGTTCCTAGCAGGAGTCCACTCCACAAGGGACGCCAGCGGAATCGGCTGAGGCTGTACGCCGCCAGGCTGGCAATCACCAACACAATAGCCATGGTCCCGGCGGCGATGACCAGGCTGTTGGCAGTCAGACGCAAAAAATTACTTTGGGCGGGATCGAATAACCTCTGGTAGTTGACCAGCGTGGGTGTAAACCGCAGCGAGCCGGAGGTGATGTCGCGGAAATATTTAAACGAGGTCGACAGCGTAAAAATAATCGGGATCAGCGTAAAGGCGACCAACAGCATCAGAAATCCATGCCGAAAAAAAGGTTCCGTAGAAATTTTTTTCATGGTTGATTGTTTCCTCATGGCTTAAGCGGCGCGTCGTCCGAGACGCCGATAGAAGATGACAAAGATCGAGATAATAAAGGACAGCCCTAATGCAAGGAAAGAGGCGTACCCCAGGCGAAATTGCCCGGAAAATACTTTGTAGATATACAAACTGATCACCTCGGTCGCTGTGCCAGGTCCGCCGCTAGTCAACAGGAAAATTTCATCGAAGACCTTGAAGGCGAAAATGGTTCGCAACATGATTGCTGTAATCAAGGTCGGACGCAGGAGCGGAAGGGTGATGTAGCGCAGGATCTGAAATTCTGAGGCGCCGTCCACACGGGCGGCTTCGTTAACCTCTTGCGGCATGGATTCCAACCCCGCCAGAATAATGAGGAACATAAAACTGGTCCAGTGCCATAAATCCACCAGAACCACAGAAGGCATTGCCAGTTGTGGGTCAGCGGTCCATGTGGGGACGGCGACAATGCCAATTAATTTCAACGCCTGATTGATAAAGCCGTAATTGTAGTCATACATCAGACGCCACATGGTGCCGATGGCAATGGGCGGAACCAGTAGCGGGATAAGCAGCACGGTGCGATATAAACCAACCAGATGTTTGCTGCGGCTGACCAGGATGGAGATGACTAATGCCAGACATGTCTCGATAATGACCACCGCGATTACAAAGACAAGTGTATTCTTTAATGCCGTTGGCACGACGGGGTCTTGCAGCGCCGTCTCGAGGTGTTTCAACCCGACAAATTCCCACACCGCCTGCCCCTTGACAATATCCACCTCTGAAACGCTCATGCGGAGTAGTTGAAAGGTGGGATATGCGACCAGCAGAAGCAGGACAATCACCAGCGGCGCAACAGTCCAATATTGAAAAGTGCGATCTACAAAATTGCCAAAGCGTGCAACCAGATTCGGCGGTTTGGTAGGGAGGGAAGAATCGAGGGAAGACTGCATGAGTTCTCCAAAATGATCATAGAGGGGACGGACAGTATGTCCGTCCCCTCTATATTGCAATTACTCAGCCAGCGGCTTGACCTTGTAACCCGCGTCGGTCAGGATTTTGTGAATTTCCCTCGCGGCTTCCAAAAGCGCCTGTTCCGGCGTTATCTCTGAAATCAAAGCCTGCTTTAGGCGGCGGTCAATTACTTCGATGATTTGGGGCGTCTCCGCCAGGCGCGGCTGGGCGTGAATGAAGGCGGTGCTGTCTGCCATGGCTTTCATCCACCAGCCTTGCTCCGAGTCGCTTGACATTTCCTCGTACACATCCTGACGCACCGGAATGGCGCCAGCCTGCGCGTAGAACATCTGCGCGTCCTTGGTCAATGCCCAGTTCAGGAAGGCAAGTGCGGCTTGTTTGCGCTCATCAGGCAGGTTGTGAGGGATACTTGTTACCCAGATGCCTGACATGGTGGCATTCGAGCCTGCGGTCAAGCCTGGCACAGGCACAGCCGCTACATTTCCGATCACAGTGGATTTCTCCGGGTTGTCGAAATCAGGCGCAGCGGCGCCCACCAGCACCATCTGGGGGACTTTTCCGCTTGCCATCAGGGCGATCATTTCCGCCTGCCCGTTATCAGAATAGTTGGCGGGTCCATATTCGCGGCCCAGTTTCAACCAGGTATTCAGCGCTTGCAGGGCTTCGGGGCTGTTGAGGGTTACTTCCCATTCTCCGGTCATTTCATCAAGCTTGAAGATGCTGCCGCCATGACTGGCGAGGAAAGCCTGGAACTCCCAATTGGGTGGGTTGGCGCGCACCACGTAGCCGGACATGTCCGCGCTCTTGAGTTTCTGAGCGGCGGCTTCCACGTCCGCCCAGGTCTGCGGAGCATCAAGTCCCTGTGCCTCGAACAGGTCCTTGCGGTAGAAGAAGAGCATAATATTCCCGTTGATCGGCAGGCCGTAGATTTCGCCGTTCTCCGTGGAATAACCCAATTCGGGATCCCAGCGGGTTGCCCACTCGTACTCGATGATCTGAGGGTCGAGCACGAAGTTCGGGTCAATTTCCTTGATGGGTGTCACCAGTCCGTCAGCATAGAACTGCATGTACCACTGCTCGTTCAACGTGAGGATGTCGAACTCGCTCTCCGGGGCTTGCACCGCGTTGCGCGACTTCTCCAACATGCCGGCGAAAGGTGTGCGGTTCAACGTGACCTGGTTGCCAGTCTCCTCCACATATTTGTTGACCAGCATCTCAAAACCTGCGAGCCACGGAGATTCATTAATCAGAATCGTAATAGGAGACAGAGGCTGGGGCTCCTCGGTGGGAGTGGGGGCCGGGGTTTCTGTCGCCACTGATGGTGGATCAGTTGGCACACTGGTGGCGGTTTCCACCGGCGCGCAAGCCGCAAGGGTAAAAGAAAGAACCAGTATGGTGCTCAAAACCCAATGCAGGGTCGGGCGCTTGTGTTTCGTGGTTATGTTCATAATCATCTCCTTGAATAAGCGGGTGAATAAATTACCTTGAACGAGCAGTTTAGTAAACCAGGGTAATTCCTGATGGTCGCTTTCTCCTCCTTTCTATTCATAAGTTTAGCGGGGAGCCAGTGCAGTTGTGTTGCGGATGATGAGCTGTGTTGAGAGTATCTGTTGGAAAGGTGAATTTTCATTTCCTTTGGTCATCAGACGGATGAGAGTTTCCGCCGCTATTTGCCCTTTGCGATACGTATCCTGGTGGATGGTTGTTAGCGGCGGCGCGGAAAAGCGTGCCAGGCTGATATCGTCAAAGCCGATCACGGAAACATCCTGCGGAACGCGTCGCCCAGCTTCCTGCAAGCCTTGAATGACGCCGATCGCCATCATGTCATCGCCGCACAGGATGGCTGTAGGTGGATTGGGTTTTGTCATCAACTGAAAGGCGAGGTCGTGCCCAGCTTCGGATGAAAAATCTACATAGTGGATGTTATCCTCATCCACTGTCAGTCCATTCCTCGTTACGGCTTGCCTGTACCCCTTAACGCGAAGTTGTACTGAGATGAGATTGCGAGGCCCTGCCAGCAATGCCATGCGCTGGTGTCCCAGCGAGAACAAATGCTCGACAGCCTGTTCCAAGCCGCCGACAAAATCAGCATCCACCCAATGTGTGGGATTGTTTTCTTCTACAATTCGACAGGTGAACACGCATGGAGATTTGCTTTCAAGCACCCCTTCCAAGTTTGGATCACCCGTTGGTACACTCATGAAGATCAGGCCATCCACGCGACGTTGATTGTATAACTGGGCATAAGGAGTGTTCTGGTGGGCGAGATGCAACAGTAAATTCAAATTGTTGTTTGCCAGGACTTCAGCGATACCGCGCAAGACTTCATTAAAGAATGGGTGGGAAAAAATATAGCCGGCCGAATGAGGAATAATGACCCCCACGGTGTTTGAGCGACCATTAACCAAACTACGGGCCATCGTGTTCGGGTGATAACCCAAATCTGAAATTACCCCTTCCACACGCTGGCGCGTTTCAGCAGACACTTCGGCTGTGCCGTTGACCACCCTGGAAACCGTTTTTATGGAAACACCTGAAGCGCGTGCCACGTCTTTCAATGTAACCATGCATTATCCTCAAAATCCATTATAATAGTAATGACAACGTTGTCATTACTATTATCATTAAAC
>DATMXL010000195.1:0-7985 GCA_035561555.1 Bellilinea sp.
CATCACCAAAACTGTTGACAAACTGGCAGGGGGGTAGATAGATTGGTATAATTTCTAAGATAAAATGTACGAAAATTAATGGGTAAGGCGTTCACGGAGGTACGAGTGAGTTCACGCAACCAATCTTATGTAATTTATCTGCTACTATTCATCGCAATCATCGCTATGGTCGTCTATAGCTTTGGGCAGCGTGGAGTCAGTTCAGAGGTTTCAATCAACCAACTGGCAGCAGATATTAAAACTTCGAAAGTTACAAAAATCGAGGGCGATGAAGATCACCTGCAGGTGACTTATAAAGATCTGACCGAGTCTGTGGCGACCAAGGAATCCAACGCAACACTGGTTGAGCAGTTATTGGCTTTGGGTGTAACCGAAGACCAGTTGGATCCCGCCAAGGTGAAAATACTGATCAAGCCACCCAGCGCCTGGCTGGGAGTATTCACGGCGCTTGGCTATATCCTGCCGTTTATGCTCCTGATCGGTGCGTTCTTCTTTATTTTTAGACAGGCGCAAGGCAGCAACAACGCTGCGATGTCATTTGGCAAGTCTCGCGCGCGCATGTTCACCGGCGATCACCCGACCGTCACTTTCGCGGATGTTGCCGGCGTAGAAGAAGCCAAAGAAGAACTAAAAGAGGTCGTTGAATTCCTGCGCGAGCCGCAAAAGTTCATCCAACTCGGTGCTCGTATTCCCAAGGGTGTCCTGCTGGTAGGTCCTCCGGGTACGGGTAAGACATTGATGGCCAAGGCGGTATCCGGGGAAGCCGGGGTGCCATTCTTCTCCATCTCTGGCTCTGAATTTGTGGAAATGTTTGTCGGTGTCGGCGCCAGTCGGGTACGCGACCTTTTCGATCAGGCCAAGCGCCACTCACCCTGTATCGTGTTTGTGGATGAAATCGATGCCGTAGGCCGCCAGCGCGGCGCAGGTCTAGGCGGCAGCCACGACGAGCGCGAGCAAACGCTGAATCAAATGCTGGTTGAAATGGACGGTTTCGATACCGACACCAACATCATCATCATGGCAGCTACCAACCGGCCCGATATTCTCGACCCGGCTCTGCTGCGACCCGGTCGTTTTGACCGCCGTGTGGTGCTGGATCGGCCTGACGTACGCGGCCGTGAAGCCATCCTCAAGGTGCATGTCAAGGGAAAACCGCTGGAACCCGATATCGACCTGACCACTCTGGCACGCTCCACCCCTGGATTCGTAGGTGCCGACCTGGAAAACCTGGTTAATGAAGCTGCGATTTTAGCGGCACGCCGCAATCGCAAGAGCATTTCGCAACCTGAGTTCGAGGAAGCTATCGAACGGGTTATCGCCGGCCCGGAACGCAAGAGCCGCTTGATTAATCCCGACGAAAAGAAAATCATCGCCTACCATGAGGCCGGTCACGCGGTTGTCATGAATGTGCTGCCCGAGCACGATCCGGTGCAGAAGATCACGATCATCGCTCGCGGTATGGCAGGCGGCTACACCATCGCCCTGCCATCGGAAGATCGAACCATGATGCCACGTAAACGAATGGTAGCGGATATGGTTGGTCTGTTGGGCGGCCGAGCCGCTGAAGAATTGGTATTTGACGACATCACTTCCGGCGCGGGCAACGACATTGAACGGGTCACGCAGATCGCCCGTCAGATGGTGACCCGCCTGGGCATGAGTGCAGAAATGGGTCCCATGGTTTATGGTCAAAAAGAAGAGTTAATCTTCCTGGGACGTGAAATTTCTGAGCAACGCGACTACTCGGAAGCTGTAGCAGAACAGATTGATCGCGAAGTTCGCCGTCTGGTGAGTGACGCACATGAACGGGCGCGCTCTATTCTGGCGGAGCACCGCGATAAGCTGGATGCAGTCGCACAGAAGCTGCTCGAGGTGGAAACGCTCACCAAGGATGAATTCGAAGCGATTTTCCCGCCGCCGGTCAAGAAAAACGGCGTCCCAGCTCTGGTTGGGGCTGTCTGATCAATAGAGAACGAAACCGCGGGAATTAAAAACCCCGCGGTTTTGATTTAAAGATGTAATTCTGCCAGGACTTAGCCTGATCAGTCTGACATCACTGATCAATTTTTTCGATGTGCATGCGGCGCAGCTCACGTCGCAGGACTTTACCGACTGTTGAGCGCGGCAGATCCTGACGGAAAACGACCTCTGCCGGTACTTTATAGCCAGCCAGCAGGTTGCCGCACCAACGGCGGACTTCCTCACTATCCAGCATCTCGCCTGGCTTTAATACTACCCAGGCTTTGACGATTTCAACCTTAACCGGATGAGGTACACCTGAGACCGCGCATTCACGCACTTTAGGATGCATCGCGATCACTTCTTCGACCTCGCGGGGCCAAACCTGGAAACCGCTGACTTTGATCATTTCCTTCTTACGGTCAACCAGATAGAAATAACCATCGGCATCCATGCGGGCAACGTCGCCTGTGTGCAGCCAACCATCGGTCAATGTGATGGCATCCTCATCCGGGCGATTATGATAGCCGCGCATGATCTGCGGGCTGCGGATTATTAACTCACCGCGTTCTCCTGGAGCAACATCAACCCCGGTATCCAGGTCCACGATACGGCAATCAACATCAGGCAGAGGCAGTCCGATAGAGCCTGCCCGGTTTTCCCCGAACATCGGGTTGCAGTGAGTCGCAGTCGGAGCTTCGGATAGCCCGTACCCCTCCATCAGTTTTCCACCTGTTAGCGCTTCGAACCGCAATTTAATTTCCGGAAGCAGCGGTGCTGAACCTGAAATACAGGCTTTGATAGAGGAAAGGTCGTAGTTCCCGGCGACCACTTCCGGATGCTGATTGATGGCTTGATACATGCTGGGTACACCGGGGAAGAGCGTTGGGCGGTACTTTTGGATGGCACTCAGGAGTTCTTCCAAATTGCGCGGGTTTTGCACCAGTACCAGACTGGCGCCAAGCCCCATGCCAACGCTCATCGCAATCACCATGCCATAAACGTGGAACAACGGGATGGCGGCTAACACTGTCTCTTGACCGTCATGCAAGCCCACCAACCAACGGCGAAACATGGTGGTGTTGGCAACCAGGTTGCGATGCAAGCCGATGGCAGCTTTGGGCGTTCCTGTGGTACCCCCGGAATATTGAAAGATCGCCACATCGTTCGGGGAAATTTTTGGACCATCCATACTCAAATCTTTTGAACGGGTTAACACGGTCGTCAACCAGCAATCTGCATCGGCAGGATTGCATTCTTCGATAGTCGTCGGGGTAACCAATAAAGTGTCTACCAGATCGAAGGCATCCTCAACTTGAGTGTAGATGACGGTCTGAATCGGTGTGGTTTTGCGAATTTCATCCAGCAGCTCTCGGTGTGTTGTCAGCGCAATAATGACGTCCACTTCCGAGTCTTTGAGCTGGTACTCCAACTCCAATTGTTTGTATTGTGGATTGATCGCCACTACCACACCGCCAGCTTTGAGAACCCCGTAGAAAGCCAGGATGAACTGCGGAATATTGGGCAGAATAATACCCACCCGATCACCGGGTTTTACGCCTAAATTTACCAGACCGACTGCCAGCACATTGGAGAGCTGGCGCATTTCAGTATAGGTGATGCTCTGGTCTCGGTAAATGGTACAGGCTTTGTTGGGGTATTTTTCAGCAGCGTCATCCAAATAGTGAAATGCTGTAATTTCCGGATAATCCAGGTGCTCGGGAACACCCGGGTCATAATGCTGCATCCAAGGTTTGGTCATTTTTCCATCCTCCATCCGATAAAGTGCGATTTGTTGGCTAAACCACTTGAATTTTCGGGACGATCCAATAGTCAGCGTTCTCGATCATCTGAACAGCCTGTGCCACAGTCATAGGACCGGCAGGCAGCCAATGAATGCTCGGGTCATTTTGCTTGAACCAGCTGGCTTGCCGGCGGATATAGTCTCTTGTTAAACGTTTCATCTGGGTGACAGCCTCATCCAGGCTCATCTTTTCGTCCAGGTAAGCGCAAATTTCGCGGTAGCCGATAGCCGAAAGCGTCGGCAGATCAGCCGTGAAACCGCGCTCGCTTAACTGGCGAACTTCTTCGACCAAACCCTCTGCCAGCATGGCTGAAATGCGAGCGTCCGCCCGGGCATATAATTCAGCGCGCGGCCGAATGAGACCAATTTTGAGTAACGAATATGAGGACTCACCCAACCGCCGTTGTTCTGAAAAACGATGGCCGGTCAATAAAATAACTTCCAGTGCGCGTACTGTCCGCCGCAGGTTTTCTGGTTGGATCACAGCTGCAGCAACCGGGTCAATCAAAGCCAGTTTTTTATGGAAGGGGTACGGTCCAAGCTGGTGTCCCCAGGCTTCAAGGACTTCCCGCATGTGGGTATCCGGTTGCTGGTTGGGGATTTGCCAGTCATCCAGCAAACCATAAATGTATTGACCTGTACCTCCAACCAGAAACGGCAGCTTCCCACGGCTGTGAATGTCTGCCAGGGCTGCCGCAGCCTCGCGTTTGAAGGCAGCCAGACTCCAGGGCTCATCCGGGTCGGCGACGTCTATCAAATGATGTGGTACGCGTGCCAGTTCATCCGGTGAAGGTTTGGCTGTGCCGATGTCCATGCCGCGATAAAACTGACGGGAATCGGCCGAAACGATCTCGCCGTCGAAATGCTCCGCCAACTTGACCGCCAGGCCAGTCTTTCCGACTGCTGTCGGGCCGATAATCGCCACAACCGGTTGATGCAGCTTATGCCAGGGCATTTTCAAACCAAAGAATTTCAGGCGGGGTAACTCCAGGTCTGCCGACGATTGCCACCACGTCCACCCGCCAGTTGTCCGAAGTATCTTGGTGGTCCACCAGGTATTGCTGCGCAGCCAAAAGCAGATGTTCCTGTTTCAACGGAGTTACTGATTGTTCGGGTTGGCCAAATTTAACGTTGGAACGAGTTTTCACTTCAACAAAAACTAACTGGTCCTCATGCTGCATAACCAGATCGATCTCGCCATAGCGCGTACGAAAATTGCGCTCGAGCAGCACCAAACCGCGCGCCAGCAGGTAATTTTCAGCCTGGAGTTCACCCCAGGCGCCCATCCTTTGCCTGTAATTATTGGTTGCCATAAGCCGTCCGATAACAGGATTTACAGCATGAATATTCTACCCGGATTTCATCTCAAGTAAGGAGAGCGTTTGGCGATGTAAACCTATTTGTGCTACACTTTGCGTAGCCAGTTGGGAGCAGACACTCGTGCATGGAGCCAGTATCTGTTCACTGACTGACAAACCTGCCTGAAAAGGATCGATGTATGCCAGTCGGGGAAACCATCGCGATCGGCACAGAGTTACTGTTAGGTGAAATTCAGGACAGCAACACTGCCACTATTGCGCGCAGATTTCGCGATGCTGGAATCGATCTTTTCCGAACCATGATCGTGGGGGATAACCCAGAACGGATTGCTCAAGCTATCCGCGAAGCGCTGACCCGCTCGGATATTGTCATCACTACCGGGGGACTTGGACCGACAGTGGACGATCCAACCCGGCTGGCGGTCGCGGCGGCTTTTGAAACTCAACTAGAGTACAGACCTGATTTGTGGGATCAGATTCAAGAGCGCTTCAATCGTTTTCAGCGGCGTGCTACTGAAAACAACCGGCGCCAGGCTTATATCCCGGAAGGAGCGACCGTAATTGATAATCCGGTCGGCACAGCTCCAGCATTTTATATGCAAAAGGATAATAAACTGGTCATCAGCCTACCCGGCGTGCCGCGCGAGATGGAGCACATTCTGCAGCATGAAGTAATGCCATTGCTGGGTGAACGTTACCAATTGAAGGGCATCATCAAGGCGTTTGTACTGCACACTGCCGGAGTCGGAGAGTCTCAAGTGGATGAGTGGATCGGTGAACTCGAAAACAACCCCAATCCAAGTGTCGGGTTGGTGGCGCATCCAGGTCAGGTCGACATTCGGGTAGCTGCCAAAGCTGGTTCCGAGGAAGAGGCAGATGCGCTGATCGCCGAGATGGTCAGCCAGGTGCAGAAGTTAGTCGGGGTTGCGATATTTGGCAGCAACCAGGAGACACTGGAACAGGTGGTTTTGTCCCGGCTGACGCTGCTCAATTGGCAGCTTTCTCTGGCCGAATGCGGCCTGGGAGGAGCGGTTGCGGAGCGGCTTAGCAGAAGCGGTTTTAATCCAGCCCATGCGCAGGTGCTGCCCGAATTATGCCAACCTGAAGACCTACAGCGATTAACCCAGGACCAGCATACAAAAACATTGACCCAAGTCACATTAGGTGCCGGTTTGTACCCCGGTCCGGTAAAACAAGACCTCTATTTATACCTGATCACGCCAAACAGTACCGTTGAAGCGATCCGTTCTTATGGCGGTCCTCCAGCCCACGGTCCTACCTGGGCAGTGCAAACTGCTCTGGATTTCGTCCGAAGAAACATCCCTTAGAATTATTTTTTTCATTGTCCAAGGAGACTGCCCACTAATGAATGATAAGACGATCCTTCTGAGAAACGCTCTCGTCCTGACCATGGATGATGATTACCAGATATTCGAACCGGGTGCAGTCGCGGTTGAAGGAGACAAAATTGCCGCTGTAGGTGGCGAAGCAACCATGTTGCAGTCCTATCCCGATGCCGAGGTAATTGACTGCGGTGGAAAAGTATTAATGCCAGGCTTGATCAATGCTCATACGCATGTTCCAATGACCCTGCTGCGCGGTCTGGCGGATGACTTGCGCCTGGACGTATGGTTGTTGGGGTATATGATGCCGGTCGAACGAGAATTTGTTTCACCGGATTTTGTACAGCTCGGTACCAAGTTGGCTTGCGCGGAGATGATCCGCAGCGGAATTACCAGTTTCGCGGACATGTATTATTTCGAAGAAGATGTAGCCCGGGCAACCGCCCAAAGCGGTATGCGAGGGGTTTGTTCGCAATCCATTCTCAAGTTCCCGACCCCGGATGCGCATTCCTATGATGAGTCACTGGCTTATGCACGGGATTATATCCAGCGCTGGAAAAATCACCCGCTCATCGTGCCGTCCATTGCCCCGCACGCCGTGTACACCACGACCGAGGACATTCTGCGCGACTGTGCCAACATCGCCATGGAATATGACGTGCCGCTCCACATCCACGTCGCTGAGACCAGTTTCGAAGTTGAAAACCTGCGGCGTGATGAACACATGCCAGTAGTACCTTACATAAAAAAACTCAATTTGCTGGACGCGAAAGTCCTGGCAGCCCACTGTGTTCACCTGGACGACGGCGAAATGCGCACCTTCCAACACTACAACACCGGGGTGGCACATAACCCATCCTCAAATATGAAGCTGGCTTCCGGGATTGCGCCGGTTAAACGCATGCTCGACCTTGGATTGAATGTAGGTATTGGCACCGACGGTCCAGCATCGAACAATGATCTGGACATGTTCGAAGAAATGCGGCTGGCATCCTTCCTGGCGAAAGGATCCAGCGGCGATCCCACTGCCCTGCCTGCGCGCCAAACCCTGGCCATGGCGACCCGCCTGGGTGCGCGCGCCATGCATATCGGCCACCTGACCGGGTCGCTTGAACCCGGAAAGCAGGCTGATCTGATATTGGTGGATACCAGCCTAGTGCATAACTCACCGCGGTTCCGACGCGATCCCAACAATGCCTATGCGCAATTAGTTTACGCTTCCAAAGCTGTAGATGTGTCAGATGTGATGGTCAACGGCGTGTGGCTGATGCGCAGCCGTCAACTGCAATCATTGGACGAGAGTAACTTGATGCGCGAAGCGGATGAGTATGCCCGCAAGATCGATATCTTCCTGATGCGGCGCGAGAAATCACTGTTGTCCAAGCTGCTGGCGCTAAGCGAGCAAACCGAAGAAGAAGAAAGCTTCGAGGTACAGGCCAAAGTACCCATCGCCACTCGAGACGCAGTTTTGGCACGCTTGAAAGAACCGGGGATTAAAATAATTTACCAGCGTCATTATCACCAATTCGATACCTACTTCTCGTTCGACCTGCCTGAGGA
>DATMXL010000196.1:0-5528 GCA_035561555.1 Bellilinea sp.
GTTTTGGATTTCAGCCTTCTAATTGACACAGTGCGGCGAACTCTGTATAATCGATAAAATCTTCATAATTGAAATGCCAAGAGTAGTAGGCCGTTCAGTACCCTGCCAGAGAAGGAGCGCCCCTGGCTGAAAGTCTCCACAGTGCACTCCGGCCGAAGTCGTTTGGCGAATTTGCCGAAAAAATCCAGTAATGGAGAGTAGACCGGCACGGGTAAGCCCGTTAGCGCGGAACCCGAATGATGGTTCGGGAGAGTGCGTCAGCCGTAAAGGTTGGCGAACTGAGGTGGTACCACGGAAGCAACCCTTTCGTCCTCATGAGGCGATTGGGTTTTTGTTAGTTAATGCCGAAATGATCGATAAAGTCCCGGAACGATATACCCAGAACGAGAGGTGCATCCATGAGCGAGAACTTATTACCCAAAACCTATGATTTTTCGACGGTGGAGGAGCGCATTTACCAGGAATGGGAAAAGCGCGGCTTTTTCAAACCTACCAATGATCCCAACCAGCCTGGTTTTGACCCGGCGCGCAAGCCGTTTGTCATCTCCATCCCGCCGCCGAATGTGACCGGTGAACTGCACCTCGGGCATGCCATGTTTGTTGCCATGGAAGACTTGATGATCCGCTACCACCGCATGAAAGGCATTCCATCCCTGTGGGTGCCTGGGTCGGATCACGCCGGAATTGCCACGCAGCTGCAGGTCGAGAAAATGCTGACCGGTGAAGGCCTAAAACGCGAGGAACTGGGACGCGAGGAGTTTGTGCGGCGCACCTGGGAGTGGAAACACAAATACGGCGGAATGATCACCAAACAAATCCGCCGGCTGGGTGCATCCTGTGATTGGGACCGCGAACGCTTCACCCTGGATGACGGACTTTCGAAATCGGTGCACGAGGCCTTTGTGCGACTGTATGAAAAAGAATTGATCTACCGCGGTCCGCGCATGATCAACTGGTCGCCGGGGTTAAAGACAGCGGTCTCCGACCTGGAGGTGGAGTACAGCGAGGAACCGGGCTTTCTATATTACTTCAAGTATGTGCTGGCGGATGATCCCGAGACCTATATCCCGGTGGCAACCACCCGACCGGAGACGATTCTAGGCGATACGGCCGTGGCAGTGCATCCCGAGGATGAGCGTTTCTCGCATCTGGTGGGGCGGAAAGTGCTGGTGCCTATGCTCAATCGCGCTATCCCGGTGATTGCCGACGACTACGTGGATAAAGCCTTTGGCACGGGTGCGCTCAAAATCACGCCAGCGCATGACCCGAATGATTACGCCATCGGTCAGCGGCATGGACTGGAAGTGATCAATATTCTGACGCCGGATGCCGCCATCAACGAACACGGCGGACCGTATGCGGGATTGGATCGCTTCGCCTGCCGCAAAAAGATCTGGGCGGATATGCAGGAAGCCGGATTGGTGATCAAGGAGCAGCCGTACACCCTCAATGTGCCGCGCAGTCAGCGGGGCGGCGAGATTGTCGAACCCATGATCTCCACCCAGTGGTTTGTGGAAATCAAGCCGCTGGCTGAGAAGGCTCTGGAAGCAGTACGCAACGGTCAGATTCGGATCGTGCCGGAACGCTTCACCAAGGTGTATTACAACTGGCTGGAAAATATCCAGGACTGGTGCATCAGCCGTCAGCTGTGGTGGGGGCACCGCATTCCCGTCTGGTACTGCGATGCTTGCGGTGCTACGCTGGTGGCACGGCAGGATCCCACCTCATGTGCAAAGTGCGGGAGTGCCAAAATTCACCAGGACGAAGACGTGCTGGACACCTGGTTCTCCTCAGGCTTATGGCCGTTTTCGACACTGGGTTGGCCGGAAAAAACAGCGGACCTGGATTACTTCTACCCGACCAGTTACATGGAAACGGGTTACGACATCCTGTTCTTTTGGGTGGCACGCATGATCATGTTGGGGCTGGAATTTACCGGGCAGGTGCCGTTCCATACGGTGTACTTGCACGGTTTGATCCGCGACGGCAACGGTCACAAAATGAGCAAATCGAAGGGCAATGTGATTGACCCGCTTGGACTGATGGACGAGCTGGGTACCGATGCGCTGCGCTTCACACTGCTGGTGGGCTCGACGCCGGGCAACGACATGAATTTGAGTCCCAAAAAGGTCGAGGCTAACCGCAACTTTGCCAACAAAATCTGGAACGCCGGACGCTTCGTGCTGGGCGCGCTGGATTCAGCGCCGAAACAAGCCTCAGCAGATCCGCAATGGACACTGGCAGATTCCTGGATCTGGGCGCGGCTGCAAAACCTGGAGCGCGAGGTAGACCGGTTTTTCGGCGCTTTGCAGTACGGCGAGGCCGGACGCCAGATTTATGAATTCTTCTGGTCAGAATTCGCTGACTGGTACCTGGAGATTGCCAAGCTGCAGCTGGCTGAAGGCGGCGACCACGCCTATTTCACAGCGCAAACGCTGGCACGGGTGCTGGATTCGAGTCTGCGGCTGCTGCATCCCTTCACTCCCTTCGTGACCGAAGAGTTGTGGAGTCACCTGAAACGCGTGTGCCAGGAAAAACCAGAGCTATACCAGCCGACAGAGGGTTGGGCAGAAATGTTGATTGTGGCCAACTGGCCGGAACCGCAGACGGTTGAGGGTTGGGAAGACGATAAAATTGCCGAGTTCAGCCTGGTACAAGAGATTGTCCGGGCAGTGCGCAACCTGCGCACTGAAAAGAAGGTGACACCGGGCAAGCGCATCCCCGCCACGATCGCGGCTGGCGAGTGGCTCCCGATTCTTCTGGCGCAGTCCAAAACACTGGCAGCGCTGGCGCATATTGACCCGCAGCAATTCACCCTGGTGGAAACTCTGGCAGAAAAACCGCAGGATCAGGCGTCGCTGGTAGTGGCAGGCATCGAGGTTTACCTGCCGTTGTCGGGGCTGGTGGATCTGGCGGGAGAACAGGCGCGATTGCAAAAAGAACTGGATGAAACCCAATCGCAAATCGAGCGGCTGGAAGGACTGCTTGCCAGCCCTTTCGGACAAAAAGCTCCCGCCGCCGTGGTCGATAAAGAACGCCAGAAATTGGCTAACTTTCAGGAAACTGTCGCCAGCCTGCGTGAGCAGCTACAGGCATTGAAGTAACCATGGAGACTCTCCGCATCGCGCGCTTGCGACCAGAAGCTGTGCTCCCAACTCGAAAACATCCGGCGGATGCCGGGTTGGATTTTTATGCTGTCACGGCAGTGGAAATCCAGCCGCACAGCTTTTCCATCGTGCCAACCGGAGTGACGGTGGAAATCCCGGTTGGATTTGTCGGGCTGCTCAAGCCGAAAGGCCGCGCCAATCACCTTTTGGGGGCAGGGGTGGTGGATGCCGGCTACCAGGGTGAAATTCTGGTCAAGGTTGCCAATGTGACGGATGTGCCGTTGCGATTCGCAGCCGGCGAGGCGGTGGGGCAACTGGTGATAGTTCCTGTCCTGACCCCGGCAGTGGAGGAAGTGAACGTCCAGGAGATCCACGTGGACAAATCCACCCGCGGGACAGCGGGCGGGATTGTGGAACAACATCAGGGGTAGGTCGGTATAAACATTTAGGTTACCTGGCGGTGGGTGTGGGAACCGAATGTATATCTCTATAAAAGCGGGACGGGATGGAACCCGTCCCCTACAAAAACACGTCGGGATGGTCCACTCGCTACGCGCTGTCATAGATCACACTGTTGGAGGGCACAAATTTCGCTGAACCCTTCCCCAGCGAGAATACTTGGCCAGGCCGTAGGGGAGGGCCTCTGCGCCCTCCCGCAATGGGTGTCTCGATGCAGGCCGGGTCGGAACGGGACGGGATGGAACCATTCCCCTACGAAGGCATATTGAAATCGGAGACGGCGCGGTAGAAGGCGTCCAGATTTTCCATTGGCATGTTGGGGGGCAGGTCGCAGCCGGAAGAAAGGACGAAGTTACTATGTCCGGCGGTGGCAGCCAATAATTCCCGGGTCTGCTGATAGACCTCTGCGGAAGTGGAGCCGACAAATACTTCTGCCGGATCCAGATTGCCAGCCAGGATGGTTTGATCATCCACCTGCTGCAAGGCAACAACCAGATCCATTGGCTTGCCAAAGTGATGGATGGCTGCACCGTCCTTCAGAATTTCCTTCAGGTGCGCTAATTTAGCGCCGCAGTTGTGGTAGATGAATGAAAATTTCGGCGTCTGCAGGGCTTCAACCATCTGACGGACGTAGGGCATAGAAAAGCGCCCAAGCGAAGCGGGTGATAACAAGCCGGCAGCGGGTTCCGCTACGATGATACCGTCCGCGCCTACACCTCGGAAAGTTTCAGCGTAACGCTGCAGAAAATTGACAGCCATTTTGAGCAGATCCGCCAGTAGATCCGGATCCTCATAGGTTAGTATCAGGGTTTCGTTCACGCCATAGAGGCGCCCGACTAATGAAAACGGACCGATCATGCCGCCCAGTACAAAGACTTCCTTCCCATTGGTGTGTTCTTTGAGGTAAGACACTACAGAGAGTGGCACGTTGGTGCGCTTGTGACCAACTTTTGGAGCAAATAACTTTGACTTATCTTCGCGGTTGGTGATTAACCGGCCGACCACGTTTGGGATTTCACCTTCTTCAAACCTCACCTGAGCACCAAAGGTCTCGGCTTCGACGCTAAGGTCCATGGCAGTCTGGAGAAAGGGAGAATGGTAGCGTTCGTATAAAGCCAGAATGGCATTCGCCTGGATAAAAAAGTCATTGGTGGCGCCGGCGACTGATTTCCCTGTGAGGTGCAGTCCAGAATAGGCTCCTACAGGCATCGCCAGGCGTGTTTGACTGCCGAGAATGAATTCTGTCAGGTTGGTTTGCATGCAGTGAGGATCTCGCTTCTATTAGGTTAATGGACAAGCCAGAAATAGGCTACAGACTACGCTGGCAAGTCCCGCTCTTTATCGCGGTACAGTTCGGCATCTGCGGCTTCCATCAAGGCTTCCACAGTATGGCCTGTGTCCGGGAAAAATGCCATTCCGAAGGATACGGCCATGCAGCCGAGCTTGCCATCCGGTAATTGTAAATCACAAACCGAGACAAATTCCTGCAACTTTGTCCCAATGGTATAGGCTTCTTCCGGGTTGGTTCCAGGGAAGAGGATGGCAAATTCATCCCCGCCCAGGCGAGCCAGGAAATCGGTCTTTCGCACCCCATCCTTCAAGCGGATTGCGATACGGCGTAAGGCCGAATCTCCGACTCGGTGTCCATAAGTGTCATTGATGCTCTTGAAATGGTCCAGGTCGAGCATCATTACCGTGAATTTGCTGCCTACCGTACGCGCGTGTTCGATCATCTGATCGATGGCAAATTCGAAAGAACGGCGGTTGGGGAGGCCAGTCAACCAGTCCGTTTGGGCCTCTTCGCGGATCAAGTTGTGCAGACGGGCATTTTGAATGGCAATGCCAGCCTGATCAGCCAGGAGTCGCATCTGGCGCAGTTTTGATTCCTGGAAAAGGTGGGGTTCCAACACGGCTAAGGTCATAACCCCAATGACCTTTCCTTTCATTTTGAGCGGCATACCG
>DATMXL010000197.1:0-3771 GCA_035561555.1 Bellilinea sp.
TTTTTAAACCAACATCGTCTATTCTGTGGCAAGTTGTTGCCTTAAAAATCTATTTTTGGTACCGGCTCGATCTTGAAGGAGGAGCCATGAAACGCACACTGATCGCATTATTTATTGTTGTTTTACTGGCTGGTACATTCGCTACCAGCCCCGTTGCAGCCCAGACTACCTGCGGCACCAGTTACACGGTGGTGAAGGGTGATTACCTGAATTCAATCGCCAAGAAATGCGGCACCACGGCTTCTGCCATTCTGGCTGTCAACCCGGGCATAACAAACTGGAACATTATTTATCCCGGACAGGTGCTCAAGATGCCTACCGGCACAACCCCCTCGGTCGTAGCGGGTTCGGTCTATATTGTCAAACCTGGCGACACGCTCAGCGGCATCGCGGCACTGTTCAAGGTGACTCTGTCGAGCATGCTGACTGCCAACCCGGCCATTACCAATGCCAACCGCATTGAAAAAGGCCAGCAGATCAAACTACCGGCAGGCGCGGCTCAGGTTCGCACAGTCGGCATCACGCCGGTTAGCGGTAAAGCGGGCGATGCGCTCACCCTGGGCGCAACCGGCTTCAAACCTAACAGTGAAGTGGATATCCGCTTTGGCTTGACCGGAACCGAGACCGAATCGATCGGCAAGGTGACCACAGACAGCCGCGGCGCGGTCTTGCAGAAAGTGACTGTACCCGCCAATGTTCAAAGCGGCAAGGTCTATGTCTTCGTGGTGCGGCAAACCTCTGCCACGACTGAATTCGCCGCCTCCAACAGCTTCACGGTGGGAATGGCTCCGGTCACGGGCAGTAAGGAGTATGTGGTTGTCAGCGGCGACTCGCTGCGCAAAATCGCTGACCGCTTTGACACGACTGTGGCTGCCATTCTGGTGCTCAACCCTAAGATCACCAACCCCAACCTGATCCTGGTCGGGCAGCGCATTACTCTGCCGGCTGCCGGGCAATCCGGCGCGGCTGTGGCTTTGATCCCCTACACCGGAACCGCGGGCAGTAAGATCGTGGTGGTGGCAGACGGGTTCCCGGTCAACCAGAATGTGGATGTGCGCCTTGAACTTCAGGGCACCAGCACGGTGGTGACAGTGGATGGCAAGACTGACGTCGCCGGTTACATGAAGATCGAGGTCACATTGCCGACCAGTGCCAAAGCCGGCGAGAAATGGCTGGTGCGGGTGGTGACGACTGACTTGGCAGCTAAAGTGGAAGCTGTGTCGGGAACGTTTACAGTGAAATAATCGACCTCTCACCTGGCCTCTCCCCGAAACGGAGAGAGGAATAACCAACGGCAACCACCTCTCCCCGTATCGGGGAGAGGATTTTTTTGTCATGTTGAGGGCAGGTCTTTCGCCCGAAACATCTCGGACTAATTAAAGAGAGATCCTTCGCTTCGCAAAAACCGCTCGCTCAGGGTGACAAACACCCCTCACCTACCTCTTCCTATAAAATACTGCGTAATCCCCGTTTCGGGGAGAGGTTTTTTTGTTATATTGAGGATAGGTTCATCGTCCGGAAGAGAAATCCTTCGCTTCGCAAAAGCCACTACAGCCAGGGCCAACCCGGCATGGGGAATTTAGTTATGGGCGCGGTATCCTATGGCGCGGGCTGTCCACAGCGAGCTCCAGCAGTCTATCACCGCCTGACTGAGGCTACGATCGTCGATAATGTTCAAAAAAGTATCCTGCTGACCGGCGAACGAAAGCTCGAGCGTATCCTCCGCGGTAGCTGATAAGCGCACCGCCACGGGCGGCGTACCCAGCGCGGTATACGCGAAATGCAGAACCGCCTCCAACGCTGTATGCAGCTAGCAGGCAGCGAGCAAACTGCGTATGGTTTGGGATGCCTCTTCCAGCGCGTCCGGGTCAACGGATCCGGCTGGCGGCAAGGCGGATAAAATTCTTTCCTCCAGGTCATTGGCGGCCAAAAAATCGCGATAGGCGGCCATGGTCAGAATGAACCCCTCCGGCACCGGCAGGCCTGCCTGCGACAGACGGATCAGGTTGGCGCTTTTTCCACCGGCTTTTAATACTAATTCTGCCGGATCAGTCATCGGTGATTGAAAATTAAGAATCCAACCCGCGGAATCAGGCATTAAGATGTCCAATACAAATGGGATGGAGGTGGAAAATGTAAAAAGGCTTACGCCTCGCGGCGCAGCACAATCAAAGCGATATCGTCCTGGCGCGGCGTGCCCGCCACAAAGTTATGCACCCCTTCCAGCAGCAGGTTTTTAATGTCGTTTGTGCTGCGGTGCAGGTTGGCCAGAATCAGATCGAGCAAGCGATCTTCGCCAAACATCTGCCCGTCCGGGTTGGCTGCTTCGGTGATGCCATCGGTGTACAACACCAACAGGTCGCCGGGGGCCAGTTTGGCTATTTTTTGCGTCCAACGTCCCGTCTCGCTGGCACCCAGAGCCATGCCGGTGGGGCGCAGCGGGGTAATCGGGTTTTTACCGCGCGGGTTGCTGATGATAAATCCCGGCGGATGCCCGGCATTGGTGTAGATCAGTCGCCCGGTATTTTGCTCCAGGATGCCAAAAAACGAGGTGACGAACATCGATCCGCGGGTATCGGTCAGGATGCGCTCGTTTACTGCGCTCATGGTTAATGAGGGCAGGGTGGGGAAACGTGCGGCGTATGTTCGCACCAAAGAGCTGGACAGCGCCATGAATAAGGCAGCGCCCATCCCCTTATCCGACACATCCGCAATCACCACGCCCCATTTTTGCTGGGTGAGCGGGATGAAGTCGTAGAAATCACCGGAGGTTTCGCGGGCCGGTTCAAGCTCAGCTGAAATTTGCCAGCCAGCCAGCACCGGAGCTTTCTCCGGCAGCAGGTCCGCTTGAATTTTGCCTGCCATGTACAACTCGCGCGCCATCAATTCACCGGGGCGGGACGATTCAAGAATGGAAGGTTTGACCGGCGGGCTGGGAGGTGCGGAGTCCGTATGCACCACCACAGGCGCAGCCGTTACGACGGCGTTCAAAGGTGCGCGGCTGACCCGTTCGAAGGCGGCTATAAATTCCTCTTCCGAGACATCCCGCGAAAAGACGTACAGCCGCTGGGCTGCCAGATCTTCCAGTGCCGGCTCATCTTCCGGGCAGGCGTGCAATAATATAATGCGGATCTTTTCGCATTCCTGGTGAATGGTAATCGCCAGGCGGCGGGCTTCGATAGGATCTTTCAGATCAAGCAATAGCACGTCTGGCTGGGTGAGCTTGCATAATTGCAGCGCATCATGCCCGTTTTGTGCTTCGCCAACCAATTGCACTCCCTTGATGGTTTGCAAAATGGCCGCCATTCCACGCAGGAAAATGGCCTGATCGGAGGAGACGGTCACGCGCAACGGTTGGTTCGAATCGCTCATCTAGTGTCTGATTCCGCAGGTCTACCGAAGAAATATCTGGGTTGATTTTACACGAAAGTCGCGTGTAGCGGTCATCAATCAGGATGCGAGAATCGAAGCATTAAACCAATCAGGGGCGAATGGACAAAATTCACCCCTGAATCATCGAAACACCAATGGCCTGTCTTTTGCGCGCTGTGAATTATCCCGAGATGATCGGCGGCTCGGCTGGAGTCTGCGGTTTTTCTTCCACATTACGCCGATTCACGCGGGTATTTTCCTCAATCGAGAGCAGCACGGCAATGACCTCGCCGAAGCCGTACAGGAAGATGCCGCTAAGGAAACCGCTGATGAGCGGGATAAACCCGCCGCGGGCACCCATCATCGGGGCGAATTGATAGCGATCCATCATGCCAAAGC
>DATMXL010000198.1:0-4338 GCA_035561555.1 Bellilinea sp.
GCAAAGTACCGCATAATTTCACTTTGACAGCTGTCGATGTTCAACCGGTTAAAGCATTTCGCTGGCTGCCTACCATGCAGTGGTCGTCTGTTGCAGCGGCTTTGATAGCGGTATTCCTGTTCGCCTACCAGTTAGTACCCGGATTCTCGGGTGCTTTTACCACCGCATCCCAAAAAGCAAACCAGCCTAATGCCACCGGGTTGGCTCCGACCGAGACCGCCGATCTGGCAGCTCCAATGGCGGTCGCTGAAAGCGCTCTGGCAGCTCCAGAGGTGATTTACTGGGGTGGGCCGCCACTTCCTGCCGGTCCTGCGATGGGCATGGGTGGCGGCGGCGGCGGCGGCGCTGGAAGTGGACCTCCACTTGGGGTAAACCTGGCCCCAACCGAAATGCCATTCCCACAGCCGCCCATTCCCAATTCGCTTCCCGACTTGCAAACCCAGCCCACCGAGGCTGTCCGAATCGCAGCCAAGGAACCCATTACCGGCACTGGCCCCATCCTAGGCGTTCGCCCAGATGAACAACGCGGGCAAAAGCTGGCAGAATCCACAACGGCTGACGCTCAAGCTGTCGAACGTGAGGGATTGCCTGCACCGCAGCCCGCACAGCAACCCAGGCAGGTTCTGCTAATCGTTGCTGCCGGTCTGTTGTTCGTGGCGATTGCTCTGATGGTCGCTGCCATCCTGCTCAAACGGAAATTGGACCGTTGACAGCAGCGCTTTACCGGTTTTGTCCGCAATGCGGCACAGGCATGGAAGCACGCCCGGTTTTTGGGACCACCCGCGCGGTCTGCCCGGCTTGCGGCTTCATTCATTTCACCGATCCCAAAGTGGCAGCCGGTGTGATCGTCGAACAGGATGGAAAAGTCCTGCTGGTACAGCGCAATAATGAACCATTACGAGGCTTTTGGAGCTTCCCAGCAGGCTTTGTTGACGCCTATGAGGACCCGCTGGAAGCTGCCCGGCGCGAATGTCTGGAAGAAACCGGACTGGATGTGGCGGTAACCGAATTGCTGCATGTCATCGGCGGACGCGAGCACCCCAATGGCGCTGATATTGTAATAGTGTATCGCGCAATCATAACAGGCGGGAAACTTCAGCCTGGTGACGACGCGGAACGCGCTGAATATTTTCCGTATGATGCCTTGCCGCCGCTGGCTTTTCGCGCCACGCGTAAAGCATTAGGCCTCGAATAGCCGCAGCAACCCCTATGCTATAATTAGAACAGCTTTTCCGCATTGGGGAGTCCCGGCGTGGCTAAAACTGTTTCCTCCAAAACCAAATCGAGCATAAAAGGCCAGTCCACCCGCAGCCCGGCATCCCGGTCAGGCGCGAAAAAAGGCGCGCCTGCGGCCCGAAAAGGCCGTACCGGTCAGCATCGGCGGCGAACTTTGCAGCCGACCTTATCTTGGAGCAACCTGTCCAACGACCGCAAACTGGACATTTTGGGAATATTCCTGGCGCTGGTCGGCTTTTTGACTCTGCTCAGCCTGATCTCCAGTGAAAACGGTACACTCACCGGGATGTGGATCGACACTCTCAATAAAATTGCTGGTTGGGGTACATTTGTGCTGCCAGTGGGTTTGATCATCCTCGGCCTCTGGCTGGTGATGCGCAACGTTGAACGGCTGCCGTTGCTTTCAACCGAGCGCTTATTTGGCATCATCCTGTTGTATCTCAACCTATTGGCCTGGCTGCACTTTTTTGGCGGAGGCACCTGGGAAATGGCCGCGCAGGGGATTGGCGGCGGCTATGTTGGCGCCTTCTTTGACATCACGCTGGTGACCGCACTTGGCATGGCTGGCGGGGTGATCGCTATGTCAGCCTGGATGGTAATTGCCCTGGTATTCGCTTTTGACCTATCCATTCCGGAGATCTACCGCTCCATCAAACCAGCTCTGACCGGGTTCCAACGGCTCATGAACCGGCCGCTGCGCGGCTCCGCTCCCCAGTCGCATCGGAGAATCTTGTCTGGCACAGAAGAGCATGACCTCGCGCCCGGAGAACTGCCCTCGGATTTTCGCCCCCTGCCCGGGAATAGTGCTGCGCACGCTCCAGAACCGCAGCGAACACGTTCCACCCTGGCAGAACGTGCCAGTGCAGCCAGCAAATCCGGCGTTGCACCAGCTGCCCAGGAAGTAAGCATACAGCAGGTCACCCGCGCCGGTGCGATGGCTTCCAGGTGGGTGCTGCCGCCGGTTGATCAGATTTTGGAGCCGGCTACTCCGGCTGCGCAGCAAACCAACCTGGACCAGGAACGCGCCCGCCTGATCGAGGAGACACTGGCTTCATTCGGCGCACCCTGCCATGTGGTTGATATTTCGCGCGGCCCGACCATCACCCGTTTTGGCGTCGAACCGGATTTTATCGAGTCACGCAGCGGAAAGATGCGGGTCCGGGTGAGTAAAATTGCCTCGCTGGCGGATGATCTGGCGCTGGCCTTGGCAGCTCCGCGAATTCGTATTCAGGCGCCTGTGCCGGGACGAGCTTACGTTGGTATCGAAGTGCCCAATACCGAAATTAGCCGGGTTGCCATGCGCGAGGTGCTGGAAAGCGATGTTTTCCGCCGCATAAAGTCGCCGCTGCGCTTTACTTTAGGTAAGGATGTGGCGGGTAAACCGGTCGCCGGTGATCTATCGGCCATGCCGCACTTGCTAATTGCCGGTACCACCGGGTCTGGCAAGTCGGTGTGTGTCAATTCAATTTTGATCAGCCTGCTGCTAAATAACACCCCGGCTGACATCCGTCTGGTGCTGGTTGACCCGAAGCGGGTTGAGTTGACCGGTTACAACGGCATTCCACACCTGCTAGCCCCGGTCGTAGTGGATACGGAACGGGTGGTAGGTGCGCTGCAATGGCTGCAGCGCGAGATGGACGCGCGCTATCACAAGTTCTCATCCTCCGGTACATGCAACATTCAAGATTACAATGCCAAAAATACCGACAAGCTGCCGTATCTGGTGGCTGTGATCGATGAGTTGGCCGATTTGATGATGCTGTCGCCGGATGAAACCGAGCGTTCGATCACCCGCCTGGCTCAATTGGCCCGCGCCACTGGCATTCATCTTATCCTTGCCACGCAGCGCCCGTCGGTAGACGTGGTGACCGGCTTGATCAAGGCCAACTTCCCGGCGCGGGTCGCTTTCGCCGTGGCTTCGACTGTGGACAGCCGGGTGATTCTCGACCAACCCGGCGCGGAGCGGCTGTTAGGCCGCGGCGACATGTTGTTCCAGGCGCCGGATGCCCCCGCTCCGGTTCGTTTGCAGGGTGTTTACGTATCAGATGTTGAGATTTCCCGGCTGGTGGATTATTGGCGAACACAAGCTGCGATGCTTCAGAGTCAGATGCCGCAGTCTGAGGGGGAGAGCGCAGCGGATTTGCTGCCGGGTGGGTTGCCGTTGAAACAGGCTCCCTTATGGGACGCCGAGGATCTCAACAGCGATCCGCTGTATGCGGATGCGGTCGATTTAGTGCGGCGGGAAGGTCGAGCTTCGATTACCATGCTGCAACGGCGGTTACGGGTAGGGTATACCCGCGCCGCACGGCTGGTCGATGCTATGGAGGAGAAGGGGATTATTTCGCCGGCGCTGCCGAATTCGCAGGTGCGCGAAGTGCTGGATTTTGGAGAGAATTTGCCGGCGAGAGAAGAATAATTCGATCTACGAGAGTAATCTATCAGACTTCTGCTTTACTGCTAAATGTCCCAGTTTGATTACGATTTGTACTATGAACGGAATCTTCCCCATTACCAACCTCCTGGGGGGACATTGTTCATTACATTTAGATTGGCAGGGTCACTGCCAAAAGAAGTTTTGGAGCGGTTGTTTGAAGAAGCAGCGCGCGAAATTTTTGCGATTAATATAAATTCAAATGATTTCGAAAGTAAAGAAAAATTACGAATTCTTCAGAAAAGAATGTTTGGCCGCTGGGATTCGGCTCTGGATAATAATAAAAATGGACCTGACTGGTTAAAAAAACCTGAAATCGCAGGTATTGTTGCAAAAGTTATACGCTCGCTGGACGGCCATCTATACAATTTAGACGCTTTTTGTATCATGCCTAACCATGTTCATTTGGTCTGTACTCCATTCATGCTTGGTGATGGATTTGTATCGGTTCCCTCGATCATGCAGAAAATCAAAGGTTTGACCGCTCGCCAAATAAATTTGCAACTGGGGAGGCAGGGTCAATTTTGGCAACATGAAAGTTATGACCATGTAGTAAGAGATGATCAAGAATTGCTGAAAATTATCGACTATGTCCTTAATAATCCTGTTCGAGCCGGGTTGGTGCCAGAGTGGACATACAATCGATTTGAATTTGATTAATCTCCTTTTTC
>DATMXL010000199.1:0-9052 GCA_035561555.1 Bellilinea sp.
ATATGAAGAAGGGTACTCTGATATTTGGAATTTTGATCATTGCCAGCATGCTGCTGGCAGCTTGCGGTGGTGGAGCCCAGGCCAATGTCATTAAGGTTGGCGTAATTGCTGAGTTGACCGGCGACATTCCGGCAGTTGGTGCCTCCTGTAAGAATGCGGCTGAACTGGCTGTCAAGGAAATTAATGACGCAGGCGGTATCGATATTGGCGGCACGAAGTACACCGTTGAGCTGTTCGTCGAAGATAACGCCGGCAAGGCTGACCAATCGGCCTCGGCAGCTTCGAAGTTGATTACTCAGCAAAATGTGGTCGCCATCATTGGCCCAAATGCCAGCCGCTATGCCATTCCGGCTTCAGAAATTGCTGAAAGCTCGAAAGTGGTGCTGATCAGCCCATGGTCAACCAACCCAAAAACCACACTTAAGGGCGACACCGTCGATCCCAAGCAATATGTCTTCCGCGCCGCTTTCATCGATCCCTTCCAGGGACGGGTTGTGGCAAAATTTGCCCTGGATAACCTGGGCGCCAAAAATGCTGCGGTTCTGTATGATGTAGCTTCAGATTACAACAAGGGCATCGCCGAATTCTTCAAAGCAACCTTTGAGGAAAATGGGGGAACTGTGGTGGCCTTTGAAACCTACACCACTGGCGATAAAGATTTCTCGGCGCAACTGACCAAGATCAAAGATACTTCACCCGACGTGATCTTCCTGCCCAACTACTATAGTGAAGTGCCGCTGCAGATCCAACAGGCACATCGTCTGGGCATCGAAGTCCCGTTCCTCGGCTCCGATTCCTGGGGCAGTTCTGAGCTGATCACCTTGTGCGGTACCGACTGCGAAGGGTTCTACTTCAGCACCCATTATGCTGCTGATGCTGCCACCCCAGTGGCTACAAAATTCATCGAATCCTATAAAACCACCTATGGTGTGACACCTGATGACGTCGCAGCGCTTACCTACGACTCCTTTGGGCTGCTGTGGAATGCCTTGAAAGCCGCTGGTAAAGTTGACCGTGAATCAGTCCGCACCGGCATGGCTATGATCACCAATTATGAAGGCGTCACTGGTAACATGGCCTTCGAAACTGGATCCGGTGATCCGGTCAAGAGTGCAGTGATTTTGCAGGTAAAGGGCGATAAATTCGTCTGGTTTGCTAACGCTGCTCCGTAAGATTTTACCGACTTTCTGACTCTCTCGCTGTACCGCACAGCGAGAGAGTCCCATTTCCGACACCAAAGGCGGTTTCATGATTTATTTCCTCCAGCAATCTCTGAATGCTCTACAGCTGGGAAGCATTTATGCGTTGATTGCGTTGGGATACACCATGGTTTACGGTATCTTGACGATGATCAACTTCGCCCACGGCGACTTATTTATGGTGGGCGCCTTTTTTACGTTTATCGCAGCCGTTTATCTCGGGCTGCCCTTTGTGCCCACCCTGCTGGTCTCCATGGTCGTCGTAGCGCTGCTGGGTGTGCTGATCGAACGGGTGGCTTACCGCCCACTGCGCAATGCGCCGCGCGTTTCAGCTGTCATCACCGCGCTGGGCATCGGCCTGTTTCTTGAAAATTTTACGCTGGTTTTCTACCCTTACCCCCAGCACATTCCCACATTGATTGAAAATACCACCTGGAATATTGGCGGCGTTTCAATTTCCTCGCTGCAGATTATTATCATCCTGCTTTCCATTGCTCTGATGGTTGCGCTCGATTGGATCGTCCGGAAAACTAAGGTCGGGATGGCCATGCGCGCCATTTCCTGGGATAAAGCGATCGTTCCCTTGATGGGCGTACCGCTCAACCTGATCGTTTCGGCAACGTTCGCCCTTGGCACCGGTCTTGGCGCGGCTGCCGGCACGATGTACGCGTTAGCCTTTCCGGTCATTGACCCCTATATGGGTATCCTCATCGGCTGGAAGGCGTTTATCTCAGCGGTGGTCGGTGGGATCGGTAATATCCGCGGTGCTATGATCGGCGGGTTCATCCTTGGTGCGGTTGAGATCATGGTGGCAGCCTTCATGCCCTCCACTTATCGTGACTTCGTTGCCTTTGCCTTGCTGCTGGTATTGTTGATCTTCCGCCCTTACGGTATCCTGGGTAAACCCCGGCCCCAGAAGGTATGATCATGGATAATCCAACATCTACACCTACCTCTGTATCCAAAGGTCGTGAGCTGCTTACACGCTTACAGTTCCTCTGGGACCGGATAGCGAACAACCGCAAAGCTTTTCCGATCGTCCTGGCGGTTGGTTTTATCCTTTCCATCCTGGTACCGCGATTTGGCCTGGTGAATGAATACGTTCAACTGGTCATCATCTATATCGGGATTAACATTATCCTGACCGTTAGTTTAAACTTGATTAACGGCTATATGGGCGAGTTTTCCGTCGGGCATGCCGGTTTTATGGCTATAGGAGCCTATGTTTCAGCCCTTTTCACTACCAAAATCATCCCAGACAACCTTGGGGCGCTTTTCTTTCCGTTGGTAGTACTGGCAGGTGGGGTTGGCGCTGGGTTGATTGGCCTCTTGGTGTCCGTGCCATCCTTCAAAACCCGCGGCGACTACCTGGCGATCGTTACTTTGGCATTCAACATGATCGTTAAATCGGTCATCGAGAATATCGAAGCCATCGGCGGTCCGCGTGGTATTCCTGGCATTGACAAGTTGACCACACTGCCTTGGACATTTTTCTGGACTGTCCTGGCAATCCTGGTCATACGAAATTTTGTTTTCTCAAATTTTGGGCGCGGTGTGCAATCCATTCGCGAAGATGAAATTGCCAGTGATCTGATGGGCGTCAACACCAACAAGGTGAAACTCCTGGCGTTTGTGCTCAGCTCATTTTTTGCTGGAGTTGCCGGAGCGCTTTTTGCTCACGTTCTCCAATTTATCAGTCCCAAAGTTTTCGATATTATCAAATCAACCGATGTGCTGATTATGGTTTATCTAGGCGGGGTCGGATCGATCACGGGATCCATACTCGGTGCCACCCTGTATACGGTACTGCTGGAAGTCTTACGACCGTTTGGCATGTGGCGTATGGTGCTGATGCCGTTGATGCTGGTGCTGCTGATGATTTTCCGACCGCGCGGCATCATGGGCATGCGCGAGTTCCGCTGGTTGATCCCCGGCTTCGATCTATATGCACTCAAATACTGGCGCGCAAAGAAGGAGGTGTCCAATGGCACTCCTACGAGCTGATCACATCACACATTACTTTGGCGGTCTGTGTGCGGTCTCCGATTTCAACCTGGAGCTGGAAAAGGGTGAACTGGTTGGTATTATCGGCCCAAACGGCGCCGGAAAAACTACCATCTTCAACCTGATCACCGGTGTTTACAAAGCTACCGAAGGCGGTATCCAACTAAACGGTCAAGAGTTGGTCGGCAGAAAGCCGAATGCCATTACCCAATTGGGGATCGCACGCACCTTCCAAAATATCCGCCTGTTTAAAGATTTGTCAGTGTTGGATAACGTCCGCATCGCTTACTACAACTGGTTGGAATATTCGACCTGGGAATCGCTGCTCCACATTGGCCGTTACCGGGCACAGGAAGAGCTTTACACCAATAAGGCTCTCGATTTACTGGAATACTTCAAACTCGACCAATTTGCCGACGAACTGGCCAAGAACCTGCCGTATGGATCACAGCGCCGGCTGGAAATTGCGCGTGCACTGGCAACCGGTCCTCAATTGCTGCTGTTGGACGAACCGGCAGCAGGAATGAATCCGCGCGAGATCGAGCAGTTAATGGAGTTCATCTTGTGGATTCGCAAGGAATTTGGTCTGACCATTCTTCTGATCGAGCATCAGATGCGGCTGGTCATGGGTATCTGCGAACGCTTGAAGGTGCTGGATTTTGGAGCGACGATTGCGGAAGGTTTGCCGGCTGAGATCCGGGCTCATCCCAAAGTCCTTGAGGCCTATCTTGGCGAAGGAGGTGACCAATGAGCAACGGAGCCTATCTTTCAGTCCAGGATCTGAGCGTTTCGTACGGCAATATCAAAGCTGTCAAAAGCATCAGCTTTGAGGTGAATGAAGGCGAAATCGTCACCCTGATTGGTGCAAACGGAGCCGGGAAATCCTCCACTTTGCGAGCGATTTCCGGAATGATTCCATATGGCGGGCAGATTGTGTACAAAGGTACCGATCTTAAAAAAATTTCCGCGGATAAAATTGTCGGTTTAGGGATTGCGCAGGTGCCTGAAGGCCGCGGCATCTTTGGCAGCCTGACGGTCTTGGAAAACTTGAAACTGGCTACCTGGCAGCGTAAAGATAAAGCCGAGGTGGCGCGTGATTATGAACGGGTTTTCGCCATCTTCCCGCGGTTGAGCGAACGCAAAGTCCAACTGGGAGGCACGCTTTCCGGTGGTGAGCAGCAGATGTTGGCTGTCGGCCGGGCTCTCATGAGTCGCGGGCAGATGGTGCTGTTGGATGAGCCTTCGATGGGGTTGTCTCCGGTCCTGGTACGCGAGATTTTCCGGGTCATCAAAGAGATCAATGCCAGCGGGACCACGGTACTGCTGGTGGAGCAGAACGCCAATATGGCGCTGCGCACGGCTCAACGCGGCTATGTTTTGGAAACTGGTACCATTATGTTCAGCGGCACCGGTGACGATCTGCTGCATGATAAGCGCGTTCGCGACGCCTACCTGGGTGGGTAAAACGAACGAACTGGTGGTATAAAGAACCATCACAATCTGCGAGGGGTTTTGGTGTTCAGCCAAAACCCCTCGTTTGGGGAGTAATTTTATGGCTGAAATGGATGGGGTTGTAACCTGGGCGGAGATCGATTTGGCGGCGATTCGGAAGAATATCCGCTCCTTCAAACGCCATGTCGGCGATGCCGTAGAGATTTTCGCGGTGGTCAAGGCCAATGCTTATGGACACGGCGCAGTGCCAGTGGCAAAAGCCGCGTTGGATGCCGGCGCACGCCGCCTGGCGGTTCACCGGCTGACTGAGGGCATTGAACTGCGCCAGGCCGGATTGACCGCACCGATCCTGGTCATGGGCTACACACCGCCGGCTGGCGCGCAAGCCATGGTGGAATGGGATTTAACCCCCAGTTGCATCACCACCGAATTTGCTCAGGCGTTTTCGGCGCAAGCAGCCGCGAATGGAAAAATTATGCCGCTGCATGTCAAGGTCGACACCGGCATGAGCCGCTACGGACTGTTCCCGGCAGAAGTCATCCCATTCCTGACAGCCGTGAGCGAGCTCCCAGGGATCAAGATTGAGGGTTTGTTTACTCATTTTGCTACCGCAGACTCCAGCGACCTGACCTGGGTGCTCCAGCAAATCGCAACCTTTGACCAGCTCATCTCAACCACCCGCAGCACCGGGATGGATATCCCGATCATTCACGCAGCCAACAGCGCTACCACTATGAAATTATCGCAAGCGCATTACAATGCCGTTAGGCCTGGCATTTCCATGTACGGTATGAATCCGTCCAGTGACTGGGAGCCAGTCTTTGAACTCAATCCAGCGCTGACGCTCAAGAGCACCGTCAGCCGGGTGCGGGAACTGCCAGCAGGTGCCGGGGTGAGTTACGGACGGACCTTCGTCACCAGCAGGCCAACCATGGCAGCACTGGTGCCAGTCGGCTACGGCGATGGATACCATCGGATCTTGACGAACAAAGGGGTGGTTCTGATCCGCGGACAGCGTGCGCCGATTATGGGGCGCGTCTGCATGGACCAATTCGTCGTGGATGTGACCGGTATCCCCGGTGTGCAGCAAGATGATGAGGTGGTTCTGGTCGGGCGGCAAGGGCAAGAGCGAATCTCCGCCGAAGAGGTTGGCCGTCTGGCTGGTTCGATCAATTATGAAGTCACCACTGGCCTGCTGCCGCGGGTAGTGAGGAAATATATTGAATAGCTACATAGAAAATTATTGAGCTTGAAAAAACACAGCCAAAAAATAATCCTCACCCAAAATCCGATTTTCGGATTATGGGTGAGATAAAGAGGGGGTGAGCGGGCAACGGGATTCGAATATCATCCCCTTCCGGGGACCCGTGGACACTCTTTAGCAGAGCGGGCAACGGGATTCGAATATCATCCCCTGCCGGGAACCCGTGGACACTCTTTAGCAGAGCGGGCAACGGGATTCGAATATCATCCCCTGCCGGGGACCCGTGGACACTTTTTAGCAGAGCGGGCAACGGGATTCGAATATCATCCCCTTCTGGGAACCCGTGGATACTAATTTATAGAGCGGGCAACGGGATTCGAATATCATCCCCTGCCGGGGACCCGTGGACACTTTTTAGCAGAGCGGGCAACGGGATTCGAACCCGTGTATACAGCTTGGAAGGCTATCGTTCTACCACTGAACTATGCCCGCGTAGGTTTGTGTATTTTACTTTTATCTCTGCTGATGGTCAAGCATTCGGTTGACTCGAATCTACCTCAACAAGTCTGCTTTTGGCGTTTCCTCGCCAGGAACCTATGACCGCGCCAGCAATGATCAACAGCATTGCCAGGAACGTCAATGTGGTCAACCGTTGACCGGCAAAAATGATCAGGTTCATGGTCGAGAGCAGCGGGGTGATATAGGCTAATGAGCCAATCGTTCGGGAATCGCCTTTTTTGAGCGCTGCATCCCAAAGGAAGAATGCGGCTCCCATCGGACCGATTCCAACCAGAACAAGGAAAATCCACTGCACAGGTTGGATCTCGTCGAGAGCGAGTACAGTCCCGCCGTCCAGGAAGTATAGGCCCAAGGACAACATCCCGGAAATGAGGCAGAACGCCCCAATAGAACTGGTGGGAAAAGGCGGCAGGCGTTTGGTAAGTAGCGAGTATATCGCCCAAATGAATGCAGCTCCAAGAGAGGCTGAATATCCCGCCAGATACCGAACTTCAAAACTTAATTTACCCCCGGATGCAATGAGCGCTGCTCCTGCCAGTCCGCAAATCGCTCCTACGATATGATTGGCACGCAAGCCGATTCCAGGAAGCAGCACCGGGGTTAGGATGACAATCAACAATGGCCAAAGATAGTTGAGCAGGTTTGTTTCGATCGCCGGCGCATGCGCAAATGCGGTGAAGTATAGAAAGTGGTACCCGAAAATTCCGCCGACCCCTACCAGAAATACTCTAAACGGAATACGCCAGCCTTCCCGGAGAACCAAGGATATTAGGCCGCTGGTCGACAAGGTGATGCCGAGCAGGAACATGCGCGGCACAGACTGAAGCCCGTTCCCGGCTAGCGCCAGAGTGCTCCACAAGAGTATGGCTAAGAGAGCCAGCAGCGTGGGATGGAATGATTTCAATGGCTAAACTCAACCTCCGGGAAGGTCGGTTGGCAAAAGTGTAGGCGGCAGGCTGGGTACTTTTAACCAGCCTTCGACAAAACTCTGGATCTCCTGCTGATCAGCAAATTCTGCGATTTCCTGGCCGGTTCCGTTAAATGTCAACCTGACTTTGACGTTATCCAGACGGGTCTGAGTCGTGTCGAAGGGAGAAAAATTCAAGACCCATCTCAATACTTGCGCCTGGTCCTGGATGGGTAATTCTGAAATTCCCGGATTGGCTGCAAAGGTGCCAAAACAGGTGTATTGCAGCACCTTGCCGCTTAAGGTGATATTCAAGTTGTCGCAATAGGCATTCGGCCCGCCATCACGCGAGAATAGCATGACCACCTTGCCAGCCTCGATTCCGGCGGCGCGCGCCAATACCGGTCGTATTGGATCTTCACCAGAGCGGAATTCGAAGGTCACCCCGTTCGCCTCTAGTTCAATGCGGGTGCCGCGAACCTGAACCTGGGAGCAGACCGTTTCTGGAATCGGGATACCCAGACAAGAATCTGAAAATCTCAGTGACTCTTCAGCAACAATCCGGACCGACTCCGGGTTATAGCCAAGCATCCCCGCCAATAATGAACTGGCCTCCAGTGCTGCCGGTGAAGGATAAGAGACCTGATCAATGCGCCTGATCTGAATTCCTTCCAGGTCAGTGTGATAGGTGTAAATATTATTTTCTAGGGAGAGCACCACAATATAGCCGTTTGTCGGCTGCTGGCTGCAGGTCTCGCCAGGCACCGGTACATCCATGCATGAATTTCCCCATTGCGCTGACTGGATCTCACGGATGGTGATCGCATCCGGAGCTACACCTAAAAACGCAGCCAGGTCCGTCTGGGCTTGTACTGCGGCGGCAGGCGGCTGAATAATGCCGCCGTCCCACGGGGTAGGGATGACAGGTGTGAGAGTGGGAATCGGTGCAGTTGGCACAGCACAGGCCAGAGCAGCCAGGAACAATGCGACAAATGGGAGGTAGCGTGGTTTCATTGATTCCTTGTAAGGATAATCAATTATACCCACGGTTCGACCGTCAGTTTGCCTGGCTCGATTCTGCCCTTCTGAATCTTTAACCGCCTATGAAGCGGCAATACAGCAGCCTACTGATAATTCTCGTAGATGGTCAGTACCAGATCAGCGTAGTAATAGCCGCTATCCATCGGCCCATAAGCCCGCAGTGCTTCCCGCACGTCACCCAATTTTGAAATTAATCCGGAAAGCATCATCACCCCAAAGTCAATGTTGAAGTTCGCGTCGAAAAGTTCTTCCATACTTGGCCGCGCTGAAAAACAGGGTCCATTGGCACACATAAAATCAGCCGCTAATCCATCCTTTGGCATGACTTGCATCAGACCTACCGCGCCGCTTTTTGAATACGCATCCGGATTACCACCGGATTCTTGCAGCATCACGGCCGCAATTAATTTTGGATCGAGCCCATAATAGGTCGAGTATTGCATGATAGGTTGGCACCACTGGAGAATTTTGTCGGGGTAGCTGGCAGGAATCGCACAATCATTCAATTCTTCTTCGGTTTCAGGTTCAATTACTTCGCTTATAACTTCAGTCTCGGGAAGTATCTCCTCGCTGCTTTTTGCTAAAACCACAACGGATGGGGTATACAGCAGCCTGGTCATAAATATGACCGCCATGGAAGCACATACGAATCCTGGGATAATAAATTTTCGAATGTCCGTCATAATCATTACCTCCCGATTGATTTCTACCATTATAGAACAAACG
>DATMXL010000200.1:0-5432 GCA_035561555.1 Bellilinea sp.
TTACAATATTTATTGGTCTGGCATGGCAGAAGTGAAAGGTAAACGCTGCCAGAATTAAAAAATTATCCCCGCATAAGTACATTCTACAACTAATTTGGTCTATGCACACACGTAAATTGTTGTTTTTTCATTTGTGTTAGAAAGGAGGTGGAAAATCTGGTGAGGATTGAACAAGAACTGCGGCGCCGTTGTAATGGGGTTTCGAATTCGTCCATACTGATCGAGGTTTTTTGTGCGGCGATGGGACTCGAACATTGTCCCCCCTGTGGGAATGAGCTCCCCCTTCTCACCCGTTCGCTGCGCTCAGGGTGCTTCGCGAGGGATCTGCAAGCTAAATATAAAAACGCGAACTGAAGTTCGCGCTACATCGTTGAGCGGGCGATGGGACTCGAATGACATCCCTCTTGCGCCCGTTCGCTGCGCTCAGGGTGCTTCACGAGGGACCCACGACCTTTTTTAACTGAGCGGGCGATGGGACTCGAATGACATCCCCCTTGCGGGGACCCGTGACCTTTTTTTAACTGAGCGGGCGATGGGACTCGAATGACATCCCCCTTGCGGGGACCCGCGACCTTTTTTTAACTGAGCGGGCGATGGGACTCGAATGACATCCCCCTTGTGGGAATGAGCTCCCCCTTCTCACCCGTTCACTGCGCTCAGGGTGCTTCGCGAGGGATCTGCAAGTTAAATATAAAAACGCGAACTGAAGTTCGCGCTACATCGTTGAGCGGGCGATGGGACTCGAACCCACGACCTTCTCCTTGGCAAGGAGACGTTCTACCAACTGAACCACGCCCGCTTTTTGAACGGCAAAATTATAGTTCGGATTAACAAAATCGTCAACCCTTCGTTTTAGCCTGGCAGCAGCCTTAAGTTTGCAGATTTACAAACTCCGTGCGCTTGACACTTAAATATCGCTATGCTACAGTAATAAAGGATCCAGTACGATGCGGGGAATATTTTTACGCATATTGAAGGAGCGCTGCCTTGACTAAGTCACGAACCCAACTCATGGTTGACCGCTTGCGCCAGTTGCAAGCATCCTCACCAGATATAGAAGCATCTGCAATCGTCAGCGTTGACGGTTTGACGATTGCTTCTGCACTCCCACAGGGAGTGGAAGAAGACCGGGTATCTGCCATGTCGGCAGCGATGCTCTCTCTGGGTGAACGTATTGCCGGCGAATTAGGGCGCGGTAATTTAGCCCAGGTGTACATCAAGGGTGAAAATGGCTATGTCGTGCTGATGTCAATTGGCGAAGACGCAGTTCTCACCGCCCTGGCTCGTCAACAGGCAAAATTAGGGCTCATTTTCCTGGATATGCGCCGTGCGACTGAAGATCTATCCCGACTAATATAAAGGCGCATCCATGAAATCCATACCCAAAAGCGGACGTTACCTTCCCAGCAAATTAGGTTATGTCACCCTCGTCGCGCTGGAAGATGTCATGGGCAAGAACGGCGTCAATGCCATTCTAAACCTGGCCAACCTGCGTTCCTGGATCAACTCCTACCCGGGCGATACACTCGAAAAGCGGCTGGATTTTGCTGACTACTCTGCCATCAACGGCTCCCTGGATGATATCTATGGCACCCGTGGGGGACGCGGACTGGCCATGCGCGCCGGGCGGGCTACCTTTGAGAATGTGCTGCGCGGCTTGAGTGTATTTGCCGGCTTAGGCGACTTCGCGATCAAAATCCTTCCCGCACATTCAAAATTAAAAGTAGGGCTCGGTGCCGTTGCCCGTGTCCTTTCCAGCTCCAGCGACCAGCACGTTACTGTTGTTGAGAAGCCGGATCACTTCCTGTATACCGTTGAACATTGCTCGGTGTGCTGGGGACGTCACACCGCTGCGCCTACCTGCCATATGGCGCTCGGCATGCTGCAGGGGACATTAAAATGGATTTCCGGCGGCAACGAGTACAAAATTGAAGAGATCAAATGCTCCGCAGTAGGGGATGAAGCTTGCGTCTTTGTCATTGAGAAAGAACCTTTGCCTAAGCCGACCTAAATAGGCAGCACCGGTTCTACCGCAGGATCTTCAATATTTTCCAAATCATCAGCCGCCGAATAGGGTAAATCGGTTATACTTGCTGGCGTTTGGATATCCCAAAAGGTACTCCCCGCAGGTCCGAAGTGAAGCTTACAGTCATCATCCCCACTTATAATGAAGCAGAAAATTTAGCCAAAATCAGTACAGCATTGTTAGCCTTGCCGCTGCCTGAGCTTTCAATATTGGTTGTGGATGACAACAGCCCGGATGGGACGGGGGCGATTGCTGATCAATTGAGCCGGGAATCTGGCGGGCGGGTTCAGGTGATCCACCGCAGCGGCAAACTTGGACTGGGTTCAGCCTATATCCAAGGTTTTGGTGTGGCAATCGCGAACGGAGCTGAAGCGGTCTTTCAGATGGATGCCGATTTCTCGCACCCGGTGGAAAAAGTGCCGGAGCTGGTGCAAAATTTAGCCGACACGGACATTGTTATCGGATCCCGCTATGTATCCGGCGGTAGTGTGGACGAGCGCTGGCCTTTCTGGCGGAAAGGTCTTTCAGCTTTTGGCAATTATTATGCGCGTACTATTCTTGGCATGAAGATCCGGGATTGCACCGGTGGTTTTCGTCTGTATCGCACAGAGGTGCTGCGAGGGATGCCTCTCGAACGCGTGAAGTCCAATGGCTACGTATTTCAAGTCGATACTGCGTATTTGGCAACCCTTCTGGGTTACAAGTTAAAGGAAATCCCGATATATTTTGCTGACCGGCGCTGGGGGACTTCAAAAATGTCGCTGCGGATACAACTGGAGGCAGCCTATCGCGTCTGGCTGCTGCCCGGGGTCTATACTGATCTGCGGAAAAAGCGTGCCCTGGTTTAGTCCGGGATATTTTTTTCTTCCAAAAACCTGGTAGTTAATCCAGCCCACTCATCGATGGTCAAAGTTTCAGCGCGTCGTTGCGGGTCAATGCCGACAGTCTGCAATAAATGACTGGTCTGTTCTCGCTTCCAGCCCAACCCGCCGGAGAGTGCATTGCGTAGGGTTTTTCGTTTCTGGCTGAAGCCGGCTTTGGCCAGGCGGAAGAACGTGTCCAACTGGGAAGCGGGGATGCACGGTTGGGGGAATAAATCCACCCTCAAGGTGGTCGAATCAACTTTGGGCGGCGGGTAAAAAGCGCCGGCGGGTATGCGCAATACCGGTCCTGGTAAACCATACACCTGAACACTGAGCGCTAATAAACTCATATCGCCGGGGGCGGCGCAGATTCGTTCTGCCACTTCGCGCTGAACAGTCAGCACTAACCGCTGCGGCCGGTGGGTTGAATCCAGTAAATGGCGCAGGATGGCAGAGGTAATGTAATAGGGGATATTGGCGACTACCAGATAGGGTTCATTATCCATCAGTTCGGCCGGGTTGAGTTCCAGAACATTGCCGTGAACCACGGTGACGTTCGCCTCGGATGTCAACACCTGCTGCAAAATTGGGATCAAATTGCCGTCAATTTCGACAGCAACCACCCGCCGGGCAGCACGCGCCAGGTGGCGCGTCAGGCTGCCCAACCCCGGACCGATTTCCAGCACGGTATCGTCACGGCTGACGCCGGCTGCCTCAACCACTTTATCCAGCACCATGGGATCGGTTAAAAAATTTTGTCCGAGACCTTTTCGAGGAGTCAGGCCGGCATTACGCAGCAAGTTGGAGACGTTTAAAGCGGATAGTGTCATGGCAAAATCCAGGGGATGGATGCCGGTACCGGTGTCAAAAAATAAACCGTGACGTTGGTTGCCCAGGATTTAAAATCAGCATCCGTGTAACCCAGATCGATCCAATAACGACCGGGGATACCGCCGCCGACATCGCCGATCACTGCCACACCGTAGCCCGGAATGTATACTTGCTGCCCGCGCATCCACGAATACCAGGCGCGCGTTACCGCCACAATGCCCTGGCGTAGTTGTGCTCCGCTGGAGGTTTGTGTATTGCAGTAATTGGGGATACCCAGGCGGCAGGGTGAATAAGACGTGGCAAAGGCGGTCACAGCCCTCCAGTATTCCAAAGCGCCGTAAGGGGTATCGATGGTCTTCACCACGGCTTGTGTTCCATAACCGACCAGTTGATTTTGCGGCTCTTTGGCAACCCAGGCGGCTTCTGCCGTTCTGCCGGTTTCCACGCCATCTTCCAGGCGAATACGCACGCGTGAGACTTCAATGCCATACTCGCCGGGGGTGATCACGCGGGAAGTATCCAATTCCGTTTCGTTGTCCTGTTGGTAGCTGCTGGTGAAGGGGATGGTCTTCTGTTCAAGCGCGATTTCCTCGCGAACGCGTACCACCCGCACAATACGGTCATCCGGCAGCGGCTGATCTTCACCAGGCAGACTGTAGTCAAGGCCTTGCAGTGGGATCCCGGCCTGGGTCAATAATTCGCCGACGGTTGCCGCGGTGGTGGCGGTATGAATGTCTTTATCAGCTAACCGCAGTGTCACCGGCACCGCCTGTTCAATTTCGACAGTCAGTGGACCGGAAAACCGGGTGGTACCGGCAGGCGTAAGCCGGTCTGCCAGGCTGAGGTTGATGCCGCCCTGCCACAAGGCTTCATACAAGGTATCGGCAGATGAATATACTGTCTGCTCCGTATCGCCTTTCACCACGGTGACCGCCACCGCTGGTTGAAATTGGAGAGCGGCGGTAGTGCCGCCAACGGGCAGCTCTGTGTAGGGATCGAGCTCAGTTCCGTTTACCATCAAACGGTCGCCGGGGAAGAGCAGGATGCCAGCTGCCGCCAGCAGGTTGGCTGGAATGTGTTCCACCAGTTCCAGTGTCTGAATCGTTCCATCCGCCGTGTTTTGTAATTCGACACGGTGCGCCCGATCGAACCGGGCGGTTGTCCGTCCAAGCATCCAGGTGGCAGCTACCGGGGTAAGCCGGTCGTTCGGCCCAGGCGAGTAGCCAGCCTGGCGGACTACACCGCCCACGGTTAAGGCGCGGGTACGCACGGTCTGCGGCAGACCGTCAACGACGAGGATAATATCGCGCTCCAACCCCAGGTAGGCTAAAACGGCTCCTGCGATGATCAAGCCAATGGAAATGATAGTCAACAGCCGTTGTTTGGGCATGGACTTTAATTCTAACAGAGTTTTTTGGCTGGAATCACAAACACCCCTGACGGGGGTGTTCGCAGTGCCGAGACTGGGAATCGGACCCAGGACACCACAATTTTCAGTCGTGTGCTCTACCAACTGAGCTATCTCGGCTAGTGGCGGTATTTTACTCGTAAGCCGCCGGGATGTCAAGAAACCGCATTGCCTCAAATCAAAAGTTACTTTAGTGGGATTCGTTGGCTCAAAATAGATGTTACCCTAACGCGGAATTCTCGATCCGCAGAGGGAGCCTATGATGAGTCAAAAGAGTAAACGGGAGTTGGTCGATTCCATTCGC
>DATMXL010000201.1:0-6262 GCA_035561555.1 Bellilinea sp.
CGTAACAACTGCGCATGATTTCGTAAAAACAATCCTGGATGCACACTTATCCTCGCAAGAAGAAGCCATTTTTGGTGAATTTCTCGAACAATTAGCTATTTTTGTTAATGCAAAAGTCTATAACGGGCGGAAATCCACAGCAGAAGGCATTGACCTGGAATTTACTTGTGATGGGATAGATTACATCATCGCAATAAAGTCCGGGCCAAATTGGGGAAATAGCAGCCAAATCAAAAAGATGAAGGATAGTTTTGCTCGGGCTACTCGAATTCGGAAGACAAGTAACAGAGGAGCGAATATTCAAGCCATAAATGGTTGTTGTTATGGAATTGATAATTCGCCAGAAAAAGAAGGCTATTCAAAATTATGCGGCCAAAGGTTTTGGGAATTTATTTCGGGAAACAGAGATTTATTTACTCAAATAATCGAACCGCTGGGGCATAAAGCCAAAGAGAAAAATGACGAGTTTTTTAGCAATTACGGGCGTATTATTAACTTATTCGAAGCTGAGTTTCTAAAAGACTATTGTCCAGATGGTCGGATAGACTGGGAAAAATTAGTGAGGTTAAATTCTGGGTGTGAATAAAGGTAGATTGGAGTGCGGCAATGATTGGTACACAGTTTTCCCTGGTACGGCGCAACCATGCTCTCGAGCATGCGACTTTGCAAATTTTAGCCGGCAAAAAGGCTGGCGTGCGAATGGCGGGTTATTCCAACCCGCACGGTTTCTGGGTAATCGGAGATATTGACATCGAGGTACTGCGGGATGCAGTGGAGGAAGCGCAGTTGCGTCTGCGTGCTGGCGAGCGGCGTCTGGCTATTCACCCACATTGCGGCACCAATTTTGCGGTCTCTGGCCTGGCAGCCGGAACCGCAGCCTGGCTGGCTATGCTGGGTAGTGAAGGCGACCTGCGCCGCAAACTCGACCGGCTGCCGCTGATTACCACGCTGGTGACGTTGGTGCTGATTCTGACCTTCCCGCTCGGTCCCAAACTGCAGGAATCGGTGACGACCGATGCCAACCTGGGCGGACTGCGGGTGGTGGGCATCAATCGTTTCCAACGCGGCCGCCTGCCGGTGCACCAGGTAATGACCCGGGACCTGCTCGAGGCTTAACCCGTGAGTGATTCCGCTGCTCCAGGCACGCTGCCGGTTGTCACGCTGCTGTATGGCGATGATCACCAGGCGCTGCATGACCGCATGGAGGCATTGGCAGCGCAAATGGGCGACCCGTCACTGGCTGATATGAACATCACCCGCATGGACGCGGCTGAATCCAGTACCCGCGAAGAGGATGTACGCACAGCGGCTTATACGCTACCGTTTTTAACCGCGCGCCGCATGGTGATTGTGAATAATCCGGTCTCGCTGATGCGCTCCGAGAGCGGCCGGCAAAAATTCTTCCAGACGCTGAGCAGCCTGCCGGAATCGACGGCGATGGTTCTGGTGCAAGACGACACATGGATTCCCGGCGGGAATCAGCGCGGCTGGAAAAACCTTTACGAATATAAAGATCACGGCAAGGTTAAAATTCATCCCCTGCTGGAATGGGCGCGGGGTGCCAGTGACAAGGTTAAGATTGAAATCTTGCGGCTGCCGGCCTTGAATGCCATGCCGGGGTGGATCGCCAATGAGGTGAAACGCCAGAACGGCCACATGACCCCGCAGGCAGCCACTACGCTGGCAGGTATCGTCGGGTCGGACACCGGACAGGCGCGGCAGGAAATCACCAAACTGCTGTCGTATGTCGATCACAAGCGTCCGGTCGAGCCAGAGGATGTGCACGAATTGACTGCTCCAGGCGGTCAGGCGGATGTATTCGTGATGGTGGATGCGCTGGCGATGGGTGATTCGCGCCAGGCGCTGCGTCAGCTGGGGCGGTTGTTGGAAGAACAGGACGCCATCAACCTGTACGGTATGGTGGTGCGCCAGTATCGCTTGATCTTGATGGCCAAGGAAGCTCGCGATAACGGCGTCGCCAGCGATGATGCGGTGGGGAGATTGCTTGGCACGGCTCCCTTCCCGGCGCAAAAGGCGCTCAACCAGGCGCGCCGCTACAGCTTTGAGCGTTTAAACCAGATCTATCACCGGCTGCATGAGATCGACCGGATGGCCAAAACGGGTCAGATGGACCTGGAAGTGGCTCTGCAAGCCTTTGTGGTTGAGATTGGCCGTTCCTAACATTTCCTGAAACATTTCAAAGGATCCGGCTGTAACAATTGGGCAGCCGGTTTTTAATAACAAAAGCTGGCACGGAACTTGGAACTAAAAGTTACCAGGTATTTTATTGTTTGCATTGGGGTGGAACGCACGGCGCGAAACCCGGAGGACATTCATGAAAAAAATCACTTTGCTACCTTTGGCCGTGATATTGGCGATTACACTCTGGCTCACGGCAATAGCTCCCCGCCAGTCGGTGGCAGCGCCGCAACCGCCGCAGGGCGGCGGCGAGTTGGACCCGGCGCTCGAGCAGGCGCTGCAGGACAAATTAGGGGAGTATCAAGGCAAACTGATGGGGGCAAGTGAAATAGGCTATACCATTGATAATTTTGTGCCGAGCAAGGATGAGCAGTCAGCCTTATTGTGGTTGGCGCCTGTCGATCTGACGACTGGCGAAGTAATCGCTACCGAACCGGCACTGGCCATTGGCGTGCGGGACGACGCGCAGCCGGGCGGCTGGGCGGTGTTTCTACCCGAGGATGCCGAGTTCAGTGCGACACTGGATGGGTTTCCGACCAGCATGCTGCCTATAGAAATGCAGCTTGATCAGTACGCTCAAAAAAATGGCCTGGATGGGACGCTGGACGAAACTGTCTACCGCGGTTATAAACTTCCGTGGGCGGCGAATGTCAGCCGGGGATTAAGCGGTTCGATCGGTCATTTCCTTATCTACAATTCGTGCGGCATTGAGCGCTGCCGCTACGCGTACGATTTTTATGACGGCACCATGTTCCCGCTATTGGCATCCAAGGGCGGGACTGTAAAGAGTTGGTATGACGGTTGTTATAACGGCAGTACAACCTGTACAAATTCCCTGGTGATCGAGGACAAAAGTACCAGTCCGACTTCTTATCAGATTTACTTTCATATGGCATACGGCAGCATACCGGCAGAACTCAAACAGGTTGGCGCGCCCGTGCTGCAGGGTCAATTCATTGGCAACGTGGATGACACCGGCTACAGTTCCGGGCATCACCTGCATTTCCACGTGACCACAGGGCTGTACTATTACACCTCCAATGGTCAATCGGTACCCTGGGGGAACTCGATCGACATCCGCTTTGACGATGTCTCGATCAATGACGGGACGCCGCGAACCTGTAATGAAGCGAACCTTTATCCAGCATATGGCACCGAATGTCAGGATAAGTATGTCTCGGGAAATGTCGGCGCCAATCCGGGCACAGCCAGCCTGAGCCTGCCGCTTAATGGTCAAGTCATCACCAACCGGTATGTAGAGATCGCCGGCACAGCCACGGATAACCGCGGTGTGGTTCAAGTACAAGCCCTGGCGCGTAACCGTGACGGCGCCTGGATGGAGCTTAGCAGTCCAACCAGCAGCAATCCTTTCAGTATCACCGCTGATGTGTGTTCTGTCTACCTGCAAAACGGATTGATCGATATTGGCGTGCGGGTGTGGGATTACGAAGGCAACATCAGCGTGCCGCAAGGGGTACGCAGCCTGGTCAAGAATTACGGCTGTACTCCGCCACCTCCGGCAGCCTGTTCGCCATCCGCCGACCAGATTGCTATATATTCAGAACCGAATTACTACGGCTCGTGTAAAAAGTTGAATGCCAACAACTCGAGCGCCTATGCCAGCAGCAGCTTCGCCCCGGTGAGTGCCAGCGACATTGCTTCCATTCAGATTGGCGCCAATGTGCGGGCTGTGACCTCAACCGCCAGCATGACTTATATATTCAATGCCGACAACCAGCAAATTATCACTTCCGGACGGACAGAATCCTTCGAGGTCAGCGACCCTAATCTGGCAGACAACCAGATTGGCAGCGATACCATCGGCGCGTTGGTGGTTCAGGCCAAATCCCTCCGAGTCTCGGATGACGATGTGGTGACCTTCCCCAATTTGATCCCTTCCGACCCCGCGGCACCAACCATCTTCCCGGCTAAAGAATCGCTGGGGATCAGCTTCTACGAACCCGGCGGCACAAGTTTCCGCGTGCAGGTGTATCGGGAGGGAACTGCGGGAATTTACAACTTGTATCAGGAATACAACAACCTGCCGTCACCGGCTGCGTCCATTGGCAGCCTGCCCCCGGGAAAATACCGTCTGTGGGCCTGCGGGAAAAATTTTGCGAGCGGAACAGGTTGCAGCAATAACACCCCCTTTTATTACTTTACGATCAATAGCGACGGCCTTCCAGCTCAGATTGCCAAAACGGCGCCGTGGAGCGATAGCCTGGACGTCAACCTGGGAGAGTGGTCTGCCAGCGGGTTATGGCGCTGGGGCAGCTTGAGCGAGGGCCGGCTTGGATTTATTTACAACCAGAACGGTAGTTACAACACGGGTAACACCAATTATGGCAGCCTTACCTCTCCGCCGATCCAACTCTCCGCCAGCGGCAGTTCAACGCTGCGCTTCCAATACCGCTACGAAACCGAAAGTCCATACGCGTACTGGGATCAGCGCTGGGTGCAGATTGCCATCGAAGGCGGCGACTTCAAAAATGTGGTGCAGCTGAGCGAAGACCCGGCCAATTACTGGCTGACCAGCCAGGAAATCGATTTGTCAGCCTATGCAGGCCAAAAGATTCGGGTGCGTTTCTTCTTCTTTACGGCGGATGCGAGGGCCAATGCCTTTGCCGGCTGGCAAATCGACCAGGTCAGCATTGGCCAAAACTCACTGCAGGCTATCTGCAGTGATGGCAATAGTAACCTGGCGACAGCTGCGGTCATCGGCATCAACCAGCATATAACCGGTCAGACCATTTGCCCGGCTGGCGACATGGATTTCTTCAAATTCAATGGCAACCAGGGGCAGCAGCTGGGCATGTGGATCGACGCGGTCCGCGACGGATCCATGCTGGATCCGGTTTTGACCTTACTGGATAAAAATGGCAGCCTGATCTTTGAAAACGACGACCAGGTGCCATATGTGGTGCCGGATTCGATGCTCAGCGTCATCTTGCCGGAGACGGCTACCTATTACCTGAGAGTTAAGGCCTGGGATCACCCGGGAGCCGGCGGAACCAATTACCCCTATGCACTGCACATCTTCGAAGACACGACTCCACCGGTGATCAGCATGACCCAACCCGGCAGTGTCTGGCCGACCAATATTGCTTTCCCGATCTCGGTGGATGGCCGCGACGGCTCGACCCGCATCATGCAGCTGGACTTTTTCTGGCACCCGGCGGACTGGCAGGGCGGTACCTGGCAGTTGATCGGCACCGACTACAGCGGTGCGGACGGCTGGGCCATGATAGTGGATCCGCTCAAATTGGGCGAACTGAAAAATAGTGCGCTGTATGTGGAAGCCAGGGACGCTGCCGGGAACGTCAGCGGTGAAATTCGCATCACGGCGCAGCTGGATACAGTTTTACCGAATGTAGTGATCAACCCGCTGCCAGGCAGCATGAACACCACCGCGTTTGTGCTGACCTTTAGCGGGTCGGACGATACTGCGCTGAAGAGTCTGGAGTTACAATCCCGCGCTGCAGGCGGCAGCAGTTGGGCGGGGAGCGGCACGATTTATCCTGCCGGGACATACAGCGAATGGTTTGTTGGCAGCCTGGGCGTTAAGTATGAATTCCAGGCAGTCGGCCGGGATACCGGCGGCAATGTTGGCACCGCCAGTACGAGTACAACGATTTCCAGCGTTTGTGCACCAGATGCTTATGAAGGAGCAGATGGTCAGTGGAGCACGGCTCCATCGCTGCCGATTGGCGTGGTGCAGGAGCATAATTTCTGTGCCAACGATGTGGATTGGGTAGCCATCGATGCCGAAGCGGGCAAAAAACACTTCACCAATGCCGTATCCAAGGGCGGCGGAGCAGCCGTCCGGTTGGAAGTGTATGATGCCAGCGGAGCCAACCTGGTCGCCAGCGCTTTCTCCAGCGGGCTGGGTCAACCGGCAGCATTATTATGGACTCCGCCGGTTACGGGGAAATACTATCTGAAAGTGACGCCGGTAGTCGCAGGTCTGGCAGGCTCGGCGGTACAGTACAACCTTTCGGATACAGTACCTGAATTTATATACTATTTCCCGGTTGTTGGCAGGTAAACACAGTCGTTAATTAAA
>DATMXL010000202.1:0-19887 GCA_035561555.1 Bellilinea sp.
CAACAGTACCCAGCGGCCTTTACGGTCGTCAGAATCAATAATGGCACGGTCATAATACAGCTCAAATATGCGGTTATCTGCCGTGCGCACCTGGAAGAAAAAGCGCCCCACTCCCAGCGATCCGATACGCTCGGATCGGGACAGATGCGGCGGGATCATATTGCGCCCCATGCGTCCACGGCGGCGAAAGTCCCTCCATTCAGCCAGCAGCTCGACAATGCGATACGTCTCCCCGCGCCAGCTGAAACCCTGCGGGCATGGCGGTGATTTCTCCAGCGTCGGTGGAGAATCAAAAATGACCTCGATGGGTTCGTCAATGAAGCGGGAGGTTGGCTCGGGAATGGGCATGAGGGTAACCCTGCTGTTATTGTAGTATGGCTTGGTATTTTTGGGAGTGTCTGCGGGCAGAGGAGTGCAGCGATTCGAGCGGCATTGTCTTCGCTTATGAAGCGAATTGGGGTGTGGTGATCTAAATCCCTCCCATAAGTCCTCGGGAACCTCTCACCCATCAAACAATATTGCGCCATACTGCCTTTCGGGAGCACCCCTATCATTAACAGTTTGTAAATAAAATCATATCCTCAATCCACGTCAATAGCCTTGTGTTATACTCAAAATGGTATAAAAACGATCGAGAACAGGCGGCTTTTCCGTAATTGTGGAGGGATATATGAAAAATTTGCTGCTGATGCGCCATGCAAAATCCAGCTTCGAAGACAACCAGGCTTCCGACTTTGAACGGGGTCTCAACAAACGCGGTGAAAAAGATGCCCCGCGCATGGGCAAGCTGCTCAAAGAAAAAGATCTCGTTCCCGATCTGATCCTCTGTTCCAAAGCCGTCCGCACCGCCAAAACCGCGGAGATTGTGGCAGAAAAATCCGGATACAAAAAAGAAATTAATTACGTCGAGGGGTTTTACCTTGGCGAGCCCGAGGTCTATCTCGAAGCTTTGCGCGGTCTGGCGGACAAAGGCACCGACACGGTAATGGTTGTCGGTCACAACCCCGGGTTGGAAACGCTTTTACAGGTTCTGACCGACCATGTTGAATCGCTGCCGACCGGAGCGATCGCTTACCTTGAGCTGCCGATCCGCTCCTGGGCGGCGCTGAATACCGACGTCATTGCTGACCTCAAGAAATTGTGGCGTCCGCGCGATCTTAAGTAATTTAACCTAACATCAACAGCATGAGGCTGACCCAATAGTCTCATGTTTACATTTAGGCCAGTAAAAAGCGGCGTGATTTTGTTAAGTTTACCCATTGCATTAGGTGGAGGTCGATAGAACGGGTATTACAGTAGCGCAAACTGTTAGTTTGCGCGGGCAAGCTGACAGCTTGCCCTACAATAACCTTCCGTTCATGTAAGATCTTTCGTGCGATATATGAAGAAGTAAAAAGAGGTTAGCCTTTTGGGTCAACCTTTTTTGTTGGGCATTCCGATGTTTAGGTCTTGACATTCCACCCCGTTTATAGATAATTGAAGCAACATCATCAATAAAGGCATTGACAGAGGAAAGTAGTCCGGCAGACTCCGCCAGGGAAGCAGGGGCAGCGACTGAAACCCCCGCTCGCAGAAAACCGGTCGAAGTTCCCTCTCGAGCCGCTCCAGTGAACGCCCTGTTCAAGGGCCAGTAGTCCGAGCCGCACCGCCAGCGTTACTTGGCGCACCAATCGCCGCAAGGCTGTTGGATCGAGTGGACCGCTCTTGCGGTCAATCTGGGTGGTACCGCGGGTTAAAATTCCCGTCCCAACATTGGGACGGGCTATTTGTTTTAGGAGGTCGTATGGCAGAAGATGTGAATATCCTGGATGAGTTGGACGGAATTCAGCAAGCCGGACTCGCTGCTCTGGAGGGCGTCAGTGATGAACCCGGACTGCAAGCCTGGCGCACAGCGCACCTGGGACGCAGCGCACCGGTGATGCTGGCCTTTACCCGCCTGGGACAGATCAGCAAAGAGCTGCGTCCGGCTGTCGGGCAAAAAGCCAATCAGGTTAAGCTGACGTTGGAAGCTGCCTTGGAAGAACGCGCCGAGAAGATCAAAACCGCGTCGCTGCGGCAAAAGCTGGACACTGAACAGCTGGATGTCACCCTGCCCGGACGCCGCCCCACGCTGGGACGCCTGCACCCGGCAACCCAGGCGCTATCCGAGATCATTCACATTTTCGAAGAGATGGGTTTTCAGGAATACCGCAGTCCGGAAGTTGAAACGGACGAACTCAACTTCGAGCTGCTCAACATCCCAGCCCACCACCCGGCGCGTGATATGTGGGATACCTTCCACACCACCCAGCCGGGCACCATCCTGCGCACCCACACCTCCCCTGGGCAAATTCGCGCTATGCGCGAGTTGTGTCCTAAGCCCATTCGCGTGATCTTGCCGGGCATGGTATACCGCTACGAGCAGACCAATGCCAGTCACGAGATGCAATTCAACCAGATTGAACTGTTGGCAGTCGGCAAGAACATCACCATGGGTGACTTGAAAGGTACCATCCAGGGCTTTGCCCGGCGAATGTTTGGTGAGGCGGTGCGCGTGCGTATGCGCCCATCCTACTTCCCCTTCACCGAACCCAGCGCTGACGTGGTAATGGAATGCTTTGTGTGCGGCAGCAAGGGCTGCCAGGTATGTAAATACAGCGGTTGGCTGGAGATTGCCGGCTGCGGTATGCTGCACCCGGTGGTGCTGCAAAATGGCGGTTACGACCCGGCTGTATATTCCGGTTTCGCGGCAGGTTTGGGACCGGAGAGAATTGCGCTGCTCAAATACCAGATCGACGACATCCGCTATTTCTGGCAAAATGATATTCGCTTCCTGGAGCAATTCTAAAGATGAAAGTACCTCTTTCCTGGTTAAAAGATTATGTCGATATCGACCTGCCACTGATCGAACTGGCAGATGTGCTCACCATGGCTGGCCTGGAGATCGAAGGCGTAACGCTGGTCGGTCTACCCAATCCCTACGAGCAGGCTGGCACTCCCCAACGCCGCGAGGTCAGTATCGAAGGCCTGTCCTGGGATCCGGACAAAATTGTGGTGGCGCAGATCGATGAGGTCATGCCGCACCCCAATGCCGACCGCCTGGTGCTGTGCCGCCTGAATGACGGCAGCGGTGAGCTGGTTGTGCTGACAGGTGCACCGAATTTGTTCGATTTCAAAGGCAGGGGGCCGCTGGCCAAACCGCTCAAAGTGGCCTACGCCCGCGAAGGGGCACGCCTATACGACGGTCACCAACCCGGGCTGGTGCTCACCACCCTCAAGCGCACCAAAATTCGCGGCGTCGATTCATTTTCGATGGTGTGCTCTGAAAAAGAACTGGGTATCTCGGAGGAACATGAAGGTATCTTGATCCTGGATGACGACGCTCCAACCGGCATGGCGCTGGTAGATTACATGGGCGACGCCGTGTTGGAAGTCAACATCCTGCCAAACATGATCCGCAATGCCAGCATGGTTGGTATCGCGCGCGAAGTGGCAGCCCTGACCAATAAGCCGCTGCGCAGCCCGCAGATCATCCTGCCCGCCGGCGGTCCAGCCATTGCCGGCAAAGCCAAAATCCAGATCAGCGATCCGCAATTGAATGCCCGCTTCGTGTTGGGTATGCTGGAAGGCGCCGAGCAGCGTCCCAGCCCATACAAGGTGCAGCTGCGGCTGCGGCTGGCTGGCATGCGCCCGATCAACGCGGTGGTGGATGCTACCAACTATGTCATGCTGGAGCTGGGTCAACCGCTGCATGCCTTTGACTACGATGTGCTGGTCAAACGCGCTGGCGGACAGACGCCAACCATCATCACCCGGGCTGCTCACCCCGGCGAGACGCTGACTACCCTGGACGGAGTCGAACGCAAGCTGGACGATTTCACCGTGCTGGTATGCGACACAGCTGGCGCGCTGTCGCTGGCGGGTGTGATGGGAGGGCAGGAGTCGGAAATTACGCCTGCCACCTGCAACATCCTGCTGGAAGGCGCCACCTGGAATTTCGTCAACACCCGCCGCACCACGCATTCGCAAAAACTATCCTCCGAAGCCGGTTACCGCTTCTCGCGCGGCATTCATCCGGCACTCGCCGCCGAAGGCGTCCAACTGTGCCTGCAGCGCATGGCGGAGTGGAGCGGCGGCGTTGTGTACAGCGGCTTGGTGGACGAGTACCCCCTGCCCGCGGTCGACCCCGAGGCCCAGATTTCAACGGCAGACGTCCAACGCCTGCTGGGGATTGAACTTTCCGCGGCAGAGATTGCCGCGCTCTTGAGCAAGCTGGAGTTCACCTGCCGCGTTGACGGCGACACGGTTTACGCCAAAACGCCGCCGCACCGGCTAGATATCGGCAGCGGCGTGATTGGCCGAGCTGACCTGGCAGAAGAGATAGCCCGCATCTACGGCTACGACCGCATCCCGGCAACGAATATGGCGGAAGGTCTGCCGGATGCCCGCGCTGACCGGCCCATCCAGGTAGAGAAGCAGATGCGGCAAGCACTGGCGCGTCTGGGTCTGCAGGAAGTGATCAATTACCGCCTGACCTCGCCGGAGCGTGAAGCTCGCCTGACAGCTGCCCAGCCTGAGACAACCCCACCAGGCTACATCACGCTTAAGAATCCCCTTTCACCGGAGCGCGGCGTAATGCGCCGCAGTCTGCTGGCGGCTGTGCTCGACACGCTCGAGAAAAATGCCCGGCTGCGCGACCGCCTGGCGCTGTTTGAGATCGGTCCGGTCTTCCTGCCAGTGGACGGTAAAGCGCTGCCCGAAGAGGCGCCGCACCTGGCGATCGCCATGACGGGCCAACGCCGTCCGCCGACCTGGGATGACCGCGCGTCTACTCAAATGGATTATTACGATCTCAAAGGCGTCATTGAAAGCCTGTTGGAGGCTATCCATATTGGAGCTGTGAATTTTTCGCCCGCCGAGCACCCGGCCTTCCATCCGGGAAAATCCGCGCAGGTGAGCGCCAACGGCGTGGTATTAGGAACTTTCGGCGAACTGCACCCCCAGGTCAAGGCGCAATATGACTTCCTGGCGCCGGCCGTGCTGGCAGCCGATTTTGACCTGACCGCCCTGATTCAGGCAGCTGCCAGCCGTTACGAGATTACACCGGTGCCGGTTTTCCCGCCGGTGCTTGAGGACCTGGCATTGATCGTTGAAGAAAGCGTCGCGGCGGCAGATGTGGAAGCAGCCATACGCCAGGGCGGCGGCAAACTACTGACAGAGGTGCGCCTGTTCGATATTTTCCGTGGCGATCAAATTGGCGCTGGTAAAAAGAGCCTGGCGTACTCCTTGAGCTACCAGGCTGCGGATCACACCCTCAGTCCGGGTGAAGCCAACCAGATCCGCCGGCGTATCCTGCGCCGGGTGGAACAACTGGTCGGCGCGCAGTTGCGCAGCTGAAATCTTTTCACTGATGTGGCGTGAAATCGAATTCACGCCACATCAACTTACAATTGCGCAAACCGGCCGTAATCTGTTTGTCCCAATCCCTTGACATGCGATATAATTGGCTTACTGGTATAGCACGCAAGGTTTAGCAATAGCGTTCCATTTGTTTCGCGGGGAAAATTTTCGGAATTATTCATTTTATTATTCAGGATAATCTGAGCGATTTACACGCTTCGCTATTGAGCCTTGTTAAAACGTTTAAATAGCCTCACTCAATTAAGGTGCTCGCAGCAGCCACATAAGGCTGTATGCGCGGCCTTTTAATCTTGTGATTTTCTCCGGTAACCTGCGGTTGAAACATCCTTGAACGAATCCGGCAAAAGGTTTCACAATTTGATCGTTGTACGCCAAATCATCTCAACCAGGTTGAAAAAGTCATAAACTATGTGGGTACTGCACGCGCACTGGCAGCCGCCGCGCAAGCCGTCTGATACGGGCGGGTTCGTTTTTTGGGCAGAAAGCCCGGAAAGCAAACCACTGACCCGCGATCACGGCACGCTGGCCAAACGAACTGAATTAAGAGACCATCCCTTCTGTCTGGAGCCGGAAACAATTCGGCTGCAAATTGGGTCTGGTACGCCATTAGACAGCGCCCAACTGGGGGCAGTACGCTTACGCCTGCCATCCTCGCGCTCTGTACCCCTGCCCTCTCCCAGCCTGAACCCGGAATGGGAGCTGGATGACTTTTCCAGCCCGCGCCTGCAACCCTGGCTGGTGCGTGGATTGCTGCTGCCTGCCGGGAAAGCCTTCAGCGTGCTGGCGAACCTGCCCACTGAAAGCACCGCCAGCGGGTTTATCCTTGGCGCGGATGCCACCTATTGGCAGCATGCCTGCAGCCTGGTGTTGGAAGTTTTAGCTGAGCAGAAAATCCTGCCGGTGTTGGAGAAAGCCACGGTTGAAGGCCAGGGAGATCAGTATTTCGCCCGCTGGCTGCCCGTGTTGGACAGCCCAAAAGACGGCCCGCGCATCGAATTCCTGGAAAAGAGCATGCCGCCGATCTGCCGTGCCGAAATGGGCATGCAGACTCGGGTTGGCAAGACCTTTCAACAAACCAGTCACACGCCGCATACCCTGCTGGATACCTTCCTGAAATCCACCTGCGATGCATTAGCCCGCTCTTGGGGGCGCAGCCGCGTTCCGCTGCTGCTGCCCGAAAAAGGCAATCCGCTGGATGTCTGGCTGGCAGCTTTGTTCACCCCCGATGGGCGCGTTAAAGCTGCACCGGGGCAGCTGCAATCACTGTTTAGCAGCGTCCGTGCCTGGCTGCGCAACTTGCTGGCTGCCGGCGATGAAAATTTCCGCATCGCTTTCCGGCTCAACCCGCCGCCTGAAAAGAACAATGGCCGCAGTGAAACCTGGGACCTGCAATTCCTGCTTCAATCGCGGTCCGACCCCAGCCTGTTAATCACCGCCGAAGATATCTGGTTCCGCTCCAAAGACGAGTTAGCCAGAATCAGCCGCCGCCTGGAACACCCGCAGGAATTGATCCTGGCTGGACTGGGCTACGCCTCGCGCCTGTTCAATCCCATTTTGACCAGCCTGCAGGCAAAGCATCCTACCGGCGTTGATCTTGACACCGAATCGGCCTATGCCTTCTTGCGGGAAGCTGCCCCGCTGCTCGAACAGGCTGGCTTTGGCATTTTGACGCCGCCGTGGTGGAATCAACGCGGCGCCCGGCTGGGGGTGCGGGTCACACTATCACCGCGCGGCAAAGAACCGATGGATATTTCGCGTACTTCCCGTCTGGGGATCAATACCCTGGTGCATTTTGAATGGGAACTGTCGCTGGGTGAAACCACCCTAACACGCGAAGAATTCGAAGCCCTGGCAGCCCTTAAATCACCGCTAGTTAAGGTACGCGGTCAATGGGTGCAGTTGGATACCGAACAGGTTGAAGCTGCCATCCGTTTCTGGGAAAAGCAGCAGCACTCCGGCGAAATGGGGCTATTGGAAGCCGCTCAACTGGCACTGGGCGGTGAGACCGCTCACGGCTTGCCGCTGGATGAAGTCCAGGCTGAGGGTTGGATCGGCGACTGGCTGGACAATATCGGCGACAGCCAACGCATGACCGAATTGCCGCAGCCTGCCAGTTTAAACGGCACACTCCGCCCCTACCAGCGCTTTGGTTTCTCCTGGCTGGCTTTCTTCCGCCGTTGGGGGTTGGGCGCCTGTCTGGCAGACGATATGGGACTTGGCAAGACCATTCAAGCCCTGGCGCTGCTGCTGCATGAGAAGGAATCGCTCGGCAAGCTGCCCGCACCGGTTCTATTAGTTGCCCCGACCTCCGTGGTCATCAACTGGCAGCGTGAAGCTGCCCGCTTTGCCCCGTCGCTCAACACATTGGTGCACCAGGGACCCACCCGGCTGAAAAACAGTGAATTTACCAAAGCCGCCCAAGACGCCGACCTGGTGGTTACCAGTTATGCGCTGCTGCGCGTCGACCAGGAACTGCTGCAACCGCTCACCTGGTACGGCGTCATCCTGGATGAAGCCCAAAACATCAAGAATCCATCCGCCAAGCAAACCCAGGCAGCCCGCAAGCTTAAATCCACCTTCCGTCTGGCGCTCACCGGCACCCCGGTAGAAAACCGCCTGAACGAATTGTGGTCCATCATGCAGTTCCTCAATCCGGGTTACTTGAATTCGCTGGAAAAATTCCGCCGTGAATTTGCCATCCCGATCGAGCGCTTTGGCGACCACGAAGCCACCGCCCTGCTCAAGCAGATGGTTGGGCCATTTATCCTGCGGCGTCTGAAGAGCGACCCGCGAGTGATCCAGGATCTGCCTGAAAAGTTGGAACTGAAAGAAATGTGCTACCTGTCTGAAGAGCAAGCCACGCTGTATGAAGCTGTGGTGAAAGATTCGCTAAAACAGGTGGCAGAAAGCGACGGATTGGCGCGCCGCGGGATGGTGTTGGCGATGCTCACCCATCTCAAGCAAGTGTGTAATCACCCGGCGCAGTTCCTCAAGCAACCCATAGAGCGCGAAAACGACGGCAATCACGTCAATGGACGCAGCGGCAAGCTCACCCGTCTGGCAGAAATGCTGGAAGAGGTAATTTCAGCCGGCGACCGGGCGTTGATTTTCACCCAGTATGCCGAGATGGGTCATTTGTTGAACCAGTTCCTGCCGCAAATGCTCAACACGCCGGTCTATTTCTTGCACGGTGGGACTCCGGCTTCGGTACGCGATCAACTGGTCTCGCGCTTCCAGGAGGACAGCAGCGCTCCTCCCATTTTCATTCTGTCCTTGAAAGCCGGTGGTCTTGGCCTGAACCTGACTGCAGCCAGCCATGTCTTCCACTTTGACCGTTGGTGGAACCCTGCCGTAGAAAACCAGGCCACCGACCGCGCCTACCGCATTGGTCAACATCAGAATGTTCTGGTACACAAATTTATCACGCTTGGCACGCTGGAAGAACGCATCGATGAGATGATCGAAGCCAAAATGGGTCTGGCGGATTCCATTCTCGGCACCGGCGAAGAATGGTTGACCGAATTAAGTACAGACGAATTGCGTGATCTGGTCACGCTGCGCAAGTAAGGAGCACCTGGAATGGAAGAACGAAACGGTAACAGTTGGGGCATGAACCCGCGCCGTGCGCGCGGCGGGATCAAAGCGCTCAGCGAACACGGCTCCTTTGGCAAGAACTGGTGGGCGCGGCGTTGGATCGCAGCCATGGAACAGCTTGTCTCCGGACCGCGCCTGATGCGCGGACAATTCTATGCCCGGCAGGGGCAAGTCGTATCGATTGAGGAAACAAAAGAAGGCGTCACTTCCCTGGTGCAAGGCTCGCGCCCGCGTCCATATAAAGTAACCATCCGGTTGACGCCGCTGTCGGCACGCCAGTGGAATCGGGTCTTGGATGTGCTGGCTGACCAGGCCATTTTTGCTGCTCAACTGCTTGCCGGGGAAATGCCTTCCAATATTGAAGAAGCCTTCTCCACTGCCGGTGTCAGCCTTTTCCCACAATCCAGCTACGACATGATTTCGGATTGCACCTGCCCGGATAAAGCCAATCCCTGCAAGCATGTAGCCGCCACCCATTACATTCTAGGCGAACGATTTGATGAAGACCCTTTCCTGCTGTTTCGCATGCGCGGGCGTACGCAGGAACAATTGCTCAGTGCGCTGCGTCAAAGGCGTTCCGGCTCGAGCGCAGTAGCCTCCCAGCCGCGCCGGTCGCCGCGTCATACCAGCGAAGAATTTGCTCGTCTGGAAGACAGCCTGAAAAATTATTGGGAAATTGGCCAGGACATCCACCAATTTTCTGTGCAAGTGCGCTTGCCTGCCATCCCACAGCCGCTGCTGAAGCGTCTGGGTGAACCGGATTTTGTGCGCGATCTGACGCTGCAGAATCAACTAGAGGATGTGTATGACGCCATTAGCGAGTTTGCCATGCTGCTGGCTTACGGTGACGCCGGTGGTGCTCCAGCGGAAGACGAAGAAGATAATTAACCAAAAATGGGCGGGGTGTTCCCGCCCATTTTTTTATCGAGAGATTCTACTTAAAAGCTCCGCAGCCAGGCAGATATTCGCGGCCAGTTCATGGCGCCAAAATACACGAGAGCGATGATAACCGCAACCAGAAAGAAGACCATGAAGTTACTGGTTCTGTCAATTGAGTCGGAAAATATGAACTTGAAAAACGTCACTGCCAGACCGACCGCTGCAACTAAAACGATAGCCCATAACAAAACAGGATGAATGTAGAAAGGCAACGAGGGTAATGGCATTTGAAACGGACCAGGTAGCATTTGAACCCTCCGGTTAGCGTATAAGATTAATGAGCGTTAAGGAAATGGAATAAGAGTCCCACCAAGGTTAATGATAGTGATTAATCGACTGAATGTCAAAGGTATGTAACTTACAGATTCATCAATTGAGCGCCGGCGTTGAAATAATGGCAATCTTAATGAATCCTAACCGTGTATTAATCAGCGGCTCATCTGCGCGGCTAGACTTTTAGTTGTCCCCAAAATCCAAAAATCAAGGTCGCGTCTATGACCAGAAGGCAATTCCCGCCCTTTTATGAAAAAGCAATACCCATTGCTCTGGTGATCATCGGGCTGTTGGTAGTTGGCTTGCTGGTGATTATCGGGATCGTGTTTTCAGGGCAATAAATCCTGGTACAACGAAAGGGTTGATAACACAGATGAATCCAATGGCTTTTATCCCGCTCACCTCATCCCTGGTCAGCATCATTTTTTCGGCGTTTGTCTTCAGGCGCTATCTGGAAAAACATCATACCCATAATTTGCTATGGTCAATTGGCATGTTGTTTTATGCCATCGGCGGTGCTTGCGAGGCATGGTATGGCTTCTTTGGCTGGAATCCGCTGGTATTCCGGCTGTGGTATCTGTTTGGCGCTTTGCTTGTGGCTGCCTGGTTGGGTCAAGGGACGGTGTATCTGCTGGCTGGAAAGCGCCTGGCAAACATTTTGATGATCGTTTTAGCCCTCGGGTCCCTCTACGGCGCGTACCGCATATTTACAGCCCAGTTAGACCCGGCTGGCATGATCACCAGCCTGCACACGGGCAGTGAATTGAGCGGCGGTGCTATTCAAACACCGGGCGTGCGTTCGTTGACGCCTTTCTTCAACCTCTATGGTACGCTGGCGCTGGTTGGCGGCGCGTTATATTCAGCTTTCTTGTTTTTCCGCAAACGCGTGTTACTGCACCGGGTCGTTGGCAACGTTTTGATCGCCAGCGGAGCCATTCTGCCAGCCTTCGGCGGCACTTTCAGCCGATTCGGCATCCCCAGCGCGCTGTATATCAGCGAATTGCTGGGTGCGATCATTCTGTTCATTGGCTTTTTACGCGCAACCTCACCTATGCCGGCGGAAAAAGCAGCGGTGCAGACCACCGTATCAGGGTAGACCGTTCAGCGAAGACCGTTTCGGTTTCCGTAGTGCCTCAAAATAAACTGTTACCCGAAGGCAATCGTTGGCTCAAATGAAAATGTTACCGGACATTCTTTAACAATAGATCCACTTTGGTATCAATAGACGTTCTCAGCTTCACCGGGCTAAGGCAGGCATACTCCGCTGCCAGGCGAACCTTATCCACGGTCTTCAACTCCACCAACTCGAGCACCCGACGATAGGGCGTCTTGGCCTCATCATAGACGCGTTTGGTGCGTCCGTCAACCTGTCGCTTGCCCACCAGCTTGAGCACCGGCTGGAAGTAGTTACTGTACAAGCGCAGATCACTGTAGATGGATCGCAGCACAGCCAAATCCTCGTCCGTCTGCATCCGGCTATACCCCACGGTTTGGCGCACCACCGACCAATTCTTCTGCTCCACGTGAGCCTGGTCGTTCTTGTGGTACGGGCGGGAACGGGTAAAGTCAATCCTCTCTTTTTTGCAGTATTTGAGGAGAGCTTCATTGATGAATTCGGTACCATTGTCTGAATCGATGCCCAACAAAGGAAAGGGCAGCCTTTTACGGAGTTCCTCAATAGCTTGGATGACGGAAGTCTGGGTCTTGTCGGCCAACCCCAGGCATTCTGTCCATCCTGTGGCGATGTCAGTGGCGGTGAGCGTGTTGAGATAGAACCCATCAGTGGAAGTACCGCAATGGGCCACAAGATCGATCTCCATAAAGCCCGGTTTCTCGTCGTCCCAGGGAGTAAAGACTTTGACAGGGATGTTACCTTTGAGCAGACTGCCTGGTTTGGTGGTCGTGCGGCCGGGTGGAGAGGGGGTAAAACGAGCTCGCTTCAGACAACGGTCAATGGTGGCCCGGCTCATACCCAATAACAATTCCTTATCTTCCTTTGATAGCCGCAATTCCCCAGTCCGCTCCATTACCCTCACGATTTCGGGCATGAATGGCTTCAATCTCCTGGAGCAGATGCGCCCAAGAACCTCCCAGATGACCTGCAGAGCAACCACCACTTCACCGATATAGACTTTCTTTCTCCCTGACTTCCTCAATCCCCTGGGCTTGTAACCGTGGTTGAGAACCCGGATCGCTGACTTTCGGTGATAGCCGGTATTGGCTACGAATTCATTCAGGATTCTTTCTTTTTCTGCTCCGTTTGCTTTCTTGTACCGCGGGCGAATGGAATCGACCAACTCCCGTTTACTCTTTTGACTCATCATAGGCTCCCTCTGCGGATCGAGAATTCCGCGTTAGGGTAACATCTATTTTGAGCCAACGAATCCCACTAAAGTAACTTTTGATTTGAGGCAATGCGCTCTCTGGTGATTGGACTGCGTACAGGGTAGAATCAGGTAGAAGTGGCTGTCTAACCAGCCAGCATTACGGGTAAAACAAACACAGTGTTAGGGGTGTTATCGATGATTTTCAAAAACGATCGCGGGCAACAGCCGATGATTCCAGCTCAGCGCGATCCAGCCGTCTCGCTGACAGGCTGCAACCGAATTTTGATTTTAGGGCGTACCGGATCGGGCAAGACCACCCTGGCGCGGGAACTAGCGCAGGCGCTGGACGTGCCGCATGTGGAATTGGACTCGCTCTTTTTCGGACCAAATTTCACTACTGTGCCGCTGGACGTGCTGCGCGAGCGGACAAGCGCTGCCATCGCGGGCGAGCGCTGGGTCACCGACGGCAATAAACGTGCAGTCCGTGACCTGGTTTGGCCGCAGGCCGATACGATTGTCTGGCTGGATTACCCCATAACGGTATCCTTATGGCGGCTGGGCAAACGCGCTTTGCGTCGCACTTCGGTTCTCAAAGCTGAAGCCGCCGAGGCGGGTGAAAAAGGGGGGCTGGCTAAAAAGCTGCTTTCGGGAGCCAAAGGGGTGCTGACCGCGCTGCGCAGCCACATGGGGCAGCGGCGGGAATATCCCATATTGTTCGCCCAGCCGGAGAATCGCCATCTGGCGGTGGTGCGGCTGCGGTCGCCGCGCGCCGCGCAACGCTGGCTGGCCCGAGTGACGCCATCGGATCCAAACCATGAGCGCTGATCTATTCCCCGCCAGTGACTTTGACGCCTGGGCACCGACTTACGACCAGGATACCGCCGCTAACAGCGGTTTTCCTTTTGAGCGTTACAGCCAGGTACTGCAGACCGTGCTGCGAACAGCCCAACCGTATGCCAGGCAAATGGTGCTCGATCTGGGCGCTGGCACCGGAAATTTGACGGCGCTATTCGTTGCCGCGGGCTGCCGGGTGTGGGGCACTGATTATTCCAGCGAGATGCTGGTACTGGCACGGCAAAAACTGCCGCAAGTCACCTTTGTGCAAACGGATATCCGCGATCCCAGGCCGGGGGAACTTCCTGAAAAATTCGATACTATCGTTTCCGGCTATGCGTTTCATCATTTCATCACAGCGGAGAAAGTGCGGCTGATCCACGACCTGGCGGTTAATCACCTGACCCCAGGCGGTAGGATTGTCATCGCCGATATAGCCTTCGCCAGCCTGGTGGATCAAGAAGCGGAGCGACAGGCGCAGGGTAAAGAATGGAACGAGGAATATTACTGGGTAGCTGACGTTGAGCTGCCTGCTCTACGAGCTGTCGGGCTGCAAGCCACCTTTGAATCCGTATCGCAATACGCCGGCGTGTTTCAGATTATTCAAGAATAGCTAAATCGCACACATTCCACTGATACAATAGATACAGTTGAAGTTCTTCTGCGTATGGTTTAAAATCAGATAAAGTCGGCGCCTGGCGACCAGGAAATAAGTGGAAAACGAAGGAATATCATGTCAATCACTGAATTGGAAGTCGGTTCTGCTGCCCCCGATTTCAAACTTGCGTCTACCACTGGCAGCGAGATTGCCCTTTCCGATTATCGCGGTAAAAAAGTTGTGATGTTCTTCGTGCGCGAGTTCATTTGAATGCAATGCCGCGCACACGTCGCCCAGTTGGGGCGCTTGAACGATGAGTTTGTCAAAGCCGGAGCCCAGATTCTGGTTATCCTGGGCGACACGCTGGATCTTGCACAAAGGTATGCAGAAATCCTCAATCTGCCATTTCCTGTCCTGTCTGATCCAGATCGTGCGCTCTATCATCGCTTCGAACTCCAGAAGAATTTCATTGGGCTTCAACGCACCGCCTCCGTAATCGTCGATCAAAATGGCGTGATTCGTTACCTCAAGCGCTCGACCAACCCGATGTTATGGCTTAAAGAAAGTAAAGAATTGCTACAAGCCATCCATTCGTAACAGGTAAGGAATCTACCAACAAATAAGTTTTATTCCGGCATTTTTACTAGTGCTTTACCCTTTCCTTTTCTCTGTGATCTCTGTGCCCACTGTGGTGAATATATCTTTTTCGGTAGCCTCCGGCGGGTTAATCGACTAAAATACCAGCGATGAGTTGGCCGATTCTTGGACATGACTGGGCAGCCGAGCTGCTCACCCGCCACATTGCAAATGGCAGCGTGCGCCATGCCTACCTGTTCTGCGGACCGCCGGGGGTAGGACGGCGCAGCCTGGCACTGCGCTTTGTGCAGGCGCTTAATTGTCTGCAACCACCGGCACCCGGCGAGGCTTGCGGTCAGTGCCGCATGTGCGAACAAACCTGGCGCATGCAGTTGCCAGATCTGAATGTGATTCAGATTGCCGAGGACGCCCAGACCATTAAAGTGGAGCAGGTGCGCGAACTGCAGCGCCTGCTGGCATTGGCGCCGTACCAGGCACGCTACCGGGTGGCGCTGCTGCTCGGCTTTGAAAAAGCCACTGCCGGCGCACAGAACGCGCTTTTAAAAACCCTGGAAGAAGCGCCTGAAAAAGCCATTCTGCTGCTGACCGCCGACTCGCCGGATAATCTGCTGCCAACCATTACCTCCCGCTGCGAAGTCCTGCGGCTGCGTCCGATGAAAATCGAAACGTTGGCCGAAGCGCTGCAAGTCAAACTGACCATCCCGGCGCAGGATGCCGCCGTACTCGCTCATATCGCCGGCGGACGCCCTGGCATGGCGCTGAAGCTGGCGGGGGACGAAGACGCACACCAGGATCGAAAATTGTGGCTGGATCAATTACAAACCGCCTTAAGCGGCGGGATCATTGAACGATTCAACCTGGTGGATAAGTTGTCCAGGGATAAGAACCGGCTGCGTGCCGAAATGCGCATCTGGCTGACCTTTTGGCGTGATCTGATGCTGCTGACGGCCGACGCCAATTCCCCGCTTACCAACCTGGATTACGCAGAAACGCTCAACTCCGTGGCAGCCCAATTGGATTTTGAGACAGCCCGCCGCTGTGCGGCTGCGTTGGAGGACGCGCTGGAGGAAATTGACCTCAACCTCAATCAGCGCCTGCTGGTGGAGGTGACACTGCTGGATTGGCCTCGCATCATGCCCGTCGATTCACCAGCCACACTCCCAGCAGAATAACGGCACCGCCTGCCAGTGCCGCCAGGAAGATCGGCTCAGACAACAGGAACGCGGCGACCACTACGGTCACCAGCGGTTCGATATATAAAAATACACCCACGTGCGCCGACGGCAGCACCTGCAGAGCATCATACCAAAAAATATAGGCCAAGCCAGAGCAGGCAATCCCCAGGTAGAGGATGGCTGCCCAGCCATTGGCAGTGAAATTGACCAGGTCGGTTACACCCCGCCCGGCGAAAAACAACACACTGGTGAACAACCAGCCGAACAGCATCACATACAGCATCATCAACGCAGCCGGGTAACGCCGCAGTCCATTGCGCGATAAAGCCGAAAAAACCGCCCAGTTAGGTGAGCTGATCAGCATCAGCAAGTCGCCGCGGGTGCCAAATTGGCCTAATGCCAGAGACTGCAGGTCACCCTTGGTCACCACCAGCAATACGCCGAAGGCAGCGATGAAAATTCCCGCCACCCGCAGCAGGCTGAGCATTTCTTTGAAGAATATCCAACCCAAAAGTGCCATAAATATGGGAGTGGAGGCTACGATCCAGGCTGAGGTGGTAGCCTGAGCGGTCAAAAGCGCGGTGGATTGCAGCCACTGATGAAAGGTGATGCCAATTAAGCCAATCATGGCAAAATAACCCAGGTCGCGCAGCGGAGGCAGCCTGAACTGCCGGCGCCCGATCACCGCTGCACCTAACACCAGCACACCGATGCCAAAGCGCAGCCATACCACCGTCACCGGGTGGGCATCCTGGAGCGCGATTTTGGTCCCGACGAAGGACGCGCCCCAGAAGGCCACCGCCAGCAATATTTTGATGTAGACAGCCAGATTCGACTGCTTCAATGGTACCTTCTTCGACGCTGTGAGATTAATTCCCGCCCAATAAAATTTCATCCAGCTGGGCAGTAGTCGGCAGGATCAAATCTGCGCCGGCACGCCGCAATTCGCGCTCCGAGCCAAAGCCGCACAGAACACCGACCGTCTGCGCACCGGCAGCCTTGCCGGCAAGAATATCGACCGTAGTATCACCGACCATAAGGCAGCGCTCAACAGGCACGTTCATCTGCCAGGCTGCCCATAAAACAGGGTCGGGGAAGGGTTTAGTGTAGCGGGTGGTTAGGGCGGTGGCGATGGGGCCAAAAAATGGTAGCAAATTTTGCCCTTCCAGAAAGCGATGGGTTGAATGCTCACCGCGAGCACTGACAACTGCCAGAGGATATTTAGCATGCAGCGCTGCCAACATAAACGACACACCCGGGATGACCATCAACAACCGATTAATACCGCGGCTGTTACGGGAAAAGAAATCAATCGCCAGACCAGCCTCATCATCCAAGTGCAATCGGTCGAGCAGTCCGTATGCCCAGTTGCCCGGCGTCTCCAAGCCCATCACCAGCCACCGGGCGGTGCGCCGAGTCTGGCGGCCAGGCAATACACCTCGCAGCGGATTTAACATCCGCTGAAGGCGATGCATGTACAGGTCGTCCGTATCGCTCAAAGTGCCGTCCACGTCAAAGCAAATGGCGGCAATCCGGTCGAGGTCTAGCGCCACTTCAGCGTGCTCCGACGGCCTCAGAAAGGGAAAGTGATTCCAGCAGCAATTGCGCGTCCTCCGTGGAGGGTGCGATCACCCAGATGGTTTCCGTGCCGGTGCGTTGGAATAGCGATGCACCGTCCACTACTGATTCCCAGGTAAATTGGTCCGTTTGGGCACCCGGCTGCGGGTCACCCCAACGGGCAGTAGCGTAATCCTGGAAGGCAGCTGAATATTCGTCGGCTTCCGCGGACGTCTCCCAGGTGGTCAATAACACCACTAACGGCTGACCGGCGGCTTCATCCCAATAAACGGCATAGGCGTCACCACCCCAACCCTCCGCCGCAACTGCAGCTAAGTCGTCAGCCAGTTGGAAGGTGGGATCGGCGCCGCGCGCGAGAATGAGGTAGGTGTACCATTCCCCCATCACGCCGCGATCGATCTCACGCAGCTCACGTCCCAGGGTATCGGTCAGGTCCGGCAGGGTAACCGGAACCGGTTTGTCATCCGGATAGCGTTCGGGGTGCAGGATCTGCTCGGTGGAAACCGGCGGGTCGGTGTAGGCCTGGTCAATTTGAGCAAAGCCGCCTTTTTCGAACAGCGCCAGGGCAAAATCGACACCCTGAAGGTAGGGGAAGATGAAGTCTTCCTGCAGGAAGGCTGGGGCCGAGTCGAAAATCGAGAGGTCGTTGTTCTGATAATAGTCATCGATCTCCTGGCGGTCTTGATCGGTGCCGTACAGGTACAGCCAGGACTGCTCAGTGAGGGAGGCATCGCCTTCGATCAACGCCTGAAGGGCAGCACAGTATTCGCTGTCGGTTTCGCAGTACTCCTCGGTGTAGTCCATGCCATCCCGCACATTATGGTTATATTCCTGCAGCGCATGGGTATATTCGTGGGCGTAGGTGGAACGCTGCGGACCTTTAAAATCCTGATCGAGCACCACGAACATTTCATCGGTTTCGAGGTCGTAATAGCCGGCGATCTGCTCGGTGTATAAATCCAGGTACAGGCTGTAGAGATCGTATCCCGGTTCGATCAAGCCAAGGGCGGCGAGAACGCGCGTGTCATCTTCGATTTCCTGCGCGTTGTAATCTTTGAAGAAGTCCGACTCCACCTGCTGGCGCAACTCGTCCGTGGTCAACAGGTTGCGATCGACCGTGGGTGGTTGATCAAGTCCGCGGGCACGCGCCACCTCATCTTCGATCTGGTCCATCTGGCGGGCGACTGCGGCGGGCAGCGGCGCAGCTGATTGATTCGCAGGAGTAGGGGTGGTTTCAAGCGGGGCAGGAACCGCGGTGGGTGTTGCAGGGCGGGCTGTCGGGGACGGCGGAGCAGCCGTCGGGGTAGATGAGGGGAACAGGTTGGTGAGCCGTTCACCGGCTAACAGGTAAACACCGCCAGATACTGCCAGAACCGCAGCCAGGCAGGCGCAACCGACGGCTAAAAAAATGACGACTGAGAGGACGACGCGGTTGTTATTCATTTTTCCAGAGATCCATAGGTGTAATTAAACCACAGAAATAGGCGCAGAGAGCGGCGCAAGTATGCCAACCCCGTACTTCGAGGTGGATGCTCCCTGGATGGGGTTGTTTGGATGGACGAACTAAAGTTCGTCCTACAAATTTCAAAAAATCAATTCGTTCTTACGAATTCCAAGGCGTATTCGGCGTCGAAGTAACCAGGGTGAGCTTCGAGCGCTGCCAGGAAATCTTCAGCCGCTTTGAGTTTGTCACCGGAGCGGTACAGACCCCAGCCGCGCCACAGCAGCGCCTCTTCGGAATTGGGCGTGATCTTCAAGGCATATTCGGCCAGCTCGACCAGGTCTTCCGTGCGATTGGTATTGAAATAGGCAAAGAAAGGACCAAACTGATAACGCAGCATGCGTTGCGGCAGTATGTGGGTACGAGCCTCGTCGTAGGCCTGGGCGGCTTCGGCATAGCGGTCAAAATAGAGCAGGTTCGAGCCAAGATTGAACCAGGCAAACGGATTGCGCGGAGATTCTTCGGTCTCGCGGCGCGCAGTTTCCATGGCCAGGCGGCGGTTGACAGCCTCATCCCAGCTTTCTCCCAAAATATAGCGGATGGTTGATTCCTGCTCGGGACGGTAGGCGTAGAAATACACCCGGTTGAAGGTTTGCCAGCGCTTGTCCAGATCAGTGTAGCCGACGATTATATTCTCACCCAGCCATGAATCCTGCGTTGTAAAAACTTGCCGTTCGTCATCGTATGCGGTCAAGAGAAGGTAGTGTCCCGACCAGCGGTCATCATTTGGCCAGTAACTTTCTTCCATAGTAAAACCTTCTTCAATCATCACCGGCAGGCCGGCTGCAATGAAGGCTTTCAGCGTCTCGATCGTGCCGCCGACGCGGAAGCCGGTGGTCAGCCAGGGAACGTTGTGCAGGGTATAGGTAAACAACTCATCAATGTTGACGTTGCGATCTTGCGGGATGGGCTTGATCAGATCGGAAATGGCGTACTGGTCTCCCTCCCAGCCGTACAGGCGCAGGAACATGGTCAAAGTGGCCGGGCCGCAGTTGTTCATATCCTGTTTTTCGTAGGCGGCAGGTTCAAGTTTAGCGGAAGACGGCAACGGTGTAGGGGTTGGCGTAGGAG
>DATMXL010000203.1:0-9904 GCA_035561555.1 Bellilinea sp.
GTATGTGGACCCAGAAAAGCTAACGCAGCCCATTTCGAGCCGCGTTAGCCTTTTAGACCCTGCTTGGGATGCTAAGACAACCCAACCACCTGTCCGGTGGTCAGATCGATATCAACATCATAGAAACCAGGGCGGGTTGGCAGTCCGGGCATAGTGCTCATAGTACCCAACAGCGGGTAAAGGAAACCGGCGCCGACCGAGGCGCGCACATCCCGCACCGGAATGCGGTAGCCTTTCGGTACGCCTTTCAGGTTAGCGTCATGACTGAGGGACAAATGCGTTTTTGCCATGCAGATCGGCAGTTTATCGAAGCCCAGCTCGGTGTAAGCCTGAATGCGTTCCTCAGCCAGGGGTTCATAGTCCACCCCGTCTGCGCCATACACTTCGCGGGCAATAATTTCAATTTTTTCCTTGATGGTCAGATCCAATGGATACAGGAAGCGGAATTCTGACGGTTTCTCGGCGGCTTTAACGACTTCTTTTGCCAAATCCACGGCGCCTTCCCCGCCCAGTTCCCAGTGGTTGGCGACCACAGCTGCTTCCGCCCCGCCTTCTTCCACAGCTGCTTTGCGCACCAGTTCCAACTCAGCCGGGGTATCGGTAGCGAAGCTGTTGACCGCCACCACCACCGGAATGCCGTATTTGCGTGCGATGCTGATGTGTGCCAGCAGATTACCCAGACCGGCTTTGAGCAGGTCCAGATTTTCATTGAGGTAGGCCGGGTCAAGCGGACGACCTGCCACTACTTTTGGCCCGCCGCCGTGCATTTTAAGCGCGCGAATGGTGGCCACCAACACCACCACATCCGGTGTCAGCCCGGAGTAGCGGCACTTGATGTCGAAGAATTTTTCCATGCCCATATCGGAGCCGAAGCCGGATTCTGTCACCACATAATCCGCCAGTTTGAGTCCGATCATGTCCGCCAGGATTGAGCTGTTGCCGTGAGCGATATTGGCAAATGGACCGGCGTGCACAAACACCGGTGTGCCTTCCACCGTCTGCATCAGAGTCGGCTTGATGGCGTCGCGCATCAATACGGTCATGGCGCCGGCAACCCCCAAGTCATCAGCCGTGACGGCTTCGCCGCGCCGGTTACGCCCGATCACGATTTCCCCGAAGCGCTTGCGCATATCCGCCAGGCTGGTGGTCAAGGCCAGGATGGCCATGATCTCGCTGGCGACGGTGATGTCATAGCCAGTTTGGCGATGGTGGCCTTGTTCTTCCGGTCCCTGGCCAACGGTGATACCGCGCAGGAAGCGGTCTGAGGTGTCCACCACGCGGCGGAAAGTGATTGTCTCGGGATCAATGTCCAGCCGGCAGAAACGCACCCGCTCCTCGGGTGTCAAATCTTCCGGGTTGTCGGTGGTAACGCCTAATTTGGCCTTGCGGTTCTTCATGTTGACCGCAAAATGCCGCATGCCTTTTTTGTCTTTCGGGAACAGGCGGATGAACATCTGCTCGTCGGTGGCTTCTGCCTCGTGCATGATGCGCACGTCAATGGCAGCCGCCAGCAGGTTATTGGCGGCGCTGATGGCGTGGATGTCGCCGGTCAGGTGCAGGTTGAAGTCTTCCATGGGGATCACCTGGCTGTATCCGCCGCCAGCAGCCCCGCCCTTGATGCCAAAAGTAGGTCCCTGGCTGGGCTGACGGATGCAGGTCATCACCGATTTGCCCAGGTGAGCGCCCAGCGCCTGGCTCAACCCGACTGTGGTGGTGGTTTTTCCCTCCCCCAGCGGTGTGGGCGTGATGGCGGTCACATCGACGTATTTGCCATTGGGAATATCCTTGAGCCGGTTCAGCACTTCCAGCTTGACCTTGGCTTTGTAGGGTCCATAAAATTCAATCTCTTCCGGAAGCAGCCCCAGTTCCTCGGCGATCTGGGCGATGGGTTTTAATGTAGCCGCTTGCGTGACATCGATATCGGATGGAACCGGTTTGATCCGCTGCAGCGGGGTCGCCTGAAATGGACGCTTGCCGTTATGGACTTTCTGTGAAGTCATAGTGAAAGCTCCCTGTCTCGTATTTTGAACATCTGGATGGAATTAATTATCAGAGCAATTGGCAGTTAATGCAAGCCATGTGGATCGAAATTAGCTGAAAATCGGCAGGAATTGTCTGACCTCTTGCCAGAAGGATGGAAAAATGGTCTATTCGGCTGAAATTGCGGGATACTTGACTGGACAGGTACATTTTTCTATAATAGATTCAGCCAGACTGACCAGCAATCATCGTTCAGGCAATCTACCATAACGCATTCATTCCAGGCCGTTTGCACCTTGTGTAAACGGCTTTGTGCATAAAAAGGAGGCCAAGATGATTCAAATCAACCTGACCCAGGAAGAAATTCAACTGCTCCGGGGCTTATTGGATACCATCCTCGAAGACCTGCGCGTTGAGATTCACGCCACCGATAAAATGGACTACAAGGACATGCTCAAGGAACGCAAAGTCCTCCTGCTCAAATTGATGGAGGCGCTGCCCAAGGAGCAGAATTTGCCGCTGGCGGATTAATGTGTAGGGGCTTAGCGGCGCTAAGCCCATATGACACATTGCGGTCATTCTGCCCGCAGGCGAGAAATCTGGTTTTATTTTCCCTGCACAATGCGAGATCCTTCAGCCTGGCAATATTTATCTGTCATTCTGCCCGCAGGGCACTCTGCCCGGACATTGGGCCCCTGAGCGTAGCGAATGGGGTGAGTGAGCCGAAGGCGAAGAATCTCTCATTTTTCAGGCGACAAAGAAGAGATCCTTCGGCCTACCGGCCTCAGGATGACAAAGCATAACGGTCCCTGCCCCTCTACAAGTTCGGGATGGCCAGCCTGTCGAAGGGCGGCGTCCCGAGCTTGTCGAAGGGCTGGCGAGATCTCTTATGTAAACCGGGCTAATCCTCCAGGTATTTTCTCGGCTCAACCTCCATTTCATTCAATAGAGGCTCGCCTTCATAAGGTGCAAATGTCGAAGCTGCACTAATGGATACATCATCCAAACAGAAATGACTATGATAATCAAAATCATTCGTCACACGGAATTCAACTGAAATTGTGGTTCCCAGAAAAGCGTTCAAATCCAGCAAGCCGTGGGCCCATCCGGTCGTACTCGACCCGGTGCATAAATTTATGGATGCTTGCTCTGCGCCATTTACAAGAATTTTGGCAAAGTCGTATCCGCACCAATCCCCTGAACGAATCCAATACCAGTAGTGTAGGTAGCGCAAACTGCCTACTTGAATCGCGGTTTGGGTTATCGAATCGACTGCGTACTCATAACCCCCAAGCCACGTTCCCCATGTCCCGCCATGCGCCACTATCCCATTTGGGAATGAATTTACTATTAAGTGATAATTTCCACTCGAACTTTCAAGCCAATTGACATCATGCCCAGCCTCAAAACTGCCATTGCGGATGGGATCGATACCTGGTGGAGGGGGATTTCCATTTTTAATAAGCGGCAAGAATACTTTGTTGTTCATGGGTACACTGCCGTAAGCCAAGGTAGCTGTCATGGCGGAGCTGCACGGACTGATCATACTCACAGCCACCTGGCTGTCGGAATTGTTGTAAAGGCGGCTGTTGGGATTGGAAGAGTAATCAAACAATTGTTTATTCGATGAACCCGGGAACGGGTCACCAGCGTCGCCCCGGTTTACCGCATCCTTTAAATGATTAAACCCATCCGCCTCGATGACCTTTACCAGGGGATGGTTCTCATCGCTATTAATATCAAAATTAATATCCTTCTGGTACCTAACCGACTCATCGATATGCGTGATGATCAGACCGCAGCCCGGCAGTCCGATATCATAGCTCGTCAACTGGCGGTTTTCAACCAGGAAATACTCGCCTGTCCCTGAGGTCACATCAAAATTCCAATTTATTCCACCCGGATTGGTGCCAAGAATATACGCCTGGGGATTCGTTGCAGCCTGATTAATAACGAGGCCTGGCTGTACCCCGCTGACCGGGATGGGCGTAATCCAGCCCTGATACCACTTTAAGAAGGCATCTGGAAAGGCCGGGGAATTACCTGCATACCCGCCCGGTGTCTTATTCCAGGAGCCCCCGCCCATGATGGACCAATCCCCCACGCCTTCTGAGGAATAATCGGTATCATACAGATCCGGCCAGGTCAGATCGTGACCCAGTTCATGCGCGATGATTCCCATCGTCACAGGATGGTCGATATGAATTTCACCAAATTGAGCATACCCGCCGTAAGGTGCCACCCCCAGCCATTTATTTTCCAGTTGTACCCCGCCGATATCATTCAAGTTCCAACGGTGCCCCCATACTTTTGGCGACGGGGAACCAGTCAAAGAAGCTTCATAGCCCGCCACCACAACCACGATATGCAGCTCGGTGTTTGAAATATAGCCATTGCCATTGGTATCGAAGCTGGCGAAGTTTATGTACGGATCCGCCGCGATTAAGGCGTTTTTAACGATATTTTGGTTGCGGTTGTCAACGGTACCGCCGGTGTTCGGGTGGCTCAGCCCCACGTTAAGCCATCCTACGATCCCGTCATTGACAGTTCCCTGGGTTTCTGCGGCTGGGCTGAGTGTCAATTGATTGAAGGATGCCTTCAGATAAAAGTCTTTCACGCTCGCCGAAGCACCAAATATCGTACTGGCAAAATGGGACGGTTCGTAGGTATGGGGCCAATCGTTAAATTCGGCCAATAACACCAGGGTTGCCTGCGAGCCAGCATTTGGCGATAATTCACCAGAAAAAGCATTTTGGGGCACGGATTTTTCAGCCGGCCTCAGGTGCGGTTTCAACCCGTCCGGCGATGACTTGCCCACCAGCAGCCGTTCTTGATTCCCAAGTAGCTGCGGCGCTAGTGTGCCATCCTTTGCGGCAGCCGCATACACCCACCATCCGTCAGTCTCGCGCAAAATGGTATAGCCAGCATCTGTTTCATAACCATTCTGCCACTCGTCGCCCCACTGCCGTCCGGTGAAAGTTGACCCATCCGGCTGAGTAATCTCGATATCAATGGGTGCAGCCGGCGCCGCGGAGACCTCTCTTGCCCAACCTGCCAGAAAAACCAGCGTAACCAGTAAAACACCCAGCCGCAAAATCCACCGGTAAGCCATGCGATTTTCCATTATGGTTTCTCCGCATAAGTTTCGATAAAATCGCCCTGGTCGCCAACCGTCAGGGTTTGGCTTGACTTGTCGAAGGTGCCGCGCGCGACCAGGTAATCACCCACCAGGATTTCCCCGGCGTGAAAGCTGAGTTTCACCTCGGGCTTCGCATCGCCCGCTGGTGAAGGCGGGTACGCGGTGTACGTCACCGTTATTTCTTCGCCACTATCCGCTTTAATTTGGTAGGCAAAGGTGCGGGGCGCATCCATCAAGCCGGCAGGGGTAGTATCGCCGCCGCCCAACACAATGCCGCCGATCTGCTGAATGCCATTTTCCAATCCCGTGGGCGGCGCTTTCGTGGCACTCTCGGGGGCAGCAGGCGTGGGTGCGGCAGGCGTGGGCACAGCGCAAGCTGTCAATAGCAAAATAAAGGCAGCCAGTGAAACCACTTTGAGCAGACTCTTCGGGTTCATAAATCTCCAGAATTTGTTAATGCCAGTCCTTAATTAAACAAGAAGGTGCAACGCCGATGATCTGACGGCGCTCACCTTCCGATCGGAATCCAAGTCAAAGTACCAGTAATTGTTGTTCCCCCAAAACTTATTATTTACTGAGATCAGTATAGCGATCGGATGTGCGGGTGTCAAAGGAAATAGCAGGAAAAACCCATTTCTTACAAATTTCTAAAAATTGTCACCGAAGGATTGTAAATTCGCCGGTCCCTTCGACAGGCTGATTCTCCCGAGCTTGCCGAGGGACAGGGACCGGCGGGATCCATCACCATAGCGAACTCAGGCGAAATGGGCCATGTAGGGGCTTAGCGGCGCTAAGCCCCTACAACATGTTGATGTCATTCTGCCCGCAGGGCACGCTGCCCGAACTTTGGGCTCCTGAGCGTAGCGGATGGGATGAGTGAGCTGGAAGGCGAAGAATCTCTCTTTCTTTCCAGGCAAACCAAGAAGAGATCCTTCGGCCTTCCGGCCTCAGGATGACATCGATTTGTCATTCTGAGCCGCAGGCGAAGAATCTCCATTTTTTCCAGGCGAACAAAGAAGAGATCCTTCGGCCTTCCGGCCTCAGGATGACAAACGACCGTGTGGGGCGGGAGGGGGTCGAACCCTCACGATGTCCCCATCGACGGATTTTAAGTCCGTTGCGTCTGCCGATTCCGCCACCGCCCCAGGATTTTCTAATTTTATCCCAAGTACCCCACGCGTCAAGGCTGATCGCGGCGCCAGAAAATTCGATCAATCTTTTTTCCCCATCCTCCAGAATCGTGTTATAATCTCCCTTCGCGCTGGTCACCGGCGTTCGAATTAACGGATCATTTTTGGAAGGATAGTTGCGATGGAAGATTTGCTCAAATCAATTGAGGCGCCGGCCAACCCCAACATTCCGGAATTACGTCCGGGCGACAGCGTCTCGGTTCACGTGAAAATTAAAGAAGGCGCCCGCGAGCGTATTCAGGAATTCAAGGGCACCATCCTGTATATTCATAACGACGGGGTCAACTCCACCTTCACCGTACGCCGTATGGCAACCAACGGCATCGGCGTGGAACGCTCCTTCCTGCTGCGCTCCCCGCGCATCGACAAGGTCGTGGTGGAACGCCGCAACCAGGTTCGCCGTGCCCGCCTGTATTTCCTGCGTGGTCGCACTGGCAAAAGCGCCAGACTCAAGCAAAAATTCAACTAGTTATAGCTATTTTCCAGCCCATTGAAAAGGGCGCAGCCTGAAGCTCAGGTTGCGTCCTTTTTTCGGTATAATCCGATACCAGAGGTTCACATGCCTGCACCCATCATTGGAATCACTTCCGGTCGTACACCAGATAAAAATCAAACGGTCACCATTTCTCTCTCGGAGAAATATACCGAGGCGATACAAAGGGCTGGCGGCATCCCGCTGGTTGTGCCGTCAACACTGGACGACTCTTCCCTGCGTGAATTATTCGAGCGCCTGGACGGATTTTTACTGACCGGGGGCGGCGACATCGACCCGGTCATCTTCAACGGGACGCCGCACCCCAATGTATACGGCATTGACCATGCCCGCGACTATCTGGAGATCGAGCTGGTGCGTTTCGCTGCTCACAACCAGGTGCCTTTCCTTGGCATTTGCCGCGGGGTTCAGGTGATGAATGTGGCCCTGGGCGGCACCCTGTTCACCGACATCGGCGCTCAACTGCCGGATGCCGAACGCCATGACTGGTACCCCAATATTCCGCGCGACAAGATCGCACATAAGGTCAGCATCAACAGCGACAGCCGCTTGAGCATCCTGGCTGGCGGCGCCAAATTAGCGGTCAACAGCCTGCACCATCAGGGACTGGACGCCATTCCACCCATGCTGGAGCCGGTGGCACACTCCGCTGACGGCCTGGTGGAGGCGGTGGAGCTGCGCGATCACCGCTTTGGACTGGGTGTGCAGTGGCACCCCGAGTGGCTGGTCGAATCAGCCGGCAACCAGGCTATCTTTGAGGGATTGATCCGGGCAGCCGCAGCCAGATGACGAATTCAAGAGGCGTTTTGGTCGGCATGTTTGACTCGGGGGTCGGGGGCTTGTCCGTGCTGCGCGCTCTCCGCGCTCTGCTGCCGGCGCAAGACCTGCTGTACTTCGGCGACCAGGCGCATGTGCCATACGGATCGCGTTCACTGGAGGAAGTCCGCCAATTTTCCGAGGAGATCACCCGGTTTTTACTGCGGCGCGGCGCTCGCCTGGTGGTCGTAGCCTGCAATACCGCCTCGGCGGCGGCTTTGCAGCAGTTACGCCAGACCTTTCCGGATGTGCCCTTTGTCGGCATGGAGCCGGCAGTTAAACCGGCGGCTGAACACAGCCGCACCCACCGGGTAGGCGTGTTAGCCACCCCGGCTACTTTCCAGGGAGCGCTGTACGCCTCGGTGGTGGAACGCTTTGGCAGCGGCACGACCTTCATCCAGAACACACTGCCCGGCCTGGTTGCCCAGATCGAAGCCGGTCACTTGCGGGGGCGGAAAACCCGTCAAATACTGGAAAATGCGCTGCTGCCCATGCTGGACGAGCAGATTGACACGGTGGTGTTGGGCTGCACCCATTATCCCTTTGTCATCCCATTGATCCAGGAGATCGTCGGTTCGGATGTGCAGGTGATCGACCCGGCGCCGGCTATTGCCCGCCAGACCCGCCGTCTGTTGGAACAACAGGATTGGCTGGCGGATGCGGACAACAAAGGGCATTTGCATTTCGTCACCAGTGGACCCGTCAAGCCGTTTGCCGGTCTGCTGCCGCGTCTGCTGGGAGAAAGCGGCCCAGTCGAGCCCATCAACTGGGAAGGTCTGCACCTGCCGGATTGACACGCACGAATAATTGAATATCGTCCTTCGTAATCGCATTGCTGCAGGCGATTTGATATACTATTCGGAATAGGAGAAAATCATTATGGCCCGCATGGAAATCGAGCTCGACCCCGTCATCCGGCTCACCACAGATGCCATTGGCCAACCCGGGCAGCGTGTGTTTTATCTGCAAGGTCAGGATGATCACCAGATTATTACCCTGCTGATCGAAAAAGTGCAGCTGCAGACATTGGCTGTAGGTGTTGAGCAATTCTTTAGCGAATTAATCGAGCGCCTGCCCGATCTGACTCCGGCTGCGGACGATTACGTTGAAACTGCCATGAAAATCGAGCCGCCCGTCGACCCGTTGTTCCGTATTGGCGAGATCGGGCTGGCTTATGACTCAGACCGCGACCTGGCCTGTTTGGTGGCCAATGAAATTCTCTCCGAGGAGGTGGGGGAGGACGATGCCGGCGTGGTGCGCTTCTGGTGCAGCCGTTCGCAGCTGCTGGCGTTGTGCGCCTGGGGGACTGAGCTGGCCGGGCGCGGGCGTCCGTTGTGCCCGCAATGCGGCGAGCCGATGGATCCCGCCGGCCATTTTTGCCCCAAGAAAAACGGGCATAAACATTAAGCATAGACCCTGACCAGTCAACCCATGACTGCAATTGCTGACATAAAAAGCGTGCTGACCGCCCTGCAAAAAGGGGAAATTGACCTGGAAGGCTTGTTTCAGGCGGGGTCAAACGACACCTTCCTGGTGACGTTGCATTACGAACCTGACGGTTTTACAGCTAAAGCAGTTTACAAACCGCAGCGCGGAGAGACTCCATTGTGGGATTTTCCGGAAGGCAGCCTGTCGCGGCGCGAGGTAGCCGCGTTTCTGGTCAGCCAGGCGTTGGGGTGGGAGTTGGTACCGCCGACGGTATATCGCCGCACCGGACCTTATGGCCCGGGTTCGCTGCAGCTGTTCATCGACCACGATCCTGAATACCACTACTTTTCGTTTCAGCCAGAGCATCGTGCCCGCTTGCGGCCGGTAGCGGCTTTTGACGTCATCATCAACAACGCTGACCGCAAAGGCGGTCACGTGCTGATCGATGCCAACGACCACCTGTGGCTGATTGACCACGGCGTGTGTTTCCACGAAGAGGACAAGCTGCGCACAGTGATCTGGGATTTCGCGGGACAGCCCCTGCCCGATCCGCTGGCAAACGACCTCAAGCGCTTCTCCAGCCAGCTGCAAGATCACGAAGATAAAACTACTCACTTGCTGACACAGCTGCTTTCAGCCGAAGAGAACATGGCTATGGCTATGCGCATCAAGGATTTACTGGCGAAGGGCTGTTTCCCCGCCCCGCACCCGGACCGCCGTCCATATCCCTGGCCGCCGGTTTGAGATCATTCCGATCTATCTGTGCTTAACTTGATCAGTTGATGCTGGTTGGAATTGTGTCCCCAGGGACACAATTTGGCAAAAGAGCGAATGCCTTTTGGCCCCTCACCCCCTACC
>DATMXL010000204.1:0-6779 GCA_035561555.1 Bellilinea sp.
GGGTTATATATACACCCGTGACAAGACGATGTCAAGAGTTGAAATTAAAATTATGGGATATTGGTCAAATTCATTTGAAACGTGTACAGATACAACACCAGATCACGGATTTGTTCGCTGGTGAAAATGTCCCCCCAGTAGGGCATGCCGGTACCCATACCGCCGCGGATGATCTTGCCTTCCAATACTGCCGGGCTGGCACCCAGCAGGACAGCCGGGTCGCTGAAATCAGGCGGGCGGACAGTCTCTGCACCCATTTTCAAATGATCCATAGTCGGCCGACCGCGCACAATAACCCCATCGCCCTGTCCGCTCTCGCCGTGACAGGCCAGACAGTTTTGTGCATATAACGCTTTTCCCTGCACCAATCCGACCTGGCTGCCCTGTAAACTCAGTGCCCAGGCGGCTATATCCCACACCTGTTGATCATCCAGCCCGGCAGTTTGTGGGTCATTCGATAATTCCTGCCATAAGGCTTCCGGACTCGCTGACCACACCATTTCCCGATCCAAATCGGTCTGCAATTGAGTCGCCAATTCCGATCCCCTGATCGCATCTGGTCGTTCGACCGGCAGATCCTTTGCCAGGTGCGCAGCATCCAGATCCAGATTGAGTCTGAGGAATAAGGGAGCCTCGCTGGTTAACTGGACTGCCGATGGCGGACCTTCGATCACAATCGTGCCGCGCATCCGCCAGTGATTGGTGCCGCACCAACGGGTGCAGTAGAAGGTATATTCGCCGGGTTGATCGAAAACCAGCTCGGTCTGACTAAATTTACCCGGAAAGAGCTCCACTTCCGGCAGACTGCTTTGCGCAACGGCAAACCCATGCAGCACATCATCCGAAGTCATGCGCAGCCGCAGCTTTTGACCAACCTGCCCGCGAATTACTTCCTCTGACCAGCCACCATTTTCCGGCATGCGGGCATGCAAATCAATGACATCTGCCTGAGCGGTAAGCTGGCTGCCGATTATAGGGACGGCTATCGCAACCAGAACCAGGATAATGACCAGAGCTTTGGCTAGTTTTTCCATGGGATTAACCGATCAGCAGCCAGAGCATAGTAAAGGTTACCCCCAGAGCAAACAAAATCACTGGAATGGTCGCCAACCGGCGTTCTGCCGAAATTCCCAGCCGTTCCGTGGTGTCCAACACTGATTTACCCGACCAGATCAGGCCGACAGCCAACAGCAGCACCTCGATTATTGGCGTTGCGCTGACCAGGTATGGCTGCCATTCCATTCCAGCAGTGCCAAACAGGTTCCAGCCCCAGCCAAACGGATCGGATATCACAGGCCACAAGTAAGCCATTTTGCCGAAGGCGAATGAAATGGTGAAGGCAATCCACGAAAGCAACCCGAGTGGCAGCAAGGCCCGGGCGTAGCGGGTGAACATCAGACGCAGCGGTTGAGCGGACTGACTGAACTTGCGCGTCAACGAAGCTGTGCCAGCTAAAATTGCCGGCAGCAAACCAAAACTGGTTAACAGGAAAATGCCGGCAAAACCCCACCAGGCTAGAGTGCCAACATTCAAAGCAGCATTCTTGATTACACCCCAGTGTCCCTGGAATATAGCCGAATAAATCATCACACTGCCGAGGAGGCCGAGCGAAAGGAAAGCTTCATCCAAACGGAATGATGCTGGTTGGCTCAGTTCTGCATCGAACGAACGCACATTGAGCTGCATCTGATCACCGGACTCGGTGCGCAGGCATTCAAGACAGAAACCGCAGTTGGCGTTGGATTTCAATGCTGCCGGGTTATTGATCCACGGGCAGCCGTGCGGCCATTCTTTGGTAGCCAGTACTTTCTCCTCACTTGACCGGTTCGGTTGCGGGCGCAATTCCAACGGTGCCAAGCCAGAATACAGGCCAATAAAACCGCCCATAGGACACAGGTAACGGCAAAAGGAACGCTGCTCGAAAACCACGGACACCACCACCGCGACAATGATGAGCCCGGCAAATATCCAGGCGGTGACGATGGGAGTGGTCAGCGTCCAGGCGGAGAATAGCCCTATCGCGGCAAAACCTGCCGATTGCAGCCAGGTCCCCCTCAGCTGACGCGGCCAGCGCAACCCCAAACCGAACTTTTTTCCACCGGGTTTTACCAGCCAGCCCTGCTGCAACCATTCACCCGGCATGGGGATAGGGCAAATGGAGCACCAAGCGCGCCCGCCAAAGGGCAGCATGAACAACTTGAGCGCTGACCACCAGGCGATCCAGACGAACATCACTGAAAAATTCCGGCTGCCGATCGGCGAGCCTAGAAAACCGGTTAATAGAACCAGCACAAAGCCAGCCAACGTTACCGCGCGCAGCACAAACTGCGGCCAGCGCGAGCGTAGCAAACGCCGAATCCAGGCGTGTTGGGTTAGATCGTAGCGGAAACCCGCGGCTTTTTCCATATCACCATTAATACCAGCCCGACGACGCTCAGCAGTACCGCTCGAAGCAATATTAGATTTGGCCCAACCTGCAACTTACCCAGCATGAACGGATGCAGTTGACCGCAGGGCACGATACAGCGGAAACGGAAAACCCCTGGCTGTCCAGCTGTAAAGCTCAATGTGGCGGTCTGACCGGGGTCTGCACTGGTTTGCAACTCGTAATCGTCAATATACATACCGTGAACCACGTCGGTAGCCACCAGCTCAATGGTCACCTGATCGCCGGGATTGACCCGCAGCACACCAGGAGAATAAGCAAACTGGCTGGCTTCGACGCGAAAATGCCGCTCAACCGGTTCAGCCTTGGTCAGCGGCAATGGCACCGTCAGGATGAGCAGTGCCAGGAAGAATCCAAAAGTAATTTTAGGAAGAGTAGCGCTTGGTTTCAAGGCAGCCACAGAGGTTTGAGTATCCGGATCCTGTCTGGATCAGGGCATGTTGGAGGGACCAAAACGTGCATAATCCGCGTCAATCGCTGCTCGGATATCGGGCAAGGTTTTACCTTCCTGCAGCATGCGCATGGCATCTTGAGCGATATCGACACAGATGCCGCAGCCCAGGGCATGCGTATCGAATACGATATCTTCTCCCTCGGCTGATTGCACATAGCAAGAATAATTTGATGTATGCCCCATACCGCCACAGCCGCAATAACAGGGCAAATGGGTCAGTACATCCGGGTTGGCGACCGCAAATTGGTAAGCTTCTCGCACTGTAACTGCTGCCTGTTGTACCTCGGCGGGCATATCCGCCATCGGCGCCATTTTGAGATCGCTGGAAGAAGAGGCTGGGGCACAAGCCGAAAGGATTGTGGTTAAAATCGCCAGCAGAATCAAAGCAGCCAGCGGGAATTTTGGTTTACGAACGGTCATTCAACCTCCAAACGGGGCACAAAATTTTACAACCTTCAATGGATTGAGTTTAGCCTGGCGGTCCCTGTAAACGAAGTGCCATATTGCATAGAATGCTTTAGGCTAAACAGCCTATAGACTCAGGCACATTGTGCTGATGTGAAAACAGGTCGGTGGGGCGTAAGATGGGAGTATGGAAATTGGGAAATCCTCTTTTATTGGTATTCGCCGTCGGATGAACGGCCCGCTTCTCTGGGTGGCGCTGGCGCTGGTGATTTTCGGCGTCGGCGCCTCCATTGGCTGGGCATTGCTCGGATCGCCGGCACAACGGATCGACTCGGATCGCATCGTTTATAGCGAACCGGTGCAACTGATGCACGATCAAATGCATTACCGTATGATGGGGGCAGTTCTGACTCCTCCAACCTCCGGTGCCAGCCCTGATGCTGATGTGCCGGTCAGTTTTCATAATTTTGGCGCTGTAAAACAGTCGCAGGTTTCCAGTTGGTCCTTTGAAATCGCTAATCGCGGCACTGCTGCCCTGGTCATCTCATCCGGCTACACCACTTGCGGCTGCACCACGGCAGAGTTAAGCACCGCTGAAATCCCGGCGGATAAGTCTGGTTTGGTCACAGTCTATTTCGATCCGCAGCACGCATCACCCGGATCGGTGGTACGCCGCGGAGTCATTCTTGAAACCAACGATCCGCAAAAACCTCAGATCGAGCTATGGATCCAGGCCTCGATAGGGAATTAATTTTTGAGAAATAAGAGGATGATATGAACAAAGTATTCATTTGGTTGATGATTGGCGTGGCAGCGCTGGGATTGATTGCTGCCGGCGTAATGGCAGCCAGTTGGTTCTGGACCGGGCAAGCCGTGCCGCGCCTGGGTTCGAACTTCAGCGGCATGCCCATGATGAGCGGGCTGCGCTTGCCGGGGTTCATGGCGAATATATTTACTGATTCGGATAGTCCGGCTGCAGGTTGCGGTCAGACCAGCGGATCCAATTCGTTCTTCGGGGGGATGATGGGCAGCCGCGGATCAAGATATGGCGGCATGATGGGCGGTCAATCCTTTGGCGGCATGATGGGTGGCTACCGCGGATCGACGGCGGATTCCACCGCGAATTCCTGCCCCTTTATCAATCCTGGCAGCCCCGATCAAAGCGGCACCCGGCTGACGATCGAAGACGTTCAGACAAAGCTGAATACCTATCTGGCCAATGATTCAAACCTTGAACTGGCTGAGATCATGGAATTCGAGCAGAACTTCTACGCAGTGGTGCTGGAAAAAGACACCGCCCGCGGCGCAATGGAATTGTTGGTTGATCCCTATACCGGGTCGATTTACCCCGAACATGGCCCCAACATGATGTGGAACGAGAAATACGGTCATATGGGTGGCTGGTATGCCACCACTGGCGGCACACTGACGCTGGAAGAAGCCGCGGCTGCAGCCCAGGTCGCATTGGATGAGGAAATTCCTGGAGCGCAAGTTGAGGGAATGGGAATCGCATTTTATGGATATTTCACCTTTGATTACGCCATCGACGGTCAAATCGCTGGCATGTTGAGTGTGCACACTAACGGTCAAACCTGGCTGCACACCTGGCATGGAGATTTCATCACCGAAGTCGAACTGTCTGAGTAAGCCCAGGCAGTTGCCACAGGGTGAGCCGATGGATTGGCTCACCCTGTTTTTAATAACAATTACCCATCCTCGTTTTTATTGTGGCTTTATCGGTCTTATCTTGTATAATCAATGGAATATCCGGAAAAGCAGCCCTCCAATGGATGCCAGGCTGCAGGGTGATGGTCAAACCAGGTTGAGCACATGGCACATTGGGGGAAGAATCCTAATCCGAGCGGCATAGACCAGATCCAGGCGGAAGCCTGGAAGAGTGTGTTTAAAAGTCTGGATTCGAACCCGCAAGCCTTCATACTGTTTGATAACGAACTCCGCGTCATTGGCTGCAACCAGGCAGCCGTTCGTTTGGCTGAACAGTTGACCGAAAAACCTCTGGCTGTCGGTGGTTCGTTGCTAGACCTTTTCGGTCAGTCAGCACAAGGGCTCGACAAATCCATCCAGCAAGCCCGGCAGGGAATCGACTCCAGCCTGGAGTTATCCTTAGCCCATCGCTCATTCATGCTGCATTTTTCGCCCCTGGTCTCGCCCGACGGACAGGTGCCGGCGGTGCTGCTTAATATACTGGACGTACAAAGCAGCGAGCAGACTGAAATTTGGCTGCGCCGCCAACAGGAGCAGGTTGATGAGCAGGTGACGCTGCGCACTGCCGCGTTGGAGGAATCCAACCGTCAGCTGCGGCGTGAGATCGAGCAATTGCTAAATAGCGATATAAACCTGCATGCCAGTGAACCGTTTTTCTGGCAAAACTTCCTCAACTTGCCCGATCCAATTCTGATCTGGGGAAAAGACAACGAGGGAGAAATCCGTCTGGTCATCGCCAACCAGGCCGCCGCGACGCTGTCGAACATTCAGCTGCAAGATATGACCGGTTTGCTGCTCGATGATTTTTATGCCAATTCCCTGCATTTTACCGGCCTGGTGCAAACTGCTTTTGCCGAGGGGAAGGCCCGCCAGGAAGAGTTTTCCTATATTAGCACCGTGACACAGGATCAAAAGTGGGTGACCTGTGATTGTATTCGCTTGTCAGAGCTGTACGTGCTCAACATCCTGCGCGATATCAGCCCGCAGAAGACCCGGCAGCAGATAGACGAAAACACCCGCAACCAGATCGAACTGCTGCGTCAGGCCATGACGGCTTTCACGTCCGTGCTGAACATGGAGCAGGTCCTGAAAAATGTGCTGGATTACTTGCAAAAACTGATCCCTTACGATAGGGTAATCCTGTATATGTTGGCAGGCAGTAAACTGCGGGTGCAGGCTGCCAGCGGTTTTTCTCCGGATGATGACCCGCTAGACCTGGAGATTTCCGCGCGCAACCCTCAATTTGAGGCCATCAACCGTAATCGAACGCCGCTCTTCCTGCCGAATGCGCGTGAATACCGTCCTTTTAAATCTCTCGGCCCGCTCAACTGCGGTCAAAGCTGGCTGGGAGTCCCGCTGCTCGGTCATGGTCAGGTGCTTGGCTACTTGAGCATTTACTCAGATACCCCGGCTTTATACGGCAGCGAGCATACCCGCTTGGCTGAGATTTTTGCCAATGAGGCTTCCATTGCCATTGAAAACGCTCGCCTTTTCGAACAGGTCCAGCTGCTGGCGGTCACCGATGAACTGACCGGTTTCTACAACCGCCGCTATTTTTATGAACTTGTTGAAATGGAACTGGCGCGTGCGCGCCGTTATCACCACGAGACTTCGCTGGCTCTGATCGATATCGACTTCTTCAAAGCGGTAAATGACCTTTACGGTCACACAACCGGCGACCTTGTGCTCAAGGAAATGTGCGGTCATATTCGCCGCGCCGTACGCGAAAGCGATATTCTCGGACGCCAT
>DATMXL010000205.1:0-51919 GCA_035561555.1 Bellilinea sp.
GGCAAAAACTTTTTCATCTCAATCCTCCTGATTGATTTAGTGGTTCATATTTTCCCATATTTATGGGGTTTTTGATAGAGTTAGTAGTAAATTGATTGGGTGTCTGACGGTCCCATCACCTCCCTTCCATCAGATATTTTCTGCAATTCGGTGCAAGCTCATGGACAATGCCTGTGCTACCGCTCCCATCGCGGATGAGCGACGACCCAGCACTGCCGCTGAAATCCGGACTGCTTGCCATGAAACGAGCAAACTGCGTTCTTTCACGGTCTTTCGAATAGGATCGAGCAGTAAATCTCCCAGTTGGGCGACACCACCACCTATGACGATGATTTCTGGATTGATCAAGTTGACTAGACCTGCAATTGCCGTCCCTAAATGATACCCCGATTCGGTAATTAATTGTTGAGAAAATAGGTCCCCGCGGCGAGCGGAATTAATCACATCCTGGGCTGTGATCGAATCGGTCGGCCTGATTTCAGATAGCATGGTACGCCGGCCTTTTAGAACACCATCCCGTGCGCGTTGTGCCAGTGATCGCCCGCCTGCCATCGCCTCCAAACAGCCTCGGTTCCCGCAGCTGCATAACGGTCCATTTTCATCCAGGGTGATGTGGCCTATTTCTCCGGCCGATCCTGTCGTGCCGCGATAAATTTGACCGTCCAATAAAAACCCGGCACCAATCCCGGTACCAACCTTGATATAGGCCAGATTTTTTTCGCCGCGTCCGGCGCCAAACGCCCACTCACCCAAAGCGCCAAATTCTGCGTCGTTTCCCAGCGAGACTGGACAACCCAGGTGTGCTTCCAACCAATCGCGGATCGGAAATTTATCCCACCCCGGCATGATCGGAGGCGCACCAACGATGCCGGTATCCGAAACCACTGGTCCCGGTACACCCACTGCGGCAGCGGTGATTTCATCAAGCAAAACTTTGGTGGTTGGCAGCCAATCCTGGATGAGTGCTTCAAGGCGGTTCAGGCAGAATTCCGGACCAAGTACAACATCCATCGGCGCATTGGTCTCAGCCAGCACCTGCGCCTGATAGTTTGCCAGAACAATGGTCACATGGGTTGAGCCGATGTCGATACCCAGGACTCGCCCGATGTCGGGATTAATTTCAAGGTTGATGGGGTTTCTTCCGCCCGGGTGTTGACCGCCTGATTCACGCACCACGCCAGCTTTAATCAAATCGTTGACTATGGCAGTCAGCGCGGCACGGGTCAACCCGATCTGGCGAGACAGCTCAATTCGAGAAATTCCCCCGGTTGCGAAACGGATTAAATCTAAAGCTGCATGTTTGTTAAGGTTCTTGACATTCGTCTTTGGGACTTGCCATACCGTGATGGTCATCGCGTTCCTTACGTTGACATAGCAGATGTAATTATACAAAATCCCCAATAAATGTCAAGTGTTTTGACATTATTCCATTGATTTTGTTTGGACAACCGTGCTTACCCAATCCTGATATCCGGTATAATTCCAGCCTATGACACTCCCCCTTTGGCGCGTCATCACCTCACCTCCCGCCTCCGGTGCCTGGAATATGGCGCTGGATGAAGCCATTCTGGAAGCCGTGAGAAGCCTCGACCAACCCCCAACCCTTCGTTTATACGCCTGGGAGCCAGCCTGCCTTTCCCTCGGTCACGCACAACCCATCAAGGATGTCAACCTTCCATCGTTAATTGCTAACGGCTGGCAAGTCGTCCGCCGGCCAACTGGCGGTCGCGCCATCCTGCATACCGACGAACTAACCTACTCCATTGCAGCCCATCAGGACAATCCGATCATGACAGGCGGTGTCCTGGAGAGCTACCGCCGGATTTCCTTAGCCCTGGTTGAAGGTTTAACGAAGCTTGGTATCAATTCCAATGCTGACAGCCATTATCAACTGCCCGAAGGCTCGGTTCAGAATGCAGCCGTTTGCTTTGAGGTCCCCTCAAATTATGAAATTACTGCCAACGGCAGGAAGTTGATCGGATCAGCGCAGGCCCGCCGCGGTATGGGTGTCTTGCAACACGGATCATTGCCGCTATTTGGTGACCTGGCCAGAATCACTCAAGTTCTCAAGTTTGAATCGCTGTCTGAGCAAGCCTCCGCCCGCCAGCGGTTGCTCGAGCACGCCGCCACCGCCGAAGCGGTCCTTGGCTTCCCACCGACGTGGCAGCAAGCTGCGGAGGCGATTAGAGCAGCCTTCGCAGAACAACTACAAATCCAAATAGTCGCCGGTGAACCCAGTGAATCCGAGTTAAGCCGCGCGCTCAGTCTGGAAGCCGAGAAATACGCCAATGATAGCTGGACGTACCGGATTTAGTCCTGGTCGTGCACGAAAATAACTTCCGGGTAACCCAGTTGACGCAGCAAGCGGTAGAGATAGCTCTCGGCATTTTTTTCAGCCATCTCGAGAATGCCATCTTCCACGGCGGCTCTGCTAATTTCTTCCTCAGCAGCCTGGCGTGCCAGACTTTCTAGCGTCACATCGCCACGCTTGAGAATGCCGGTTTCGCGGTCGTATACATAGGATAATTGATTGTTCAGCGTTGCCACGAATATCTCTGTCGGTGGCAAGCGCACCATTAACACCCCGTTTTCTACCCACATACTCTCAGCGGTTAATTTTTCCAGGTCGATGCCGGCGATCACCTCGCCATGCGCCACGAAAAGCAGGCGGTCGCCAAACAAAAAGCCGAGTGGTCCCTGACCAACCTCAGTCGTGATGACCTTTTCCATTGAGTACTGCACCGTTTCCAATCGCGCCAGCGAGCGAACGTCCCGCAAGATCGTAACAGGATCGGGAATCACCGTTGGGGTGGGATGCAGCACATTATTCACCTGGGTCGACAGGTAATTATTGGCCTCTTCAATGGGTTGAATGGCTTTTTGTGCGCCGTTCTTTAGGATGAACCCGGTGGCAACCAGCAAGCCGGCAATCAACAACACCAACACCAGGATGCCAATCGCTAAACCTTTGACAAATTGTTGAAACGTCATTTTTTCCTCTTCTCGTTGTGCTGAAGACTGTTTCTTAGCTAAATCCATGTCGGTCAGCAGAAATCTATTCAGATAAAACCGATTATAATCATGGAACGGCCGGTATTAACCGTCTGGAGGGAAATAAACGCCGTGCCACTGGTAAAACACCGATTTCTTCTCACAGTTCTGATCATTCTAGTCTTCCTGTCGCTGGCAGGCTGTTCAACCGGCACCCCCACCATTGAGCCGACCCCTACCCAGGGTTTTGTCGGTCCTACAGCCACGACTCCTCCCCTGCCTTTGGGAGACCCTACCAATCCAATATTGATTGGCTATGTCTTCCGCCAGGATGACCCTGAATCGCAGGCTGCGATCGAAACCTTGGTCCAGGAGCTGGATAAGCGGATTGGGTTGACTTTCGGTGCTGTGATTTTTCCGACATATGAACAAATGCTGGATATGCTCGAGGTCGGTTCAATTCATGCTGCCTGGCTGCATCCCTTGACATATATTAACGCCAGTTCCCAGAATTTGGTCGACGTTCAATTGCTGACCAATCACTTTGGCACTTATTATTACGGCACACAAATTTTAGCTAATAATGAAAATGGTTTTACCTCATTTTTCGACCCGCAAACCAATACCGCCACGGCAGACGCTGAGACAGCTCTACGCCAACTGGACGGTTTACGTCCATGCTGGACCGAAGAGGGTTCCGTTTCTGGTCATATTTACCCGTATGGCATTCTGGAAGAGTTGAGCATCGACTCACTTCCCGGCGCCATTGTTCAATCACATACAGCTGTCGTTCGCAGTCTTTACATCAAAGGTGTATGCGATTATGGCGCGACCTTTGCATATACCGGTGATCCGCGGACTGCCAGTGCTGTGATTAACGACCTGCCGGATGTTGACCAACAGGTCGTCGTCATATGGCAAAGCCCGCCGGATATTCCAAACCTGAACTTTTCGACCATCCCGACCTTGCCGGACCCGATTCGTGCCAAGCTGGTCAGCGTCCTGGTCGATATCGTCAAAACCGATGAAGGCAAAGCGTTGCTGACGGCAGCCAATGGCGACTATGACATCCAGGACTTGCGTGTGGTTGACGATTCGGTGTATGACCCGTTGCGCCAGGCTGTGCGGCGTTCAGGCGTAACAACGGCTGACTATCTCGGTCGGTAAAAAAATTCACGGCCAACCGCGTGGTAAAATCACCGCTATGCTTCGTAGAATATTTCGATTCTTCAGCCGTGCCGCTCTGATCCTGTTGGCTGGAGCACTGCTTATCCTTGGCCTGCCAACCCTGTTATCTGAATTTATTGCTCGCGCGCGCACATCCAGTCTTGAACAGGCACCGCAAATGCCAGTGGCAATTGTTTTCGGTGCCAGCCTTAACCGCGATGGAACACCTAGTCCGGTGCTGCGTGACCGCATCTCTACCGCCGCCGATTTATATTTCGACGGCAAGGTACAGAAATTGTTGATGAGCGGCGACAATCGCTTTCTGGATTACAACGAGCCGGGTGCCATGCAGGCTTATGCCATAGAATTGGGTGTTCCTGAATCAGCTTTGATCATGGATTTCGCCGGCCGGCGCACCTATGACACCTGCTACCGCGCCTTGCATATTTTTGGTGTGACGGACGCACTGGTCGTCACGCAAGCGTATCACCTTCCCCGGGTTCTAACAACTTGCCAGGGTCTGGGAATAAATGCCGTCGGGGTTCCTGCCGATCAGCGGGAATACAACCCGCGGTCGATGGCCCGCTGGCGCCTTCGCGAAATTCCAGCCACACTGGTCGCGTTTTGGGATGTTTACGTTACTCGCCCATTGCCTGTGCTTGGCATCCCCGAACCCATATTTGCTGACCCATCTTAAATCATTGAGGATTTCCATGGAACGCGATAATGCATTATCCATCGTACAGGAATACATCAAAGCCCCGGGATTGATTAATCATATGCTGTGCGTGGAAGCAGCCATGCGCTTCTACGCTGAAAAATATTCCCAGGATGTTGAATTATGGGGAATCACTGGTCTGTTGCACGACTTTGACTGGGAGATTCACCCCACCCTGGAGGAACACCCGACGGCTGGCGCAGCCATCTTGCAGGGAAAAGGCGTGCCGGATGAAATTATCCAGGCAATTCTTAGCCATGGCGTGAATACCGGCGTCCCGCGGGATTCATTGATGCGCAAAGCCCTCTTCGCCTGTGACGAAATCACCGGCTTGATCACTGCTGTAGCCCTGGTCCGCCCGTCACGCTCTTTATATGACCTGACGGCTTCCTCGGTCAAAAAGAAATGGAAAGACCGTGCCTTCGCCGCCGGTACCAATCGCGAGGAAATGGCCGAAGCCGCTGAGGATTTTGGCGTGGAGTTGTGGGAGCATGTGGACAATGTAATCTTGGCTATGCGCAAGATTGCTCCACAGATCGGATTGGCAGGATAATTGCAACTACATGGTTGATATCACCGTACTCCCTGCTGGAGGATTTCAACCATGTCGATTGAAGGAAAAGGGTTCTTTATCTGGAAAGTCCGCGACGCTGAAGGCGGAGATCCAGCCAAAATCGTTGCCGCGGCTCAAGCCGGCGGCTACACCCATGTCCTGCTAAAAATTGCGGACGGTCAGTACGCCTATAACCTGGACCGCAACACCAACACCGATTTATTAGCACCGGTGGTCGATGCCCTGCACACAGCCGGAATTGGCGCCTGGGGTTGGCATTACGTATACGGCTATAACCCGGGTGCAGAAGCCAATATTGCCGTACAACGACTTCAGGCCCTCAACCTGGATGGCTATGTCATCGATGCCGAAATTGAATACAAGCAGCCTGGACGCGTCAATGCCGCCCGCCATTACATGGACCGCCTGCGCCGTGCTTACCCCAACCTGCCCATGGCGCTCTCTTCTTTCCGCTTCCCTTCCTACCATCCCCAGCTGCCCTGGAAAGAATTCCTGGATAAAGTGGACTACAACATGCCGCAGGTTTATTGGGAAAAAGCCCATAACCCGGAACCTCAGCTGCAGCGCACGCTGCGGGAGTTTGAAGGTAAAGCACCGTTCCGCCCCGTGATTCCCACCGGTCCTGCCTACCGCACCGGTCGCTGGTCGCCTTCGATCGAAGATACCAATAAATTCATGGATACGGTCAAAGGTCTTGGTCTTAAGGGATGCAATTTCTTCTCGTGGGATGAATGCCGCCGTGACCTGCCGCACATCTGGGATGCTGCCGCAGCTTACCAATGGAATCCGCCGCCACCGCTGCCGCCACCGGCACCAACGCCGGAAGTGCCCGCACCGCCGCCGCCTGCCCCGCCGGCACCGGACATTATCGATGAGTACTTCAACGCGCTGAATGCCCGCGATCCAAACCGGGTAAACAACCTTTACCTGCCAGACGCAGTCCACATTACCTTTGTCCGGTCGGTACGCGGCTCCGAAGCGCTGCGCTCCTGGTATGCCAATCTGTTTACCCAGCTGCTGACTGAGCCGACCTTCACCCTTACCGGAACGTCTGGAAAAGGCAATTCACGCCATTTCACCTGGACGGCTTCGTCGCAAAAAGGGCGTGTTAATAACGGCAGCGACACTTTTGGCCTGCTGGATGGCAAGATCGCCTACCATTATTCCTTTTTCCATATTTCGCGCTAGAGGCTGAGTTTTATACCCTATAGTACCTAGAAATCCACCTGTTTTTTGATACCATTATTTGCGGGTTTTTGCACTCCCACAGTGCAAAAACCCGCAAAATTAATAACCAATCCAATTGATTGTTACTTGGTTTCGGACCCGGGTTTTTTCAGCGGCGTTTTGGCTGGTTTTACCGTGCTCCTGGCGGTCCCGCCCGCTGGCTTTTTAGCTGCCGGCTTGGTGGACCCAGTGGTCGGCTTTCTTACCGTTGGTTTTCGAGTTGTTTCAGCTGGTTTTTTAGCCGAAGGTTTAGCCAACGGTTTTGTTTTGCTCTTTGTCGTTGGTGTAGCAGCCGATTTCGTTGGCGGCTTGCTTGCTGATGCTTTTCCAACCGCCGTGGTTTTCTTCACCACCGCTGACGTTTTGGCAGCTGGTTTTGCCGGGATTTTCGCCGGCTTACCAACCGCTTTGGGAACCTTTACCGTGGTTGTAGCTGTTTTTGCCGTTGTTTCGCCAGTTTGTGTGGCGGTTGGTTTAGCTGCTGATTTTGGGGGTGCAACCACGCCGGTTTTTACCGTTGGTTCTTTGGCAGCAATTTTCTTTATCGTTGGTGAACTGGCCGACCTCGTAGTTTTAGGTTTATCCTCTGACTTCGCGGTAGCAGCTTTTGACTTTGGTGTGCCTGCTTTTTCAGTTTTTTTGGCCGGAGCAGCTTTTGCTGCTGGGGGTTTTTCTGCGAAACGCGTCCGCTTTGGCTGGCCATCCAACGGCAAGGCCAATTGATCGGCGTGAGGTTCAGGTGCAACTACGCGCCGCGTTTTCTTTTGCACTACGCCCTGACGTTTTTCCCAGTAAGCTAAACCATCTTCAATCACCGTCAGTCCGGTGACCTGGTCGCCAGGTTTGACAGCGGTGAGCGTTTTGGCGGTCGATTGTCTTCTGCCGGCAGGAATACTTCCGATGGTTTCCACCCTACTGGCTCCATCCTTCATTTCAATGATAATTTCCTGACCCGGGTGTGAGTAAACCATCCCAACCAGTTCGCCGCCAGGGGGCGGTTTGCAGGCGATCGCGCCTTGACCGTAGCGGCCTTGCACCGGCAATTGAGCCGTTGGCAGGCGCCAGGCTTTACCATCCCGCCCGACCAATAATAGATCAAATTCAGGCACGATGCGAGCTGCACCCATCACCTGGTCCTTCGCCGCCAGTTTGATGCCATTGACTCCTGCCGCTACCAACCCCATTGGCCGCACGTCCTCTTCGGTGAAGCGGATTACCATGCCTCGCTGTGTCGCCAGCATGATTTCGGATTTGCCATCTGTCAGCACCGCCCAGCCTATCTCATCACCCGGGTTCACTTTGGCGAGGGTAAACAGTTGGGTTGACGGCCCAGGTAGATCTCGCAGGCTGGACTTTTTCACCAATCCAGCGCGCGAGACCGTTACAACGAATTGCTCAGCGTTCTCCTCCAGGCGCGTTGGAGCCGCAAACAATTGCACTAATTTTGGGTTGTCTTCGAAAGGTAACGCCTTGTGGAGTGGCGCACCATCCGAAAATTTTTCTACTTCGGGTAGCGATTGGACGGCAATAGCTGCCGCTCGTCCATCACTGGCTGCCAGATAGAGCGTATGGTGCGTGGTGGTGGCATACAGCCATTTCGGTGCATTCCGCCCGCTCCAACGCGGCAAAACGTCCCCAGTAGTCCTACCGATGATGCCGTTGGCGGTAACCCCAACCCAGACCCCCAGAGATGGCATCATATCCGTGGTCGTCAGAAGGTTTTTCATTTCCATACCTTCTGTGAGTGCCACAATTTGAGTCCGCCGCCGGTCAGCATAGGCTGTTTTCATCGCCTTGAGTTCATCACTGACGACCTGACGTAGTTTCCTGGGCGATTTGAGCAAGCCTTCCAGCTCGGCTATCAACTCCTGGACTTCTTTGTACTCCAGTTCGATTTTGCGGCGTTCCAGAGCCGCCAGGCGGCGCAGCTGCATCTCCAGGATGGCATTGGCTTGAAGTTCGCTCAACTTATAGCGCTTCATCAGCTTGGTTCGCGCATCGTCCACATCCTGAGCTTTGCGAATGAGATTGATGACCTCGTCCAGGTTGTCTAGCGCGATGCGCAGACCATCCAGGATGTGAGCGCGTGCTTTGGCTTTGGCCAGATCGTGCTCACTGCGGCGGCGCACCACCGTGATCCTGTGCTCCAGATAGACCCGCAGCGCCTGTTTAAGCGACAGCATGTGCGGCTCGCCAGCCACCAGTGCCAGCAGCGAAATCCGGAAGGTGGTTTGCAGCGGTGTGCGTTTGTAGAGTCCGCGCAGTACATTTTCCGTCTCAGCCACCTTATTCAACTCGATGACGATGCGCATCCCCTGTCGATCCGATTCGTCACGTAAATCGCTGATGCCATCCAATCCGCCTTCACGCGCCAATTCGGCGATCCGCTCAATTAAGGATGATTTATTGATTTGATACGGCAATTCGGTAATGATGATGCGATTCTTGCCGCGCCCCATTTCTTCCAGATGCACTTTACCGCGCAGTGTGACCTTGCCGCGCCCCGTGGCATAAGCAGATAGCAAATCTTCGCCATTGTTCTCATGCAAGATGATGCCGCCGGTCGGGAAATCTGGCCCCTTAACGAATTTCATCAGGTCGCTGACGGTTACATCTTCCTGCGTTTCCCATCTCTCGAGCAGATAATTCAACGCCTCAACGACTTCAGCCAGATTATGCGGCGGGATGCTGGTCGCCATCCCCACGGCGATACCGCTGGCGCCGTTCACTAGCAAGTTGGGAATTGCCGCCGGCAACACATCCGGTTCGTTGAGCGAATCATCAAAATTACGGGTGAAGTCGATGGTGTCGCGGTCAAGTTGGGACAGAATGTCCACGGCTACCGGTGTCAGCCTCGCTTCGGTATAGCGCATGGCAGCTGGCGGATCGCCATCAACCGAGCCAAAATTGCCCTGCCCATCCACTAACGCATAGCGCATGGAAAAATCCTGCGCCATCCGCGCCATGGCCTCATACACCGACTGGTCACCGTGCGGATGGTACTTCCCCAGCACCTCACCAACGATTCGAGCTGATTTTTTGTAGCCTGTGTCTGCCCGTAGCCCCATGTCGTACATGCCGAACAAAATGCGCCTCTGAACAGGTTTAAGCCCATCCCTGGCATCTGGCAGCGCTCGCGCCACAATGACGCTCATGGCATAATCCAGGTAGGCTTGCTGCATTTCCTGGTCGATATCGACGTTTTTTACCAGCCCAATTTCCATAATAAACTCCTGCCGCACTGCCGTGGCAATGGAAGATAGATTTATTCGCGCATAAGTTTATCACGCTTTAGCCGTCGAATTTCATTCACCGCCGCCGGCGGCCTCCGTCTCCAGGCTCCACGATCCAAATCCTTTATAGAGCATAAAAAAAAAAATAGCTCCGAGGGTATGACCCTCGGAGCTGATACTGCTGCTAAAGTAACTTATGAACTGGTGATATTGGTGATCGAGATACGCGAGTTATCCTCAGCGAACTCACCGCTCTTGAAGCGGCCTTCCTGGAAGCCTGTACCGGCTGGAATCAGCTTGCCGATGATCACATTTTCCTTCAACCCAAACAACGGGTCTGCGGTCCCGGCAATGGCAGCCCCTGCCAGCACCTTGATGGTGTGCTGGAACGAGGAAGCGGACAGGAACGAGTCAGTGCTCAGCGAAGCCTTCGTCACGCCCAGCAGGATTTCCACATAACGAGCGGGTTGTTTACCTTCCGCCAACATAAGTTCGTTGGCGCGGTGGATCTCCAGGCGGTCGACCAGATCCATTGGCAGGTAGTGTGTATCACCGGGACGAATGACCTGCACCCGGCCAAGCATCTTGCGGATGATGACCTCGAAATGCTTGTCATTGATATTCTGACCCTGAGCACGATACACTTTTTGGATCTCGCTCATCAGATACATCTGCGCGGCATCCCGCCCCTTGATACGCAGGATGGTATGCGGGTTGAGCGAACCCTCGGTCAACGGTTGACCGGCTTCAACATGCTCGCCTTCCTTGATCATGATACGGCTGGTGCTGGGGATTTCGTCCTCTTCAACCTCGCGCAGTTCGTATGAAACAACCGCCTTGCGTCCATCGATGCGCACCTTGCCGGTGTGTTGAGCTGTGATGGTTGCCTCGCCTTGCGTGGCGATCGGATCACCCAGAGAGACGGTAGTCTCATCTTTGGCAACGATTTCCCAGGATTCGGGAACTTCATACTCATCGCTGACCATTTCTGCGTGCTCTACCCGAACCACGCGCTGATCGGTGAACTTTTCGGATTGGATAATGTGCGCCACACCGGAAATTCGGGTGATGACCGCCTCGCCTTTCGGCATGCGGCGAGCTTCGAACAACTCTTCAACGCGCGGCAGACCCGTGGTGATGTCACCACCGGCTGCCACACCACCGGTGTGGAAAGTACGCAGGGTTAACTGTGTACCCGGCTCGCCGATGGATTGTGCAGCCACGATACCGACAGCCGAACCTAGTTTGACCAATTCCCCACGACCAAGGTCCATGCCGTAGCAGTGCTGGCACACACCGTGTGACAGTTCGCAGGTCATTGGCGACCGGACTTTGACGTTTTCGAAGCCGGCATTCAGCAGCGTCTTGATGATAACGTGATCCAGCGTCACATTTCGATCGGCCAGAATCTCGCCGGTTTGTGGATCGAGCATACGTTCGGCAGTCATCCGTCCGTACAGGCGGACGCTCAGCGGTTGACCGGCGACATCATCGGCCTTCTTGATCCAGATACCCTCGGGGGTTCCGCAGTCCTCTTCATTAATGATCATGTCCTGCGCGATATCCACCAGGCGGCGGGTCAGATAACCGGCATCCGCTGTACGCAGCGCGGTATCAGCCAGACCTTTACGTGCACCGTGCGTGGAGATAAAGTATTCCAGAGCAGTCAAGCCTTCACGGAAGTTGGACTGAATCGGCAGGCGAATAATACGTCCGGCCGGGTCAGCCATCAAACCGCGCATGCCTGCCAGCTGAGAAATCGGACCGAAACCGCCCTTGGTCGCGCCAGAGTTGGCCATGGTTGACAAGTTTCCGTTGGGGTCCATTCCGCGGCGAACAGCATCGCCTACGTCTTTGGTTGTCTGCTGCCAGATTTCAATCTCGCGTTCGTTGCGTTCCTGCTCAGTCAACAAACCGCGGCGATATGAGCGTTGAACAGCCTCGATGCCTTCATTAGCCTTAGCCAAAATTTCTGGTTTGTCGCTGGGCATGGTGATGTCAGCCACCGCGATGGTCGAACCGGAGCGCATGGCGTATTCGAAGCCAATGTCCTTGACTGCATCCGCCGTCTCGGTGGTAATTTTTTCACCGCAAATGTCATAGACACTGGCAATCAGATCTTTCACACCACCCTTATCGAGTGGCATGTTCTGGAACCGCATTTGTTCTGGCAAAATATAGTTGAATAACACCCGGCCAACCGTGGTTTTGATCATCATTTTTTTGGCTTCGGGTAAACGGTTGTTATTTTCGTCGTAGTAGGACTCGACGACAACCTGGATGCGGGCATGAATGTCCAACTGGCCGAGCTGATAAGCCAGATTAACTTCGTCAATGCTGGCAAACAACCGGTCGTTGCCGCGGTGATCCAGGTTATCGATCATGGTCAGGTAGTAAACACCCAATACCATGTCTTTGGAAGGGCTGATGATCGGCTCGCCATCGGCTGGTTTGAGCAGATTCCGCGAGGAAAGCATCAGGTTGTTGGCTTCCCAGACCGCTTTTTCCGAGAGAGGGACATGCACAGCCATCTGGTCGCCGTCGAAGTCTGCATTGAAGGCAGTGGTCACCAGTGGATGCAACTGAATAGCCGAGCCTTCAATCAGAATCGGTTTGAAAGCCTGGATACCCAATCGGTGCAGGGTTGGTGCACGGTTGAGTAATACCGGACGCTCTTTGATGACCTCCTCGAGCACTTCCCAAACTTCGGGACGGTTGCGCTCAATGAAGCGGCGCGCGCCTTTGACGTTGGCAGCATAGGAGTGATATACCAGTTTGGCAATGACAAACGGGCGGAACAATTCCAGCGCCATGGCTTTAGGTAAACCGCATTCATATAACTTCAAGGTCGGTCCAACAACGATAACTGAACGACCGGAGTAATCCACCCGTTTACCCAGCAGATTGCGGCGGAAACGCCCTTTCTTGCCCTTGAGCATGTCGCTCAGAGATTTAAGTTCGCGGCGGCCGCGGCGGGAAAGCGCTTTACCGCGCTGTGAGTTGTCGATCAGAGAGTCAACCGCTTCCTGGAGCATGCGCTTTTCATTACGCACGATGACGTCCGGGGCACCCAGTTCCAGCAGCCGTTTGAGCCGGTTGTTGCGATTGATGACTCGGCGGTACAGGTCATTGAGGTCAGAGGTGGCAAAACGACCGCCGTCAAGCTGCACCATGGGGCGCAGATCGGGCGGAATGACCGGTAAAACCGTCATAATCATCCACTCGGGGCGGTTATTGGAGCGGCGGAAAGCCTCCACCACCTTCAGACGCGTGGTTGCCTTCTTGCGTTTCTGCTTGCTCTTGGAGGTCTTGACCTCATGCCAGAGATCTTCGGCTAATTTTTCCAGGTCGAGCCGGCGCAGGACGTCATAGAAAGCTTCAGCACCCATATCTGCCCGGAAAACATTACCCCAACGCTGTTTGAGCTCGCGGTAGCGGTTTTCGGTTAGGAAGGTAAACGGACGCAGCTCCTGCAGTTCGTCGCGCTGGCGTGAGTTGTTGTTCTGCGATACATTGGATTGATCTTCCAACGTGCTGCGCAAGCCTTCCATTTCGATGTCGGCCTGTGCACGGATCTCCTCGATCTGCATCTTGATCACTTCCAGATCGCGCTGAAGTTGATCCTTGAATTCGCCTTCCAATTCGTCCAGACGTTCTTTGACTACCTTTTGAACGCGCGAAATTTGTTGCGTGGAAATGGTCTCTCCAGCAGCGGCAATTTCAACGCTGGCCGAATTGAACACAATAGCTTTAATCGTCGGGCTGCCTACTTTTTCCTGCAACGTGCGTTCCAGAGACTGGCCTTCCTGAATGACCGGCTCGAGCTTCGAAGCAATCTGCTCGTCGCGGCGGGCTTCCATGTCCAGTTTCCGCTGATTCAGTTCGCCGATCTTGCGGTCGCGGCTCTGCTTGACTTCCAGAATGCGGGCATTGATCTGCTGGGCCTGTTCGCGTTCGGACAGGTTGATTTCGTCGTCCAGCCGTTTCAGAGCCTTCTGGCGGGCGTCCTCGTCCACATAGGTGACAATGTACTGCGCAAAATACAACACCCGATCCAGGTTGCGGCGGGAAATGTCCAGCAGCAAACCCAGATAGGAAGGAACGCGGCGTGTATACCAGATATGTGCCACCGGAGTCGCCAGGTCAATGTGACCCATGCGCTCGCGGCGGACAGATGAACGGGTAACCTCGACGCCACATTTATCGCAAATAATGCCTTTGTAGCGCGGGTTCTTATACTTTCCGCAATAGCACTGATAATCGCGGGTAGGGCCAAAAATCGCCTCGTCGAACAGGCCATCTTTTTCCGGACGCAGGCGCCGGTAGTTAATTGTTTCTGGTTTTAGAACTTCACCATACGACCATGAACGTATCGTATCTGGCGAGGCCAGGCTGATACGAAGTGCAACCAAACTTTTCGTTTCCACTAATATGCCTCCTCAGACAGCACCCGGGGGGTTTAAATGATCAGCGACGCTGGTGAAATCTCTCTCAGCGTTTAATTTGTTTTAGAAGGCTCCCAGGACACACATGCAAACTTGAATTGTACCACAAGAGATTAATACTTCAAGTGATTTTTCGACCAATTTTGATCAATATTCTGTTTTCTCGGTCCTTGCGCGATATTTGAACCGTTATTAATGAAGCCGTGAATTTTTATTATACCCCCATTTTTACTATTTATGACAGATGACTCTGCCTTTCCGTGTCACATTCTCAATTTTGATCAGCTGAAGTCAATCCCAGATCGTTGCCGGCAGCATCAATGAATCGGAATTCACGAAATCGAATATCCGTTGCGATTGGGAAACGCCCTACCGAGAAATGGTATTCGCCATCCGATAGCACCGGGTATTGTTCGTCACCGACTTGCATGGCCGCCACGAGTTGGTTGCTGCGTGCCACGACAAAGAAATCTGAATACTCACCGACCAGCCAATTTCCAGAGACAACAAATTCATCCTGCTGCAAGGTCAATCCGCTGTATCCGTAGACGGGTGCGAAACGCTTAATTGGCACCTGCCGGTACTCTACGAGATTCATGCCGCCGTCACCGCTCTCCGTAAGCAGAATCAGATACCGTCCATAATTCGCCTTGGCTACCAGGCGTTGACCCTGCGACGGCAAAGAATCGAGGATCTGTTCTGTAGTATGCGCATTTTCCAGGTATCCGGCAGTAAATACCGCTCCGAACAGTAGGATGACCACAACCACGTACCCTTTGAAGTAGCCACTGGTCCCAACCTGAGGTCGGTTGGTGATGCGGTCCACGGCACGCCGTAACCCAGGGATCACCAATAGCAGGCTGAAAATCACAAATGCCAGAAAGACACCCAGGACGTTCAGAATCAGGTCATCGATGTCGAATACCCTGTAAGCCAGCAGGAGTTGTGCGGCTTCGATCCCCAGGGTTACCAGGAATCCTGTGCCAAGCACCGCGCCCAATCTCCGGTAGCGCCGGTGTAAAACCGGTAGAAAAATCCCCAGAGGTGCCAGCAGGAACAGATTACCCAACAAGTTTCGTTTGACTCCCGGCGCATCCAGATATCTCAGATACCGCAAAGCCTCTGATAATGGCACCAGATTTGCGCCGCTGAAGTCAAAATCGAACAGAACAATATTCAACGGCGCCAGCGTCAAGAGGAAGACCGCCCAGCCGTAAAAGTAAAAAAGGTTGATGACGACTTCGCGCGCCCAAAACACGCCTGCTTTTTTATTTGCCAGCAGGCGGTAGCCAACCCAGGCAGCCAGGCTGACGAAGAAAATAATCTCGCTGTTGACAGAAAACAAGGGTTTCTAGTTTTTCCCGCGCGGCATCCCCACCAGGGGGTTAACCGCGGATTGTTGATTAAGTGGAATTTCGAGGGTAAATTGGCTTCCCTTTCCAAGCTGGCTCTCAACCAGCACCTGCCCGCCATGCCGTTCGGCAATGTTTTTAACGATCGCCAGGCCCAACCCGGTACCGCGCTGCTCGTGCGCTTCACGCCGCCCGCTGCGATAGAACTTTTCGAACAGCCGCGGCAGGTCAAGCGGTGCGATACCAATGCCCGAGTCGCGCACCGTGAAGGCCAATTTGTCCCCTTGAACCGCCACGCTCACGAATACTTCCCCGCCGACTTTGGTGTACTTAATGGCGTTATCCACCAGATTAATCAACGCCTGCTGCACCAGAGCCACATCGGCACTGACCTCAACGGGTTCTTCTCCTGCCACCCGGGTGAAGAGCAGCATGATTTTCTTCTGATTGGCTTGCGGCGTTAATTGAGCGATAACCTGTTCGACCATGGCATCTGGATTCAGTTTGCCCAGTTTGAGCTTGATGCCCGACTCAAGGCGTCCCAAATCCAGCAGGTTATTGACCAACCGGCTCATATCCTCTACGCCGAGCACCATCTTGGCAACATAGCTTTTTTGTTGGTCGTTCAGCTCACCCACCATTGGAATCATGGTGGTATAGCCGCGCATCAATGCCAGAGGTGAGCGTAAGTCATGGCTGACCGTCGCCACGAAGTCGGATTTCACAGAATCCAATTCTTTATAGTGAGAGACATCCCGTAGCACGGCTACTTTCCCCAATCGTTGATTCTCTCCCATCACCGGCGCCACAGCTGCATGGTAGATCTTGCCGTTGGAAAGTTTGATCTCGCGCGTGGCGATGCGCTGCTCCATGGGTCCGCTGAGCAGGCTGGCTAACTCCGGCGAGGTGACCACGTCCCTGGCCTGTTGACCCACCGTCGGTGTGGTGATTAATCCGGAAACCTGCATGGCTGCCGGATTGAGCAGCAGTAAGCGGTCCTGATCATCAAACACCATGATCGGCTCCGGGTTGGAGGTCAAGACGGCTTCCAAGCGGCGCCGGCCAATTTCCGCCGAGGCGTACAGCCGCGCATTGGCAGCGGCTACCGCAGCCTCGCCTGCCAGGGTGGACAGGAACCGCACTTCCTCATCGCTAAACCGCCGCGGTTTGGGATAACCCACCCATAATGCGCCGTAATAAGTATTTTCATGGTACAGCGGTAATGAAATCAGCGCTGCCGGGTGCATTTGATAATTCAGCGAGGATAGACGGCGAACGCGGGTAGTATTTTGGATCGTGAGGACGTCTTGAGTCCGCATCAGGTCAAACACCTGGCTATCCAGATGAGCAAACTGCTGTGCGTCAGGACCAGCGCCGATAGCTACCAGCTTGTCACCAGCTATATCCATGCGCACATCTTGGATCAACACTGCCCGCGCAGAGACAGCATCTTCACTTAACGCGGCTTCCAGAATGGGTTGGATAGCCTCTTCAATATCCAATTTTGCCGCCACGCCTTGACTGACAGTCAGCAGTTTGTTCAACTCATCCAGGCGCGCTTTCAAGCTCTGACGCATTTGTTCGAAGGATTTGCCGAGGGTCCCAATCTCATCCACACCGGTAACCGGAGCAGTTGAAGTCAGTTGACCTTGCGAAATTAAAGTTGCCTGCCCCGCCAATGCCTTTAATGACGCGATAACCGAGCCAAGCGCAAAGCGCAGCAGGAGGTAGGCCAGCAGGGTGAACAAACCCAAAATCGCTAAGAGCGGCACAGCTATTTCCAACGAAGTTTGCTGGGCTACGCGCGCTGGCATGGTTGCCACCACTGCCCATGGTCGCCCCACGACCGGTTGGTAATACACCATCTGACGAGTCCCTGTGGCCGAAAGGTCATCGAAAAATTGAGGTTCGCCGTTCACCTGGTCGGCATACACATCCGCACCGGTCAGCCCGGTCGAATCTACAGTTTTGAAGAGAACCTGCCCGTTCTCATCCAGGATGTAACCCTCGCCCCCATCCTCACCGAGCGAGGTCAAGGCAGTCAAGGCCGGTTGGGTGAAGGGATTAATCTTCAGGTCAGCCCGGCCGAGCAGGACACCCCGTGCCGTTCCTGTCTGGTCCAGAATAGCGGCAATGAAGGAAATGTTACCGCCGGTTTCAATTGAAGCCGGTGGAACGGTGTAAATCTGGATGCGGATACCTTTATTAGCCAGACCAATTGCCAGCTCTTCTTCATCCGTCAGGTCGGAGTAGGAAAAATTGGTCTGTGGGTAACTTCCCTGAATTTCTCCGTCCACATTGAACAAAGCCAGTTGGTGAAAATAAGACACTGCCCGAATGTTGTCGGCCAATTGATCCGGCACCGAGTCGACCGGAGCGTCAATCAATTCTGTGGTCGCCATATTGAGGATCAGGGACTGCCCGGCCTCCAGAAAATAAGGCACGCTCTCCGCTGCCATGCGGGTTGTATTCCCCAGCCGTGCTTCGATCATTTGACGCGCCGCTAACCCTGCCACCAACCAGTCTGCCAGAGTCAGCACCATGACCAAGATCAGCACCATCGGCAAAGTGATGGTCATGAAACGCGTTTGCAGGCTGGACTCAGCTGGAGAAGGCACCATCTGTGCCGGACGCGGCCAAAGACCGGGTACAGCCCAATACACCAGTTGTGCGAAGAGCCCGGCGGCTATCAGCGGAATGATTTTTACAAATATCTGCAGCCAATATTGCGCCAACGCATAATCCAGGCGTTCAGCCAGCGTTCCCGGTATGCTCAGAAAGGCCACGATAATAAAGATCGGGATGTAGGCCAGCGACACCAGCACCGCGGTCGGGAAGGGGTTGCGCAAAACCCGGTAAAACACAGTTCGGTAATTTTGGCGGACGGCTGCGCCAAATATCAAGCCCAGGCCGGCTGTCTCCAGGGGAGTGAACAGGTTATGGGTGACGAAAGCCGCCATCACTGCACCGCTGAACAACCCCACCAAACCTCCGCTGGTTGGTCCAGCCATACCCCCTGCTAAAACCCAGGGTAAGGCAAACAACAAGAACACCAGCGGTTCCCCGCCTTCAATAGGCAAGTTCGGGATTGGCAGTGAGACCTGAGTCGGAAGATAAAAATTAAGGAATGCCAGCGTCAACGGTGTGCTGACGATGAAGAATATGGTAATTCCCCACTGCTGTAGCGGGTAGCCGATGGAAAACTCGCGCCAGCGGGTAAAGCCCCACACCAGAAATCCTGCCAGCACAAATAATCCGATCCAGCTGCTTACCTGAAAAGGTAGATCGATATACGGCTGCGAGGCGAATGGGTTAAATTCGATCAGCATGGGTTTTCACCGCTAATCAGCGATGACAAAATTATAGCATTCTCAACCCGGGTAGCTGTCAATTTGGGTACACGAAATGAAGCCACGCTGGATTGAGTCGTGAACTTGCGACAATAAGGCGGTAATAACGTATCCTGGCTTGTTTTCCATAATCCTTCCCCCTTGGCGCATCGTCTACAGATTTACTACTTCTCAATCAACTCAAGCGCCTGCGCCACAACTTGATCGATGCTCAATCCATCCGAGTCGAGGATGACCGCGTCAGCTGCCGGCCTGAGCGGTGCGTGTTTCCTGCCAGAGTCATACGCATCACGCCTTCTCAAAGCTGCCAGCATAGATGTGTAATCTGCACTTTCGCCGCGCGTTGTGACCTCGCGGTACCGCCGGCGTGCGCGCTCCTCCACCGATGCAATCAGATAAATTTTCAATCCTGCCTCAGGGAAGACCACTGTACCAATATCCCGGCCGACCATCACCACCCCACCGCGCTGACCAATGCGTCGCTGCTGCTGGGTCATCGCCTCGCGCACCCGCGGGTAAGCCGACACCTGCGAGACGTTGGCATCTACTTCCGGGGAACGCACCTCCCAGGTAACATCCTTGCCGTCAATGCACACGTCCGCGCTGCGGCCGTCAGCGATGGAAGGTGGCCGTACGTCGATCACGATCTGCTTTGCCAGCACAGAGACATCATCCTCTTCATCGACCCGTCCGTATTTTTCCAAAGCCGCCCAGGTGACCGCGCGGTACATCAGGCCTGTGTCTAAGTATAAATAACCGATGCGTTGTGCGAGCCGCTCGCCCAGGGTCGATTTTCCCGAAGCAGCTGGTCCGTCAATTGCGATGATACTCGGTTTCACCATTCAATAATTCCAATCTAAGATTAAATTCAGGGGTTAAAGCCTGCTGCGTCCGGGAATAAATCAGCGCGCGCCCATAATACCACCATTGTCTTGCTCACAGGTACTTTTTTGAACGCCACCCATTGTAGCCATTCGTCAAAACTCATTTGCCAATTCGGATTAACTTCCAGCACAAAGTCCTGCCCGCGATAGGTCTCTGCCAGTTCCGGCGAAGGCTTATCAATTGTGATCAACATCGCTGGGGATGCGGTAGAAGCAGTCGAGGTGACAAACTTTACCTGGTCGTAATCCCGCAGCGCCCATCTCAAGGCTGGCGACTCGACCCCTTCCACAACCAGGTCCAGCTCTCCGGGGACACGCATCTTCCAGGTTGACAGGTCATCGACCGTGGAATTAATTAAGTCCACTTCGTCGATCAATCCGCCCGCGCGCCAAATTTGGCCAGCGGGATTTGCCCCAAGACCGGTACCGCCCCAGGCAGCTGAAAAACCCCACAAGGCTAACGTTGCCACCAAACCCCACAGCGCCCCCTGTCCGGCCGTTTCCTCGCTCCAGAACCAGCGAATTACGATCGCGGCACCGACCAGTAGTAAAACTGGGAAAACTGTCGTAATGATCCGCACAAATGTCGAAACTTCTGGGGAGGCAGCCTGGAAGTAAGCAATGAAATTAAGCCAGGCAAATACCATAAGCACAACCACGATTATGCTATACGCAATGGCAGTCCAGCCTGCTTCAATCCTAATTTTCAACAGCCCGGCTAACTGACGAGACGCCAGAGCCAGCATTGGCAGCGCAGCCCATCCTACCTGGATCATCTCCCTTCCGGGATTCAGCAGTACTAAAATCAGTGCGGTCAACCACCAGACAGACAGCAAGGTATCCAACCGGTCGTGATTGCGCAATATGCGCAAGATTCCGACCGTTGCAAAAAGGAATCCGATGGGTTGTGAAAGCACCAACCCAAGCAGTAGGCGCCAGATATTTAAACCGCCGGGATTCACCCAACTGGAAAAATATTGAACAAAGCCATTGAAGATCGAGCTTATGCCATTCGGGATGATCAATAGCAGAGTGCCACAGACCAGCAGCATGCCCCCAAACCAGATAACTGCGGGTTTCCAGTTAATCCCTGCAAAAATTCCAATCTCTTCAATCTCGTCTTCTTCGCGTGGCGCCTGACGGGGTTGGAAAACCAATTTGTAGAGCCCAAAGGCCATCCCCAATCCGACAATTCCCAGCCAGAAGGCTGGTCCACCCAGAAGTGCCAGCGCGGTAAAAGTCCCTATTAGCCGCGGCTTTTTGTTTACCAGCGCAGCCAATGCCAGAATGCTAAATAAACCAGCCAGGGTCATGCCGTGTGCCTGACGGGAGACCGCTGTCCAGCCGGCATCCAGCACCAGTCCGAAGCACAGCAGCAATGCCGCTTTCTCGCCTAACTGTTTGCGGAAGAGCCAGGGGGTGAGTGTCAGAACAGTGCCAGCCAGCGCTGGCCAAAAACGTGCTATACCGTCGCCAGCGCCAAACAGGAAGAACCAGGCAGCGCTGAGCAGGACGTAGCCCGTCTCGCCTCCGATTTGCTGTTCACCGGCTTGAGTAACATTCAAAGCCTGCAGCGCATTAATCGCCTCCGGATTGGTCAACGGAAGTTTGTCAAGCAGTACAAAACGCATCAGGAACGCAAAAATGCCGGCTGCGATCCATGCCAGGCGTTGAAGTTTTGGGTTGAGGGATACTGAGTTCATCATGGCGTCACTTGCTCGCTTATCAGCAAAGACTGCGGATTTTCACCTGGCACTTCGTATATAGTGACCGCGGCATTTTGGTACACCACACGTGTATTATCCAGGAATTTAGTCTCATCCACATTGTAGGTGGCCCGCTCAACCGGTCCCACGTAGATATAGCGGATCGCGTAGCGGGTTGTGATAATTGAGGCTTCCTCCCAATTGTTGGTGGTAAATAGCACATCCAGGTCGCCGCGCCGTGAGCCTATTTCCTCGGCACCACCGCGCCACTGCCATTCGTGACCTTCCCAGCCCAGCAGAGAGGGTTGACCGCTGTGAGTGGACACCCGAGCGGTATCCGGGTTATACGACGCACCTACGGTCTCAGCCACCACCCCTATGGGTGCAGACTGTAACCATGTGAAGGCTGCCCATTCGTCTGGATTATATCTTTGCAGGTAAGCTTTACCGTCCAGCGTCAGCTCGGTCAATGGTTTCCCGGGTAACCCCGTCTTGGCTGTCAGCATGATGACCGGGTAGATCAACGCAGCTGCGGTCAGCAGCACCCAGCCGGCTTTGAAAGCAGCCGCACCCAGCTTACGCAGCTGCCGCCATAAAATTGCGGTGGAGTAGGCAGCTGCCAGACCCCATACCATCCAGGTTTGAAAGTAGAACTTGAAAATGGTATTCAGGCGAGTGCCAAAGCCATCTTTCAAATAAAAGAACTCTGGCAGCAGGGTTAATCCAGCGCCAATCAGGATCAGCAAAGCTACGAACGCATTGATCACGCGGTGTGGCGCCAGAGGTGGCGGCTGATCTTCTGGATTAATTTCAGCCGTCAAGGGTTGCCGGCGCGCTGCCGAAAGCACTACCCACGCGAAAATGACAACCACCAGCAATATCAGCCAGGTGACGGGGTCGGTGATCCGCCGCAAAACTGCTGTCTGCAGCAGTTCCGCACCGCCCCCGCCTTGCGTACCAAAGAAAGCACTCACCGCAGAGGAAAGTCTGGCGCCGGTTGCTGCCAGCGTGCCGCCATTTGCCTGCCAGCTCTGACCCGCGGTCAAAGCAGCTTGAAAGAGGACGCCGGCAGCCAGCATGAACACCCACAAAGCCGTGACCACGCCAACCCCGGCCAGCAAGCCATTTCTCCAATCCCGCCGGCTGACCTTGCGTAAGTTTGCAATCAACCACGTGCTGATCGGAAACAGCAGTGGCAGAAACATCACCAGGAAGTAGGCACCCCGGGTATGAAACGCCAGACTTGGCAACAGCCCCCCTGCCTGAGATGCGAAGCCGATGTAGAACGGCAGGTAAACCACAGCCCCTGCTATACCGAACAGCAGTCCAATTTTTATGAAATCGCCTACCCGCGCCCAACCCCAGCCATTTTGCACGGTTCGGTGCCAGGTGAAAACCGCGGCAAACAACGCCACATAAATCGGAAAATCCCAGGTATTAAGGAATGACAACCCACCCAGGATGATGGCAGTCGACCAAAATTCAAAATTGCGCAGCCTGCTGCTGACCTGCACCTTCTCGATTTTCTCCCCAAGCCCGCGGTACGCCAGGTTGAGCGCCAGCCCAACCGCCAGTAACACGAAAGGCATAGCCAAAACATGCGGGTGCAGGTCAGCCAGCAGGTACGAGAAAAAAGGGAATTCGTTGATCACTTCGGTCGTGCCGCCGGATAAAGTAAAATCCTGCACCACGCGCGAGCCCATCCACCACAGCCAGCCGCCGCGCTGCGGCAGCCAACCTAAGGGCTCCCGCGGAGCCACGTTAAGCTCTTTGATATTCAGCCATGTCCAGAAGGGAGACTGCAATTGACCATCGCTGCCGGCTGACCAGAAAACGCCGTTGGCATGCAGTACATCCAATAGCCCGCTCAAATTGCTGACAATCAGAATAAACAGCGGCGCCAGCAATGCCCATCCGGCAGCCCGTCTGGGTTGTGCCTCATCCTGGACGTCTCCGGACCGTGCCAACAGGTTATACACGATGCCGTAGGCTCCTAGCGCGGTTAGCGCGAACCACATGGCGATCGCCAGATTGAACGCCACACTGCTGACCGTACCGGTGACGTGCACCAGCATGGCTACAATGACGTAGCCAAAGTAGTAATACGAAATGGCATATCCCGACAGCCATGGATCGTTCGGCGGAAAACCCGGCGAGCGCAAAATCGAATTGATGAACGCCAATTCCATCGGCTTTTCGGTGTAGTTGACATCTGGGTTGGCTGCCCTCACAAATGCCCAGGCGGCAAATGCCAGCAAAAACAACACTTCACTGGTGATCACCACCCGTTTATGCTGCTTGATCCAGTTCCAAAGCTCACCCAGGCGTCGATTCCCGGCAATCAGACTGATGATCGCCAGCAGTACCAGAGCCAACAGCACACCGCCGATATCATTCTGCAGCACGCCCAGGGATGTCAAAAGCCAGAATATGAAGCCCCAGCCTAATAAGGCCAGTGGACGCACCAGGGTAAAGCCGCGGTCTGGCAGGAAGCGCAGCAGCCGCTGTGCCAGTGGCAGCGTCAGCCAGCCGGCGATGGAAACGACCAGATACCACCAGACAACATCGATCACAGTTCGTCCTCGTTTGGTGTCAATGTTTTTGGCCAGCTAAAACTGCCGTCACCCTCTGGTGAAAATGGCAGCACCTGCGTCACGGCATCCAGGTTGAGCTCGCCGTACAGGTGCGGGAATTCTTGCCCATCAGCAATCGGCTCGTAGCGCAGTTCGGCTGCCAATTTCTGCGGATCAATCACCAACAAAACCACGTACTGATCACCGTGATAAAACTTGTCGGCGCTGCGCAGCAATTGCCGGCCGGTCGAAAAATGGATAAACCCTTCGTCAGTCAGGGAGCTGGTACGGTAAGCGCCGTTTTCCAGCGCGTCAGCCCACTCCGAGTTATGCGCGATATGAAAAATACGAGCTGGACGCGTCACTTCACTCATTGCATCACCTCGTAAATGGCGGTGGTTTCATTACTATAGGCCGGCTGCCAGTATTGACCGGCATCTCTCGCGAACTTGGCGATACCCAACGGGTCGTAGGTTACGCGTTCCAGCTCGCCGACAATGATGTACTTAACATTGTACTTCCGCAGGAAATTTACTGCCTGTTCGAGGTCGGTGGTGTTATAGAAGGCGTTTACATCGTCGATTCGTGCCCAGATTGATGTATCGATAATCGTGGCGCGCTGCTGACGTTGATGCCAGTTCCAGCCGATGGTTGCAGGCAGCCCGGTGTAGATCGAAATCCGTGAACCCCAGCGGTATTCGACCGTATTGGCTTCAACGATGACCGGGGAGCCGATGACATTTTCCTGCAGCCAGCGAATGGCGCCGTAATCAGCCTTCAGATCCAGCACGCCGTTCTGGTCGTGATATTGAGCCGTCTGCATATAGGCCATGCCGTCCAGGGTATGCGGCGCAGCGGTACTGATCCGGTCCCGAATTTTGGAAGGCGCCGCGGTCAATGGGTAGAACAGGCTAAAAACGATCAACAGCCCTGCAAATCCAGTCCAGGCATTGCGCCAGCCGGTTTTCCAACGCCTCTCGATCTGCGGCCAAAGCAAGAACAAGCCGGCTGCAGCGCTGAGCGAGAAAAGCGTCCAGGCTTGCAGGTAAAACTTGAAAACCGTATTCATGCGGTTGATGTCGCCAACCAGAACCACAACTTCCACCGCCAAAGTAAGGACCGCGGCGGTCCCGACCATAAACAATACCGCGCGTTTCGGGTCAGGCTGGCCAGGCCGCAGCAGCAGAAGCAGCGACCACACCGCCAGCGTCAATGCCAGCCAGGCGACTGGAACCTTCTGCTGGAAGGTCAGGAACAGCACCACCACCATAAACAACGCAACACAGGCTGCAATGACTGTCTTCCACGGCCTGAGCTTGTTCAACGCTGAAACCGGGGTTTTTTCCATCCAATCAATGGTTTCCTGGAACAGCCAGGTGATGATGATCACCACAAACAGACCCCAATGGGTGAGGTAATCTGCCAGAGTGGTTTTGGCGCCCTGCCACAGGTCGATTTCGGAGTAGCCCTGAGCGTACCAGTTCTGGTACGGCTGATAGAGAACAAAGGCTAAACCCGTCAAAAGCAGGACTGAACCGACTGCCAGGATGATGCGCCGGATGGCGTGCGGCAAGTTGGGTAAAAATTTTTGCGGTACCTCCGCATAACGCAAGGCTGAATAGCAAATTGCCGCGATCGCCAGACCGAGGTAGGTTGGCAGGTCCCAGGTGTTGACCGGCCGCAAGGCGCCGATCGTCACTGCACCAAAGAAAATGGATACCCCAAACGGCAGCCAACTGCCAATTCTTCCCCCGATTTTCCATTGCCATTTACCCAGCACAATGGATAGCACCCAGCCGAGTGCCAGTAAAGTGATCGGCAGAGCAAATAGGTGTGCATGCGGGTCGCCGTATAGGAAGGTGAAGAACGGGAATTCGGTGATGGCGTCGCCGCCCTTGACTGCCCGGCTGGGTATCCAATACCAGTCCGCTGGCGAGTATGGCAGCGCGGCTCCCTTGAAGTATTCGCCCAACCCCTGGAAGGTCCAGGCGATTTTGGTGAAGAAATTAGCGCCTTCGATGTTGCCGCCGGGTGCCGCCAGCTTCATGACGCCTTCCCACATCATGTCAATGGTGCCTAAATTTCCCAAAATGAGCATGCCAATGGCAGAACCTACCCCGGCGATCCATGGTGCAATTCCAGCCGGTTGGGTTTCATCTGCCTCATGGCGTTTTTTGAACCATTGCTGCACATTCCAGCCGAAACTGTAAGCCCCCAGTGCCACCAGCGAGAAAAAGGTCGGCAGAATCAGGTTGTAAGCCACAGACGGAACAATACCCAACCATTTGGTCGGCACCGCGGTGATGACAAACCCGTAATAGTAATAATTGATCCAGGCACCCGCATACCATGGGTTGTACGGCGGGAAAGTGGTGCTTTTCAAAACCGCGTTAAAGTAGGCAAAGTCCATCGGCTTTTCGCCGCCGTAATTCGGATGCCATAAATCCGGGTTGCCGAGGCGGATGGCCAAAAAGAGCAGGAAGAAAACCAGTCCCACCGCCTCAACGGTCAGGTAGTAGCGCCAGCGTTGTTTGATCTCAACCCGAATGGCTTCACGCTGCCAGATTGCCAATATCAGGCTGACAGCGACCAGCAGTCCCGCCCCCATCCAGATGGTTCCGCGGCTGAAGCTCAATCCCGATGAGCCAGCCATCCAAACCAGCCAAGCTAACAGCAGCAATCCCGCTATTTTAGCCAGCGGGTAGCCTAAATCCGGCAGTCCTTTCATGGCTATGCGCAAAATCGGATAAATTAGCAGTCCTAATATGAGGATTGCCAGATACCAGACTATCGCACCGAGCCCGGGATATTGGTTGATGACCGCATCCGTGTCGAACATCTCAGACCAGGTCCCGCCGGCTTGCGCCACCGCTGCCATATCCTGCGGCAGCATCAAATCCGCCGGGTAATTCGGTGCCTGCCCCGGAATGACGTGGATCACGTTACTGATGTCAACCGAGCGCAGAATCGACTCAACCTCAGATTGGGAATAATCGGCTGATTTCTTGAAGATCAACACTTTGGGATGGTCGTAGACCGTGAATGCTTCCTCAGCAAACTGGTCATTGATCCTGAAGGGTCCAATACTGGGATCTGACTGGAACACTTTGACCAGTTCAAAGCCCAACCGTCCGCTGTAATCTCCCACTTGCACGGTCCGGTAACAGTCGATCACTTCCACTTCCAACGGACAGCCAATCAGTTCGCGATAGAAAACTGTGGTCAGCGGGTAGCGTTCCGGCACCCGTGTGGTTGTTCCGTACTGGCGGTTGGAGGTGATCGCGAAATAGTCAGCGCGATCCAGAATGGCTTCAAAACGCGCCAGCTTGTCGACGCTGTCATCCCAGTACATCTCAAAGTTGAGATCGCCCTCATAAATTCCAGCGTAGGGATCGTACCCATCCAGCCGAATCGGGATGCTGTCATCCCAGGGTGTTTCAACCGCCGGCGCCGACCCATGAATGGTCAACGCGCCATCACCGGAGATCAATTCCATGCGTAAGGAATAGATCGTCCCGGAAACCAGATGCAGTGGTTCGGTCAATTGCCAGGTATATTCCTGACCGCGCGGGTCACCCGTAGCGGCAAAATCACTGACGATCTCTCCCTCAGCCAACGGTGTTTCCTGAAAGATTTCATCTGCAATCGATAGCTTGAGGGTCTTGACTTCGGACGATTGGTTAACATCTACCATCCGGTTGAAGTTCACCTGATTTAATTGACCATTCGCCATGGCCATAAAGCGAATCTCGCCTGGCAGAAGCGGACGGATGGGATTCATCATCACCGGCAGTTCCTGCCGCGCCATTCCGTCCAGGGTTTGAATGGTCAACCCGGCTGCCCCGGAAAAACCAAGCGCATTCTGGGTCTCGAGCAGGTCCAGTTCCACCCGATACTGCTGACCGGCTTGTACGGTCACCGGTTGCGCCAGCGGAACTGACCAGCCCAGCAGTACCCCGCCTCCAGATGTAAAACTGTTGTTCAACAATCCATAACCAGAAGGCAAGCCTTCGGAGCCGGCTGAATAAACTGAGATTCCCAACGTTTTAGGATTCGTATTGGCGGTCAAATCCTGGATATTTGTGAATTGAAAGCTGCTGAGCAAGCCAGTCGATTCGGCGGTGAACACAAAGGACACGGTATCGCCGGACGTTAGGACCAGGGCGGGATTGTAAGGCAACATTTGCCTGAATTCGCCGTCTGCTGTATCCATCACCAGGTTGACGGGTCCTGGCACGTTGTCCAGCATCCAGCGCGAAGCTTCCACTCGCGTCATCGGTCGTTCATAAATGCGTGTGAAGGCGAACGCCCAGGCAAACGTACCCGCCAGGGTAACTACGCCAACCACCACGGACCCGATTTTGAGCCACTTGCCTGCCAGAGGCTTCCCGCTGCTCGCAAATTTGCGTCCGGTTTCCCATAAATTCCACAAAGCCCAGGCGGCAGTTATAGCCAGTGTGGGGTAGATAGGCAGCTCGTAGCGCATGGTCGGGTTGCCCTGCATCGACTGCCAGACAAAATAAATAGCCGTCCAGCCCCAAACCAAAATTGAGCGTTTCCAGGTGCCGTTGAGCTGGCGAATGCCCATCCAGATGAAACCACCCCAGGCCAATATCCCCATCGGCAGTCCCATGCCCCACAACACCATGTTGGTGAAGGAGAAGGTTAGCGGACGGCGCGCCCACTGCAATGCTGGCGGAAAATCGACATTTCCGGTCATCTGGCTGGCCAGTTCTCGCAAGTTGGCGATCCATTTTTCGTTCGGCAGCAATCCAAAAAATCCCGGACCGTTAAAGGCGTAAGGATTAAATATCCGGAATAATAAGAGCGCAGCTGCCGCACCGATCACCATATCCCGGAAAAAGATCCCAATCAACTCGTCGCGCTGAGTGCGTGGGTGGCGCATTACGAAAATGAACCAGGCTGCCGGCAGCAGCACCACCATCAACGCGGTATTGATTTTGCAGGCCATGGCAAAACCCATTGCCACGCCAAACCACAGGCTATTACGCGCTGATTCGCTTTTGAACCATTTTTGACCTTCCCGTAGTTGCGGTTCGAGCACGGGTTGGGTAGCCAGCCTGGCGGCAAAATAAAGCGCCAGGGTTGTGAAAGTGGTTGAGAATGAATCTGCAGTGTAGAAATGAGATTGCTGAATCTGCATGACGGCAAAGGCGGAAAAAGCCGCCCCGAGCACACCAATTTTTCGGTTGAACAGACGGGTTCCCAGCAGATATACCAGCAGCACCGTCGCCAGATCCATTAAGGCTGAGAACACCCGCCCGGTCTGCAGCAATTGCTCCCAAAAAACATCGGTGAAGACGGCGTTGGCCAGATACCGGGTAGCGATGATTGGGAAAGTGCCGTAAACGAAGAAGGTATCGCCGACATTATGCGGGTTTAAGGTCGACCTGGCCGTATCAAAGTATGCTCCCAGGCTTTGGACCGGCGTGATATGCGAGGTCACCTGAATAAAAAATCGCTCATCCGGGTGTAAAAAGCTGTATTCGCCCCAAAATAATCCGGTAAACCGAAAATACACAGCCAAAGTGATGGTTACAAATAACAAAAGTATCCATAACCATGTCCCTTTTTCCTTCTGTGGGACGCTTCGAACAAGTTGTGAGGTGGGTGGCTGCGGTTGGTCAGTCATGTTCTCATCGATGAATTGAATAGATTAATTGTAAGCACGTTTCACGTCTTAACCCAATCGGGTTTCTAGTTGACGGCTGATTTGGCTGCTGCGGCCAATTCCATTTTAATCTCTCCAAACACCCGTTCGTATTCTTGTGCGACGGATAATGGTTCATAACGTATCTGAATCGGTTGTGGATCGCGAACAAAGGTTGAGCGATTCTGCAGGATTTCGAGCACAGTTTCCGCCAGAGCACCCGCATCCCCAACCGGAAAAGTTTTTCCCATGCCGTGCATCGTCACGGGTTGACGCACCCCGGGTAAATCGGATACAGCTACGGGTACGCCTTCGAACATGGCTTCGACCTGTACAATGCCAAAGGATTCAGTAGAGTTCAGCGAGGGTAAGACCAGCACATCCAGGTTAGCATAGAATGCCGCCATCTCCTCGTCCGAGATCACACCCAGGAATTTCCAGTTGCCCGACTGTTCGTAACCTTTTATGCGTGGATACAGGCGGTTGAAATAGGCTTCCTCGCCGATCACGTTTTTATAGGCGCCAACGAACTCAATGATGGCTTGGGGGTACACCTCCAAGATATGTGGAAGTGCATCCAATAGAACTTCCACCCCTTTTTCAGTCGCAAAGCGGGATGCCATCCCAATCACCGGCTGTCGTTCAGCAGCATTATATTTCTGTGAAAAAGACTGCTTTTGTGCTGACGAAACCGGAGGTAAAGAAACCGGCGGAGAAATGATATCGAGCTTTGGCAGGTAGCGCTGCAGAAATGGCGAGTTTTCTGCATAATCACGGGTATTTGTAACAATGCGGTGAGCGAATCGAGCCGCGAGTTCATTCATCAGCTTGATAGCCAGATTGGCAGCCTTACTGAGCAACCCGGGAGGCATCAGCAGATCGCAGTGGTAGGTGATGATGGTAGGTTTTTTCCATAACCGGCCGCGTAGTGCCACCCCGGCGGCATCGAACTGCGGCAAATGCAGCTGAATCACGTCGTTTTCGCGCACCAAACGGGTTGCCATCCGGCCAAATTGCGGCATGACCACGCCTTTGCTCACCCGAAATGCCACCGGCACCCGCACTACTTTCACGCCATCGACCGTTTCCTCCAGTGGTAAATTTTTTGAATATTGCGAGGTCATGACCGTCACCTGATGCCCGCGTTTGGCCAAGGCTTTCGCCATCCTTTCGGCATAGATGGTCAGCCCCGAGGCGTGCGGCCGATAATAGGTCAATACAATGAGAATACGCATGGGAAGCCCGTCAGCCGTCTGCTCAGGCTGCGCTCTTGCGTTCCTGCAGCTGCCGGAAAATGCCTGAGATGGACCCGCCCTGCCGCACCAGACCAATTAATCCCAGTACTCCAGTGACCGCGATTTGTATAAAATGTACGGTTATTCCATACGCCAAAGCGGAGGTCTGGTCGATGCCCAGGATAGACAGTGCTCCCAGAATGGCTGCCTCGAACGTTCCCAGCGATGCTGGTGCCGAAGGGATGGCGATGCCCAATGCCAGGACGGCATCAGTAAACAGGCCCCACCAGAATGGCGCCGAAGGTGCCAAAGCCAACAAGCTGATGTAATACGTAAATACAGCAGCCAACCAGGAAAGTAAAATCAAGCCAACCACGGTTAAAAACCGGCGTGGATTGGTCAGCGGTGCCATGCCGGAAAGCAATGAACGCACCTGCGGCGCGATCCACTTCCCCATCCATTTCCAACGGCTGCCAAGATTTTCGATCCAGGTGCTGACCTTGTCATGGTTTCGCGCCATAAAATACAATCCTGCCAGAGCAGCTACCACGATCACCAGCATCAGGATGGCGACTGGCTTTGCCCAGGCCATTTCCAGCGCCAGCGGCAAGGTTGCCAGCATCATACTGGCTGCGATGGCGATATCCAGCGCACGTTCGATAATGATGCTGGACAGGATTTGAGCCGCCGGCAGCCCGGTTTTTTGCCCTAAAAGGACTGCCCGGCCAAATTCACCCAGCCGAAATGGAAAAATGTTATTGAGCAGGTATCCCTGATTAATCGCCCAAAAAGCATCACTCAGCCGTGGAACTCCATTGAGCATATAGCGGGAAGCTACCGCACGCAATCCAAGGAAGATGAGCGTAAACACAACCATGGCGGTAATATGCAGCCAGGAAAAACGCTGCAAAGCCGGACCCAGGTCTTCCCACTGCGCCAGTTTTAAAACGAAGAAAATGGCGACCAGGCTGATAATGACACCCGGCAGCCAGCGCAGCGTTTGCTTCCAGGTAAACGCTTTCGAGGTTTTCAATCCTCCCCCAGACGCAAAATGGCCATGAAAGCCTCCTGTGGTATTTCCACATTCCCAACCATCTTCATGCGTTTTTTACCGCGTTTTTGCTTTTCCAGCAGTTTCTTTTTGCGGGTAATGTCGCCGCCGTAGCACTTGGCTAACACGTCTTTGCGCAGCGCTTTAACGTTGGCGCGCGAGATGATGCGTCCATCCGCTGAAGCCTGAATGGCAACGTCGTACATTTGCCGTGGAATCAACTCCTTCAATTTGGTCACCAACGCTTGACCTTTATGGTAAGCGTCCTCCTTGTGAACGATGCTTGCCAGCGCGTCCACCTGCTCCCCGCCCACCAGTACTTCCAATTTGGTCAGGTTTCCCGGTCGGTAATCCGCCAGATGGTAATCCATGGAGGCGTAGCCGCGGCTGCGAGATTTGAGGTCATCGAAGAAATCCACAATCAACTCGGACAGGGGGATTTCATAGCTTAGCTGCACCCGATTCGGCGCCGGGTAATCCTGTTCTTTGAAGATGCCGTGTCTCTTTTTGGCCAATTCCATGATGGTCCCGTAATATTCAGTTGGGGTGATGATCTGCAGCACCATCCATGGTTCGCGGATTTCAACAATGGTACCCGGGTCTGGCAGCAGTGCCGGCGAGTCGATCCGGATTGTTTCTTCGTTAATCAATGCAATTTCGTATTCGACCGAGGGTGCGGTAACCACAATATCCAGGTCGTATTCGCGTTCCAGCCGCTCCTGGATGATTTCCATGTGGAACAATCCGAGGAACCCGCAGCGGAACCCGAAGTTAAGTGCCTGCGACTTCTCTGGGTCATATACCAGCGATGCATCATTCAATTGCAGCTTTTCGAGCGCCTCGCGTAGATTTCCGTAGTCATCGCCATCCACCGGATAAATGCCGGCAAAAACCATTGGTTTGGGGTGACGAAAACCAGGCAGCGGCTCGGTAGCCAACCGGTTGGTGCTGCTGATGGTATCGCCGACGCGGCATTCAGCCACTGTTTTCAGTCCAGTCGCCACATAACCCACATCGCCCGGCAGCAGTTCTTTGACCGGTTTCATCGTCGGCGAGAAGATGCCAATTTCCACCGGCCGCACATCCGAGAAGGTGGACATCATCCGCAATGAATCCCCCGACTGAATTTGCCCCTCGACGACTCGAATATATGCCACCACCCCTTTATACGAGTCGTAATGTGAGTCAAAAATCAAGGCGCGCAAGGGCAAATCCGGGTCGCCATTCGGGTGCGGGACGTTTTTTACGACCGATTCCAACACCAGGTCAACGTTAATCCCCTCTTTGGCAGAGATCGCAATTATCTTCCCAGGATCGACACCCAATAAACTATGGATATCTTTGGCTACTTCTTCCGTGCGAGCAGACGGCAGATCGATCTTATTGATCACTGGCAGGATGGTCAGATCGGCTTCCAGCGCCAGATACAAATTTGCCAGGGTTTGCGCTTCGATACCCTGCGTCGCATCCACCACCAGAATCGCGCCCTCACAGGCTAATAGCGCCCGGCTGACCTCGTAACCGAAGTCAACATGCCCCGGGGTATCGATCAGGTTGAGTTCGTACTCAATTCCATCCCGAGCCGCATACTTCATTCTCACCGCAGAGGCTTTGATTGTCACGCCTTTTTCGCGTTCCAGATCCATGCTGTCGAGCACCTGTTCCACCATATCTCGGTCAGAGATGGTGCCGGTTAACTGTAGCATGCGATCCGCCAGGGTCGATTTCCCATGGTCGATGTGCGCGATTATGCAGAAGTTACGGATTAATTCTGTGCCCATACCGCGGATAGTATAACCCATATTTCTCTTCCACAAACGCCTGATGTTACCTGCCAGCCGGTGTACTTGGTCTTAAAACAAAACCGTGGATTTCAACCTGACGGCAAAAATCCACGGAGCGATATTCTCAGTATTTTTTATGCGGTCACAAACAAACGCATTCGCGGTTCTTCGCTCTTCTCCAGGTTCTCGATCTTCTTGACGATCTGGTCTGCCAGCGTTTTTATCGCCTTGGCGTAGGCTGAATCCCGGCTCGAGCGCATAATGGGTTGTCCCAACGCGTCAGCCTTGCGTGCGGCTTCATCATCTTCTGGCAAAACGCTGTTGACCTGGAATTTCAGCCGTTCGCCGACCAGGTCAGTGTTGATCGGACTGTTCGGGTCATGGCGGGTGAGGACCAAATGGATCCGGTCTTTGGCCATCCCAAAAGCGCCCCACAGGTCGAGGAATAGCCGTGTATTTCGAATGGCGTTGATGGATTGCGCCGTTACCAGCACCACCACCTCACCTGCGTCCAGTGCTGCCAGTACCGCATCCGATAGATAACTGTCAGTATTGAGGATGACATAGTCGTAATGCTTTCGCATAAACTCCAGCACGCGTGCAAACGCCTCACCGGTAATCTTCTCGGCGAATTCAGGCCGCGGGGGAGCAGGCATGATCGATATACCGGTGGCGCGGTTGAACAGCATCACATTCTCAATCATATCGATGTCTAATTCAAATACTCTTGGTATCAGGTCCATAACCGATGTTTGCCCAAGCTCATTGAACATCAAGTGAATGTCGCCATACTGCATGCTGCCGTCGACGATGACCACCCGTGCATCCCGCTCACGTTCCGTTAGCGCCAGAGCTAAATTGGCAGCTACCGTCGTTGTGCCGATGCCGCCTTTAGCGCTGTACACGGCTATAATTTTTCCGGTCGGTTCGGCTTGAACTGGTTTTTTGTGCTCCGATACTTGAATGCTGGCAAATGCCGATTGTTTGGTGCGGTCCTGGGTAGCCAGGGTTGCAGCCCGCACGATGACATCACTCAGCTCCTTGATGGAAACATCGTGGGTAATAAAGTCGCAGGCTCCGGCTCGCACAGCCTGCAGGACGATGTCGGTGTAATTATCCTGGGAAATAATAATTACCTGAGTGCCAGGATAATCCCTTCGCATAATCTCAGTCAGGTTGATTCCATTCATGTCTGGCAGATTGTATTCGACCAGCGCTACCAACGGCTTGGACTCGCGCACCACCTCCAGTGCTTCCTGTGCTAAAAGCGACGTATTAATTAGCTCCGCCTGGTCAATGAGACCCAGTGTTTTTTGCAAATGTTTCAACAACTGGGGATTATTTTCTACCAGCATTACCGTGATCTTGTTATGCTCGAAGCTCATGGGTAATCCTCCCTATTTAATTCACCGGTCGAAACGCCCGCTGAATGATCAATTTATCCCTACCCCCAACATATCAATTCCATTATACAAATCCCGCTTAGCCGTGGCAATGGAAACGACTCTTCAATTTTGTCATGTGACTGAACCAGTTCGCTTTGTATAATAATCTTACCACAGGGTGGATTCGACCCCGGATGTTATGCGCAATTTTCAAACCATTTCCGTTTGTGATATGATGTTTTGGGTACGGTTATTGCACCTTTTTGCACGTGTAAATTTCTTACACGGGGCCAAAGGGGGAAGATGATTACCGTTCCCCTGGCATCCTGAAGAATTTATAGGGGAATATCCGGAGAGGATATAATTGGGATGACAGCGACTGGCACCTATCAAAAGAGTGAGGCCATGAAATCTGGCGGTAAATTTCTATATCCAAAAGGGATTCTAACCAAAGAAGACAGACCGGAAGCGGATCTGCCTGCCGCCTTGCCAGTTGAGACCGCGGAAGCAACCCCGAACGATAATCATGATGAAGTCGGGGCTCCAGCACCCTGGGTGCAACGTAAAATCCGTCCTGCAGTTCGGTCCATCAATGATTGGTCTGATTTACAAAAAGGCATCCGTACCTATCCTGACCGCGTGAAAAACCGCATGCGGGAGATCGAACGGCAGTTTTCGGTCTACCGTCTGTCTTATGCCAGTATCTCCTATAAATCCTCAAAAGTTGAAGATGATATTTGGGGTGTTTACAACAATATTATCGACAATATCCCGCGCCTGGAACAAAAGACCAAAAAACGTCCGTTATTCATGTATACCAACACGGGTCTGCGAGATTTGTTCACCGCCTGGGAAAATCTCTCGTCACTTCAAGATGCTCTATCGCGTTTACTTGACCGCGGTCCGCGTAAACTGGAATTTTACAATCGCATGGTCATCTACCGCGAAGACAAGCGCCAGGTAGAGATCCAGCGCCGTCAAAACGAATCGCGGATCAATGCTGCCTATGAAGCCGTGAAAAAAGCCTTGTCTTTTGTCGAAAGACAGACCAAGGACGATGAGCCTATTTTCTTCGGCAATGAGGTATTGACCCTCGACGACGCCAAATCGGTTTGGACGGGTACTGTTCAGGAAATTCTTAAGCTTCGCGAAAGCCGGACTGCCACCACCGAATCGATCGTCACCCGAATGCGCAGCCTTGAGGAATCGATTCGCGACTTCCCTTCCCTTTCCAAACAGGTGCAGCGGATCGGGGAACGATATCAACGTGTCATTTCTTACCATGACCTTTTGGTTTCAACCGGCAAGCGGGTGATCCCGCAGCCTGAAATTGCCCGTGCTTCGGTGATGATGTATGAACAACTCCCCGAGCAATGGACCATCGGAAATTATGCCGAGCTAAAGGTAACCCTCGAGCGAATCGAAAACTTCCTCAATTTCTATGAAAATACCGTCGAGTTGGAAGTAGCGGTTGGCGAACGCCGCCGCTCCGGTTTTGCTCAGAACGTAGCCCCTCCCGTCCTGGCTGGAGCTGCCGGTCTTTCACCGCTCATCGGGTTGGCGCGGGTTCTGGTAGCAGCCATCGATCAACGCGACCGATTTATGGTCGGTCATTCTGAGAAAGTTGCCACCATGGCGCTCACGACCGGGCGTAAGTTGAACTGGTCTGCCACCGACCTGGAATTCCTCGAAATTGCCGCCTTGCTCCATGACATTGGCAAGCTCTCGGTGCCAGAAAGCGTCTTAACCAAAGTTAAGCCATTGACCGCCGATGAATGGAAGACTATTCAACTCCACCCCTTCTACGGCGCTCAAATCGTCAAGCAGGTCAGTCAATTCGGCCGCATTGTACCCTGGGTTTACCATCATCAGGAACAATGGGACGGGACTGGTTATCCTGAACAACTGAGTAAGCAAGAAATTCCGCAAGCCGCGTCCATCATCGCCATTGCGGAAGCCTACGCAGCCATGACAACTGGCCTGCCGTATCGCGAAGCTTTGTCGTTGGAAGCCGCTATCGAATCAATCCAGGCTGAAGCCGGCGCGCAATTTGACCCTGAAATAGTCGAAGCCTTCGTGGAAGCTCAACAGGAAGCCGCCAAAGAAGAACCGCCAGCCGCTGAATAATCGTTCAATTTACGGGGTGTTTTTATGGTCAAAGTCCAACCGGTAATTCATTACGCTCCAGAAACCTGCGCATTTTGTTCTGGAAATGGCAGCGGTCGCTGTAAGGACGGAAATATCCATGATGTCTGTCCCGTTTGCAAAGGTATTGGCACCATGCTGGCAGCACAGACCGCGAAAAAATGTGCTTTCTGCTCAGGCAACGGATCTGGTCAGGCTCGGGACGGCTATTTTTATGATCGCTGCCCTGTTTGCAAAGGATCCGGTTGGGCCTACGTCTTCGACGGTGAGATCGAGCACATATAACCCGAATTATTTCTTGGCTATACGAAGCGACGGGTCTGCCCGTCCTTTATTCCTCGGGGAATAGCGGTCGAATAAGCTGATCAATTAATAGTGAACTTTTATTCGGATATCCCAGCCAGACCAGAAACTCGGTGTTGCCCTTCGGTCCAAATAATGGCGATTGAATCAGCCCGTGAAGCTCATACCCGGCTTCAATCGCGCTTTGCAGCACTTCCTGAAGCACTTTTTGGTGCACCAGCGGATCGCGAATGACCCCATCGCCGCGGGCTGCATCCTGCCTGCCAGCTTCAAATTGAGGTTTGATCAGCGCCACCACCTGTCCACTTTCAACGAACCAGCCGGAAACCACCGGCAATAGTATCTTTAACGAAATAAACGACGCATCCACAGTCACGAGTTGCGGAGGCAGTGGGAGTTGCTTTACATGCCTGGCGTTGGTGCGTTCCATAACGGTCACCCGCTGATCCTGGCGGATTTTCCAGTGCAGGATGCCATAGCCGACATCAATAGCAAATACCTGCTTTGCACCGTGCTGCAGCAGGCAATCGGTAAATCCACCCGTCGAAGCACCTACATCCGCACAGATCCAACCCCGAAGGTCAACCAGCCCAAAAGCTTCCAAGGCAGCTTCCAGCTTTTCACCGCCCCGTGAAACGAAGCGTGGACCGTGGTCGATTACAATTTCGGCCTGCTCTTCGACTTTGTCAGCGGGTTTGAAAACCACCTGACCGGAGACTCTGACCTGACCAGCCATCACCAGACGCTGCGCCAGACTGCGGCTTTCCACTAATCCGCGTTCAACCATCACAATGTCCAGACGATTTTTAGGCATGGGCTGATTGTAATCGGTTTTACACCCCACGAAGGACCGACGCCTGACTATAGTTACGATATAATCATTAAATGCTTCGCGCCCTCATCAAATCCATGCGTCTGCGGCAGTGGACCAAAAACGCTTTTGTGCTGGCTGCCGTAGTATTCGACCGCCAACTGGGCAACCCGCCGGCGGTCATCCGCTCTCTGGCTGGATTCTTGCTTTTCTGTCTGCTCTCAAGCAGCGTGTACTTAATTAATGACGTGGTGGATGCCCCTGCCGACCGGCAGCATCCCCAGAAGCGTAATCGGCCGATTGCTTCCGGCAAGCTGCCAGTTCCGGTCGCAATTACCGCTGCGGTCATCATCGTTTTGGTAACCATCACCGCTGCCTTTCTTTTAGCGCCCTGGTTTGGTTGGATTACCCTGGCTTACTTCCTGATAAACCTGGCCTATTCCACCTGGCTGAAACACATCCCGATTTTGGACGTTATGATTATTGCAGCCGGGTTTGTGCTGCGGGTTGCAGGTGGTGTCACATTGGTGACTGTCGAGCGCTTTTCCCCTTGGCTCTACGTGGTCACCACACTTGGCGCGCTTTTCATAGGATTTGGCAAACGACGGTCTGAATTGGCTTTGTTGGAGAAAGAAGCCAACAGCCATCGCCGGGTCTTCGATGGTTACACCATTCCCCTGCTGGATCAGTTGATTTTGATCGTATCAAGTACTACTATCGTCGCCTACAGCCTGTATACTTTTTCCGCGCCTAACCTGCCGGAAAATTACAGCATGATGTTGACCATCCCCTTTGTGCTGTACGGCGTCTTCCGCTACCTTTTCCTGATCCAGGTAAAGCAATCTGGCGGGGCACCCGAGGAATTGCTGCTCACAGATCGTCCGCTGCAGGCAGCAATTGTTCTCTGGGGGATTGCCATTTTGATCATTTTCTACCTCTTCTAGGTTCAAGATGCCAGCGGTTTCTGCGACTGCACCCGGAAAAATAATCCTGCTCGGCGAGCATGCGGTCGTCTATGACCGCCCGGCGATCGCAGTTCCGTTCAATGGTGTGCATGCCAAAGCAATCGTTTTCGCCACGCCGCTGGCGCCAACCAGTCTGGTGCGTATCGAAGCGCAAGCCATTGAGCTGGATCAAACCCTGGATCAACTCGAAGCAGACCATCCCTTTGCCATCGCGATTCGCGGCGTTATGTCGGCGCTCGGCATCCATTGGCTGCCCGCCTGTCACATACGCATTACCTCGACAATTCCCATGGCAGCAGGTATGGGCTCGAGTGCAGCCGTGTCAATTGCTCTTAGCCGGGCCGTATCCACTTTTCTCGGTCACCCCTTGGCGGATGATGTCATCAACGATATTGCCTACCAGGTGGAGGTGCGCCTGCACGGCACACCGTCAGGCATTGACAATACAGTGATCAGTTACGCGCGCCCGGTTTATTTTGTGCGTAAACATCCCATCGAATTTCTCAAAGTCCACCAGCAATTCGACCTGCTGGTAGCAGATTGCGGCATTGCCGCAGCTACCGGTCCAATGGTCTCCGGGGTATCCCAGCGCCATGGGGAGCACACGGAGCAATACGAACAATACTTCAACCAGATTGCGGATTTGGTCAACGAAGCTCGAATCCAGCTAGAATCAGGTTCCGCTGCCAAACTCGGCCCTCTGCTGATAGCCAACCATCAGTTGCTGCGGAGTCTGGGGGTATCCGTTCCTGAATTGGACCGCCTGGTAGATGCTGCCCTCAAAGCTGGTGCGTTTGGTGCCAAGTTAACCGGCGGCGGTGGCGGCGGCAACATGATCGCATTGGTCGATGAAGCCCATGTTGCGCCGGTGACCACCGCCTTGTTAGCGAACGGAGCACATAAAACCTGGCTGGCAACCGTACCGCGTCATGAGGAGTCCGCTTCTTGATCCTTTTCCTCAAATTAGGCGGCTCGCTGATCACCGATAAGTTAAACGCCCGCACAGCCCGAAAGGATACAATCCAGCGGCTGGCAGGCGAGATCCAGTCTGCCCGCCTGGCGCAGCCAGACGTACAATTTGTACTGGGTCATGGCTCCGGGTCTTTCGGTCATGTTCCGGCTGATAAGTACCATACCCGCCGCGGCGTCCACTCCTGGAAAGATTGGGAGGGTTTTTTGGAAGTCTGGCGGCAGGCACGCGAGTTGAACCAGATCATGCTGGAAGAACTGACCCAGGTTGGGATGCCCGTGATGGCTTTCCCGCCCTCAGCGTTCATCCAGGCTGCCGATGGTCAACCCGCCACCGTTCAGGCTGACCCGCTGCGCTCCGCCCTCCAGGCGGGTCTTGTCCCACTGGTTGCCGGTGATGTGATCTTTGATAGGGTCCTCGGCGGTACCATTTTTTCCACCGAAGATGTCTTTTTGGCACTGGCACCACACCTTCTCCCCGACCGGATCTTGATCTGCGGCATGGAAGCCGGGGTCTGGCAGGATTTTCCAGCTAACACGGAATTGATTACCCACATTACCCCCTCTTCGTTCAAAACTTTGGATAGAAAACTCAGCGGATCAGCTGGCATAGATGTCACCGGCGGGATGCGCACCAAGGTAGATCAGATGGTGGCATTGGTATCTCAATTTCCTCAAGCTCAGGTGCAGATCTTTTCCGGTGAAGCGCCTGGAACTTTATCTGAGGTCCTTATGGGACATCCGCATGGGACCCTCATCACAAATACTGAAGGAGATGAAGCATGATTTTCTCCCGTGAGCAACTCGAATCCATTGAAGATAAATTTCTGGCGCCTTACGGCTGCCACAGCAAGTATTCGCGCGGTCGTCTGCACCATGAAGACGAACCGGCTTACCGCACGATCTACCAGCGCGACCGTGATCGAATCCTGCATACAACCGCATTTCGCCGGCTGGAATATAAGACGCAGGTGTTCATCAATTACGAAGGCGATTATTACCGCACGCGACTGACTCACACCCTGGAGGTGGCACAAATCGGCAGAACCCTGGCACGGGTACTCGGTGCCAGCGAAGACCTGACCGAAACCATCTGCCTGGCACACGACCTCGGGCATCCGCCTTTTGGACACTCCGGTGAGACAGCTCTGGCGCGCCTGATGAAGGATTACGGCGGTTTCGAGCACAATAAACAGTCCTTCCGTATTGTCACTGAGCTGGAACGACGTTATCCCAACTTCCCGGGGTTGAATTTGAGTTGGGAGGTCCTGGAGGGTATTGTCAAGCATGAGACCGAATATGACCGTGCGGATGCGCGCGATTTTAACCCCGACCTGCGGGGACATATGGAAGCCCAAATCGCCAATGTGGCTGACGAGCTGGCTTATACTGCCCACGATTTAGATGACGGTCTGCGCTCCGGTATGATCAACGAAGAAATGCTTGAATCGATTGAACTCTGGCAAGTGATGCGTGAGAGCATTGGTTGGCGCACTGGCAGTTTGGACGACCTGACCCGGCATCGCATCATTCGCCGGCTGATTGGCAGCGAAGTGGACGATCTGGTCGAAACCACCGAGCAGCATCTGCATGAAACGAATCCGACCTCGGTTGAAGACCTGCAACGTTTACCCTTCAATGTGGTCAGCTTTTCAGAAAAAATGCACCGGCGCAATCGCCAGCTGAAGGACTTTTTGTATGCCAGGCTGTACCGTCACTACCGTGTGGTCCGCATGGCAGTTAAGGCTGAAAACCTCATCGAACGCCTCTTCGATGTCTTTTGCAAAGAGCCGACCGTTCTTCCATCACACATACAACCCAGAATCCAGGAAATTGGACTGGAACGCACCATTTGCGATTACATCGCCGGCATGACCGATCGTTTCGCCATCGACGAAGCCCAAAAATTATTCGACCCGGGTACTTTACCCTGATAGACACTCTCGGCGTTCCATCCCCCATGTACACCCTTTGATGTTATCATTGGGACTGTTTACTCAATCAGCGGTGTTTACCAGTATTCCACAATTTGGATCATAGACCTGGTCAATCACACACGCTTGACCTATTAATCCTATTGGAGTTGGTACGAAAAATGGCTGAAGCATCCTACTTAACCCTTGAAGGCCTGAATCGCTTGAAACAAGAGCTGGCTCACATGATAGGCCCTGAACGTGATGAGATCGCGAAGCGCCTGCGCGCTGCTATTGACCAGGGTGATTTATCTGAAAACGCGGACTATACCTCAGCTAAAGAAGATCAGGCATTCCTGGAAGGCCGCATTCAGGAAATGGAACACCTGCTTTCGAACGTTATCATCATCGACAATGTTTCCAAAAATCTCGAAGAAGTCGGTATTGGCGACCATATCACCATCAAAGAAAATGGCTCGCCGGAAGAAATATTTTATCTGGTTGGCCCAAAAGAAGCCGATCCTAAGAATGGTCGTATTTCGCATGAGTCACCCATCGGCAAAGCGCTCCTGGGACGCAGAGTCGGCGAGGAAGTTATGGCCGATACGCCCGGTGGCAGCATCCGCTTTAAAATAGTGAAGATCGAATAATCACCAGATTTATCTTCTGCAAAAACAAATGGGGCTAATTCAACAGTCCCATTTTTACATTTAAGGCAGCACAAAGCAGGAGAGATTTGTTAAGTTTATCCAATTGCATCAGGTAGTGGTCCATAAAACGGGTATTACAGTAGCGCAAACTGTTAGTTTGCGCGGGCAAGCTGACAGCTTACCCTACAAAAACCTTCCGTTCATGAAAGACCTGTCCTGCGGTATGTGAAGAAGCAAAAAGAGGTTAACTTTTTGGGTCAACCTCTTTTGATTTATCTCGCTAATATTTCAGCTTTATGCGCTGGTTTTTGGCCAAACAGCCAGTTCCAGAGTCAGGCGGTCAAAGTAGCTGTTTTCCGGTAATGCACCGCCGCCCATGTTAAGGTCAACCACACGGGCTTCAAGTACCAATGTGGCAGTCTCGAGCAGTACATGCTTATCCGGTGCAACTTCGATGGGTTCGCCCTTGGACTCAAGCCGCGCACGGATGGCGTTGTCGGTCATCGCATGTGGGCTCATCACAACTTTTGTAATGGTTTGAATATCATTTTTATCGAAAAGCCAGACCTCGAAAGCGGTGACCTTTTTCGGATCGCCAACGCCGATTGTGTCCGAAATGCCAACCCCGCACTCGCCCAGGAATTCACCAGTCGGAGAATCGATGCTGAAGGAGTCATCATACAGATCGTCACCCAGCATATAGGTGGTCATAAATTGCGCAATCGGGGGTTCCTGACCTTGTGCCGCATAATCAGTGCGCGAAGCTTGCCGGGTATATTCCTTGGCCTCACCCATCGGACTTGGACCTGAAGCCGCGCCCCGTTTGCGGAAAACTAGCAGGTAAACCAGTGCAGCGCCTACTAGTAATGTCACCAAACACAACCCAACCACCAGACCAATATTTCTGCTTGCAGCAGGCGTGGCAGTCTCCTCTGGCGTCACTGTAGTGACCGGTGCAGGAACGGTTGGTCCTAAAACGACCGCCCGGAATGCGTTGATCTCGGCCTCATTCAGATTGCAGGTACCCGGCTTGAAAGCGTCCAGCTGGGCAGCCGCGTCCTCCCCCAGTGAATTGAAGCGGGACACTGCCGTAACCGCATCCTGCCGCACCAGATAGGAATCGATCATCATGCATAAATATTCTTGTTTGACATCGTCGCGCAGGAATCGAGGCTCAGCATCGACCCATTTTACAGGCCATACCGACCACCCTAATAATGGCAAGCCTATGATCAGCCCAATGACCAGGCCAACGGCTGCAGTAATCATTGGATTGCGCAGTTGCTCTCGGATCTTATCCATGTCTCTGCTCCTACAGGTTTATGACTGTCCCGCCAGGTTGACCGATTAATCTATACGTATTGTAGAACAAATTTTAGATAAAGGCAACGGCTGCACAGGTCAGATGTCTGAATTGATGCAAGATTTATGCCGATTCAGGCGAGGATTCGAGAATTTGTTCGAGTAAAAATGTGGATTCGCACTTCAGACACTGCGCCTCGCGCTTGTTGTGAATAACCAGGGTGCCGCCGCAGGTTGGACAAGGCTTGGCAATCGGCTTTTTCCAGGAAGTAAATCCGCAGGTTGGGTAGTTGGCACAGCCGTAGAATACCCGACCTTTACGTGTTTTCCGTTCGACCAGGTCACCGCCATCTTCCGGGCAGGTAACCCCGATTTTTTGCAGGAATGGCTCCGTGTGCCGGCAGGTCGGAAAAGTGCTGCAACTGATGAACTTGCCAAAGCGTCCAAAACGATACACCAGTTCATTTCCGCACACCGGGCAAATCCGCCCAACCTTCTCCAATTCCGGTTTGCTAACCGGGATTTCGATTTGGGCCCTTTTTAGCTCAGGTTCGAAGCTTTCGTAGAACTCGCTCACCACTGCCGTCCACTCCCGGGTACCGGACGCAACTTCATCCAGCTCAGATTCCATCTGAGCCGTGAAATTCACGTTGACGATGTCTTCGAAGTGGCGCACCAGCAGATCATTGACCGTGAATCCGGTGTCCGTTGGGGATAGACGCTTGCTCTCGCGCACCACATAGCCGCGTTCCTGAATGGTGGAAAGGATCGGCGCATACGTGCTCGGACGCCCGATGCCATTCTCCTCCAGTGCTGCGATCAAACTGGCTTCCGTGAAGCGTGGTGGTGGTTGGGTGAAATGTTGTTCCGGGATCAAGCGCACTAGATGCTGCTTTTGATTCTCTTCCAACCCGGCCGGGATCCGTACATTTTCTTCGTCATCCGCTTTGATGTCTTCATCCCGCGCGTCTTCGAAGACCACCAGGAATCCGGGAAACCGGACTGTGGAGCCGGAGGCCCGGAACAAATAATTATTCTGTCCTTCACCGCCGACTTCCACCGTGATGGTATCCAATATCGCTGATTCCATCTGCGAGGCAACGAAGCGCTGCCAGATCACCTGATATAGCTTGAACTGCTCATTGCTCAGGAATGGTTTTACCTTGTCCGGCAGACGCATGACCGAAGTTGGGCGGATGGCTTCATGAGCTTCCTGTGCGCCAACCGCACGCGTACGGTATTGCGGCGGAGTTGGCGGTACAAAATCGGCGCCATAGGTGTTTTGGATAAACTCGCGGGTTTCTTTTTGCGCGATCGGCGAAACATTGGTCGAATCGGTACGCATATACGTGATCAGACCCGTCGCGCCGCCATTACCCACGTCCAACCCCTCGTACAACTGTTGGGCAACCGCCATCGTCTTGCGCGTGGTGAATCCCAAACGCCGTGAGGCTTCCTGCTGCAGCGAGGAGGTGATAAAGGGCGCCGACGGCTTGCGCTTACGCTCGCTGCGTTTGATCCGCAAGATCTTATACGCTGCTTTTTCCAGGTCGGGTAAAAGACGCTCAGCGTCAGCTTTTTGTACCAGCTCCGGGTCCTGGTCGTTGATTTTGACCAGCCTGGCTATGAAGGTTTGGCGAACATGGTCAGGCTTGAATTCTGCTCCAATCGTCCAAAATTCAACCGGCACAAAATCTTCGATCACCCGCTCGCGTTCGACGATCAATCTCAGGGCTACTGACTGCACCCGCCCGGCAGACAACCGGCTGCGCACTTTTTCCCATAACAGTGGACTTAAACTATAGCCAACCAGCCGGTCGAGTACCCGCCGGCCCTGTTGCGCATTAACCAGATCCATATTGATTGAACGTGGATGCGAAAAAGCCTCCTCGATCGCCTGTTGGGTAATCTCATGGAACACCACCCGCTTGGTCAATGTCGGGTCGATTTCCGCGGCTTCGAGCAAATGCCAGGCAATCGCTTCACCCTCCCGGTCCGGGTCGGTCGCCAGGAAGATTTCCGAGGCGGTTTTTGCCAGTCCTTTCAATTCTTTGACGACAGGTCTTTTTTCATTGGGAACGCGATACTTCGGCAGGAAGTTATTTTCAACATCAACCGATAACTCGGATCGCAGCAGGTCCCGCACATGCCCAACCGACGCTTTGACGGTATAGCCTTTGCCTAGGAACCGGCCAACCGTGCGGGCTTTTGCCGGAGATTCAACAATCACCAGCTTGCCATCGCGTTTTACTTCACGTATGACTTTTTCTGGGGGAGTCAGCTGTTTATGAGCGTCAGTCCGCCCCATTCGGTACATTTTAGTCCCGCATACCGGGCATACACCGTGGGTGACGGGTGCGCCGGCAGCATTAAAATCCGCGATTGGATTGGTAATCTCTCTTTTTATCTTGCACTTTACACAATAAGCTTCCAAATTTTCCTGCCTTACAGATAACGGGTTTTGCCGGTTTCTTTCAATTGTTGGACGGCGTCGCGAACCTTTTGGGCATCCTCGCGGCGGCAAACCAGCAGCACATCCTTGGTATCAATAATGACCAGATCTTCAACACCGATGGTGGCAATCAGCCGCTCGCTGCTGTCTGAAAGGACCAGGGTTTTTTGCGTGTCGATGCTGATCGACGGATCATTGAGCAGAATATTACCACTGCTGTCAAGGGGTAAAACCTCAAACAAAGAATCCCAGCTGCCCACATCGTTCCAGCCTAGCCCCGCTGCTGGCAGTACAGCCACACGGTTCGAGCGCTCCATAATACCATAATCGATCGTTTGCGGTTTTATTTTTGGCCACAGGGCATCAAGTACCTGGTTTTGCTCGGCGCTGCCCCAGGCCAGGTTGATTTCGCGGAGAGTGCCCGCTAGGTCAGGCATGTGGCTTTCGAATTCTTCTAAAATATCAGCCACTTGCCAGATGAACATACCGGAATTCCAGTCATGATCTTCATCTGCCAGCATTTTTTGAGCAGCTGCAACGGTCGGTTTTTCTTTGAACTTGATGACCGAGTAAACCGCCTGTCCATCCACCATCTGCTGGATGACGCCGCGTTGTATATAACCGTAACCTGTGGTCGGCGCCGTCGGGGTAATTCCCAGCGTAACGAGCTTGTGATCCTGGGCAACCTGCCACGCAATCTGCAGCAACTTTTGGAAATAGGCTACATTCTCAATAAAATGATCGGCTGTCAGAACAGCCATCACAGCCTGTGGATCGCGTTTATGCAAAACTGTGGCTGCCAACCCCACCACCGATGCTGTTCCGCGGGGCATGGGTTCCAACAGGTAATTATTCACCGGAATTTCCGGCACCTGCTTCTGTAACTCAACAGCCTGCTCTGCCACCGTTACCACCAAAATTCGCTCCGGTGGAAACAAGCCAACCAGACGGTCGCAGGCTAATTGGAACAACGAGCGCTGTGTTCCAAGCCGAAGCATCTGCTTGGGTCGGTTAGCCCGTGATAGCGGCCACAAGCGTGTGCCTCCGCCGCCCGCCATAATTACGGCATAATAATTAGTGTTCATAGTCCCCTGTGTAATATTCTGCGGCTTCTTCACGGATAACGCCGTAAGTCATACTACCGGCATTCCGCACCAAACCTTTAAGTTCCATCATCGCCAGGGTCGCCGAAACAACCGCGATGGGCAACCCGGTTAAAATGCTTATTTCATCCACCGACATCGTACCCTCAGCGATCACTTTGATGATCTGCTCCTCGGTTACACCCGCCGGTAGTGCTTTCCGCGCCATTTTACGGGTGTTGACCTGCTCCAAATTAAGTACTTCCAGTAAATCCTCTGGTTTGAGGTAAGGACGCGCGCCATTTTGAATCAACATATTGGTACCCTTGCTGTTGGGTGCGGTGATGTTTCCCGGCACTGCCAGCACATCCCGGTTTTGGTCGGCGGCAAATGAAGCAGTGATTAACGCTCCGCTGGTCTCACCCGCCTCGATCACCACTACTGCCAGGGACAGCCCTGAAATGATACGGTTACGCGGCGGAAAATTGGTGCTCTCTGGCGCAGTCCCGGGCGGGTAGTCGCTCAACAGTGCACCGGATTCTATGATATCTTCTGCCAGGTGCTGGTTTTCCGGCGGATAAATTCGATCGATCCCGCTTCCAAGCACTGCCAGTGTGCGTCCGCCAGCCCGTAACGCTGACCGGTGAGCTATGGCGTCTACGCCGCGCGCCAGACCGCTCACGACGGTGATACGGTTACGTGCTGAGAACGTTGCCAGTTCCTCTGTAACTGCCCGACCGTAAGCGGTGACCCGCCGCGTGCCGACGATTGCTACCGCGGTCTCATCCCCGGGTACCACTTCGCCTTTTTGGTAAAGCACTGGCGGCGGTTGATCGATCTCGCGCAGCATCCGCGGGTATTCTTCGTCGTCCCAGGTGAGTGCTTTAATCCCGTTATCGGACATGCGCTCCCAGATTTGCTCAAGATTAATCTGGCTGCGCACCCGCAGCAGGTTTTCGATAATTCGCCCGTTCAAACCTAGCGACTGATATCGACTGAAAGGGGCTTCCCAGGCAGCTTTCAAATCACCGTCAAAGGCTTCCAACAAGGTGCGCAGACGTACCGCCCCAATGCCTTTGACAAAGTTAAATCCAATCCAGTAGGCCTTAGGATCCATCCTGGCAGGTCCTTCTATCCCCAAGTGGGCAATGTAACCTTAATCAATTGCTGCGCTAAATTGATCTCCAGGATAAATTCATCCACAGCCGGAATCAGATGCTCCTCGCCATTCGGTCCTTTGACGATATACACGTCATTAGCCTTGGTTTCGAGAATATCATCCAAAATCCCGATTTCTTCCCCGTCTTTATTGACTACATGCAACCCAATCAGTTGGTGATGGTAATATTCCCCCTCCGGCAAGACAGGAAGTTCTGCCGAAGATAAATATACAATTTGGTTGCGTAAATCAGCCGTTGATTCGGGATCTGCATACCCCTCAAACCCGATGATCATCTCTTTATTCATCGGACGGATGTTGCGAATCACCAGGGGTCGGTGGTTTTCACCGATCAACACCGTTTTTCCCGGCACCAATCGTTCCGGGAAATCGGTATATACGTCCATGATGACATCGCCCTGCAGTCCATGCGAGCGACGCAGCAATCCGATCACCAAAAAGACAGGCTCGCCCGGGGGCGGCGAGCCTGTTTGATTCTCTTTCGGGTCCATTGACTCTGATAAACCCATGTCTAGCGGGGCTCTAGAACATCCAGGTTGGCTTGCTTGCCTTCACGGGCTGCGGCTACACGCAACAAAATGCGCATGGCGTTGGCTACCCGGCCGCTCTTGCCAATCACACGACCCATATCTTCTTTGGCTACCGACAGTTCAAGGCGAATTTTTCCGCCCAGGCGTTCCTCCAGAACGTTCACCTGAATCGGGTCATCCACCAACGAACGCGCGATATATTCGATCAACTCCTTCACGATGGCTCCTTTCAACCTGGCCAATCTTTCGAACGGCCTGAATAATTCAGGTTTACATAGGACTTAGTTCGTCTTGGTGTTGACCGTACGGGTGGCGTAGTAAGCTTCGGCTTCTTTAAGGACAGCTTCAGCAGCTTCCCCGCCCTTGACACGCTCGTAGCGTTTGTCCAGACCAACGCTTCGGAACAGCATGCCGACTGACTCTGACGGCTGTGCGCCGTTGTTCAGCCAGTGATATACACGTTCTTCATTCACCTGGAAGGTGAAAGGTTCTGTGCGCGGGTTGTAAGAACCCAGAACCTCGAGGAAGCGCCCGTCGCGGGGGCTTTCTTTATCAGCCGCAATAATGCGGTAGCTGGGTTGACCTTTTAATCCAACGCGGCGTAAACGAATTCGAACCATTTTAAGACCTATCTCCTGTTGCTAATGTGAACTGTAGGAATCTTACCATAGGGTTGCCGTATCGGTGGAAAGTTGTTTTGAGGGGCGCTGAAGGGGCGCCAACCTTCCACTAACTGGATCACCCAAACAGGCGTGGCATTCCACGCCCGCCCGTTTTCTGAATAGTTTTAAACATCCGCTGGGCATCGCGAAACTGCTTGAGTACCCGGTTGACATCCTGAACTTCAGTACCTGAGCCGCGTGCGATGCGTCTGCGGCGGCTGGCATTCAGTATATCAGGATTACGGCGTTCTTTCATAGTCATTGAGGACAATATGGCTTCTGTGACGCTCAAAGACTTTTCTGCCTCGTCAGGGGAAATATTGCGCGCCATCTGCCCCATACCGCCTGGCAGCATCTCGAGAACTTTGGCAAATGGACCCATCTTGCGCAGTTGCTTGAGCTGGCTGGCAAAATCTTCCAGAGTGAACTGCCCGGACATCATTTTTTCAGCCTGGACGCGGGCTTCTTTTTCGTCCATAGCCGATTCGGCCTTTTCGATCAAGCCGAGCATATCACCCATACCGAGGATACGTGAGGCGAGCCGGCCGGGATCGTAGGCTTCGATCGCGTCGATGCCTTCCCCGGTCCCGAGGAACTTGATCGGCACACCGGTAACGCTGCGAATGGAAATGGCTGCTCCACCGCGTGAATCGCCGTCCATTTTGGTTAATACCAGGCCTGTCAGGGAAACGGAGTCGCGAAATCCTTCGGCAATATGCAATGCTTCCTGACCAATCATCGAGTCAACCACCAGCAGGATCTCATTGGCTGGCACCTTGCGGGTGATGGAGCGCAGCTCCTCCATCAAGGCATCGTCTAACTGTGACCGGCCAGCTGTGTCGATGATTAAGACCGTGACGCCACCTTTTTGCGCCAGGTCAAAGGCTTTGGCGGCTAATTCCGGAGGTTTGACGCCGTTTTCGGTAAATACTGGCACCCCGATGCGCTCCCCCAGAGTTTGCAGCTGCTTAATGGCTGCAGGACGGTATGGATCGCCTGCGACCATCTCAACTCGTTCTCCCTGCGAGCGCAGTTGAGACGCAATTTTCGATGCGGCAGTGGTTTTACCCGAGCCCTGTAATCCGATCATCAGGATAACCCGCGGTTTGGCGCCGCTCAGGTTTAACCTGGATGGCTCGCCCAGGGTAGCGATCAATTCCTCATGGACGATCTTGATGACTTGTTGAGCCGGGTTAAGTGCTCGCGATACCTCATGACCGATGGAGCGTTCCCGCACCCGGCCTACGAAATCTTTTACGACACTGTAATGCACGTCCGCTTCGAGCAGTGCCAAACGCACTTCGCGCATGGCTAAGTCAACATCCTGCTCCGAGAGTTTACCTCGCCGGCGCAGCTGCTGAAAAACTTGCTCTAATCGTGAGGTCAGCGATTCAAACACACATCACCTTAATGCACAAGAAATGGACACCCCTTGTCCGGGGCGTAACCAGGCCAAATTTTAGTCGGGATTAATCAGACGGTCAAGGGATGCGATAAAACTTGCTATTGAACGCGAACACAGCCCCTTCACGGCTAAAAATCGTAACTATTGATCTTTTCACGGGTTAAAAATATGAATTTTATGAAAAAACACATCGTTCCCGCCCCC
>DATMXL010000206.1:0-3684 GCA_035561555.1 Bellilinea sp.
GGTGGAGGAACGGCTGGACCTGATCAACCGGCTCAAGCGCAAATATGGCGGCACGATCGAAGCTGTGCTGGAATTTGCCGTCAAAGCCCGCAGCGACCTGGACAATATTGCTCACGCCACCGAACGCATCGCCGAACTGGAGCAGCAGGAAGTGGAACTGCGTCAGGTACTGGCCGGGCAAGCCGAGACCCTGTCTTCTCAACGGCAGCAGGCTGCTGGCACACTTTCAGCGGCGGTGGAACTTGAACTGGACGATTTGAGCATGGCCGGCGCGCAGTTTGCTGTAGATATACAGCGGGCAGCCACAAGTGACGGTCTGGTATTAAAGGACAGTTCCGTGGTCGCTTTTGACGAGAGCGGCATCGATAAAATCGAGTTTTTAATCGCGCCCAACCCCGGTGAGGGACTCAAGCCGCTGGTCAAGATCGCCTCGGGCGGCGAAACTTCGCGCTTAATGCTGGCGCTCAAACGGGTGCTGACCCAGGCTGATTCGATCCCCACGCTGGTGTTCGACGAGATTGACCAAGGCATTGGCGGACGCGTAGGAGCGGTGGTGGGCGAGAAATTATGGCAGCTGGGACGCAATCACCAGGTGTTGTGTGTCACGCATCTGCCGCAGCTGGCGGCCTTTGGCGACCAGCATTACAGTGTGCGCAAAGAGGTGGATGGCGGACGCACCACCACGCAGGTGACGGTGCTCACCGGCGAGCCGCGCCGCGTCGAACTTGCGCAAATGCTGGGTACCGTGACCGAGGCTAATCTAAACTCCGCGCGCGAAACGCTGGCCAACGCGCAACAGCGCACTGAAGCATTAAAATAGCAGCGTAATTGGGCGGGAGAGGTTCTTTCATTCCCATACAGCAGGGGTAGATTGCCACGTTACCTCACTTCTCGCCAGTTGGGTGTCATTGCGAGAGAGCTGCGGATTCTTTTCCCGCTGCGACCGAAGCAATCTGCACTGGATGGCGCCCTTGCTCTATCTATTTGCGAAGTCCCAGTCTGGAAAGGACAGATTGCCACGTCGCTGCGCTCCTCGCAATGACAGAATATTATTCTTTCGCGATTTGCGCCACGGTGACGCCGTCGCCGCCTTCGTTATCCTTGCCGGATTCATAGCTGGTTACAAATTCCGATTTTGCCAATTCCTCGCGAATCACCAAACGCAGACGACCGGTGCCTTTGCCGTGAATCACACGCACATACGGCATTCCCGATAGATAAGCCGATTCGAGGTAGCGCTCCAGAGCTTCCAGTGCATCCTCGGCGCGTTGACCGCGCAGGTCCAACTCTACTCCCGGTGAGGGTGCAAACGGTGCGGGTGACGGGTCGCGGGCAGGCACGGCTTCACGCCGCGCACCTGCGGGTTGACCCTCCGCTACCGGCTCGACCTGTCCGGCGCGCACCACGTCGCTCAAGCGTGCCCGCACCCTCAGGTTGCCAAGCACCACCTCCAGGTCTTCCTCGCCCAGCGCCGATACCACACCTTCCATATTCAACGTGCGCAGCCGCACCTTATCGCCCAGTTTCAGGGTGCGCGGCGGAGCGCTGTTAACCACGCGGCGTACCACCGGTTGCTCGACATCGGCGCGCAAATCCTCCACCCGCTCCTGCACCGCTTTAAGCGCATCCAGCGGCTGGTGAGCCCGTGCCAGCGCCTTACGCAGCGACTCGAGTTCAGTGGTTAACCCCTCGACCTCTTTTTCCTGCTGACTGCGTGCCTTCTCCAGGATAGCCTGGCGTTCGTCCTCGATCTTCTCCAGTCGGCGCGCCAATTCGCTGCGCATCTGGTCAGCCTCGAACTTGGCGCGGTCGGCAGCACCGCGCGCTTTACGCGCGATGGTGCGTTGATTGTGAATTTCGTTCAGCAAATCGTCCGCTTGCAGATCCAGCGGGTCGAGCAGCCCGCGTGCCGACTGCACAATTTCCTTCGAAAGACCCAATTTTTCGGCAATCGCCAGTGCATTGGAGCGTCCTGGCAGGCCGATGATCAGGTTGTAGGTCGGCCGCAGGGTTTTCAGATCAAATTCCATACTGGCGTTGACCACCCCCGGGGTGGCATGTGCGAAGGCTTTCAGTTCCGGGTAATGGGTCGCAACCAGGTTGGTGATGCGTTTCTCGACCAGGTGTGCCAATAACGCGCGCGCCAAAGCCGACCCTTCCTGCGGGTCGGTGCCGGCGCCCAGTTCGTCAAACAACACCAGGCTGTGTGCATCGGCGCGGTTGAGAATGCGCACCATATTGGTGATATGTCCGGAAAAGGTCGAAAGTGACTGCTCGATGGACTGTTCGTCGCCGATGTCGGCATAAACCTTCTGGAAAATGCTCAGCGTCGAGCCGGATTGTGCCGGAATGTGCAGCCCGGACTGTGCCATCAGCACCAGCAGTCCAACTGTCTTGAGGGAGACAGTCTTGCCGCCGGTATTCGGCCCGGTGATGACCAGCGAGTAGGTTTTCTCGTCCAAATTGACGTCGATCGGCACCACGGTGGCTGGATCAAGCAGCGGGTGACGCGCGTGATACAGCAAAATAGTGCTGCCGGGGTGTTTTTCGCGTCCGGTTTTGCGGAACTCGATCAAAACTGGTTCAACGGCGTGCAGCATCTCGGCATACTTGGCACCCATCAGTGCCAGATCCATGCGCGCCAGCGCCGCGACCAACTCCTTGATTTCTTCGGCAAAGGCGCCCACCTGGTCGGTCGAATCGGTCAAAATGCGGCGTTCCTCGTCGCGTTCGGCCAGTTGCGCCTCGTGGTACTGGTTGTTCAACTCCACCACCACCAGCGGCTCGACGAACAGAGTGGCGCCGGAAGCCGATTGATCGTGCACAATCGAACGAATCCGTCCGCGTGACTCGGCGCGCACCGGCACCACATAGCGCCCGTTGCGCTGGGTGATAATGGCTTCCTGCAGGTGCGGTTGATTTTTGGGATCGTTGATCATGCGCGTCAGCTTGCTCATCAAGCGCTCGTGCGCAATTTTGATCTCGGCGCGGATGGCAGCCAGTTTCGCGGAGGCCGAATCCATAATCTCGCCCCGATCGGAGATGGTGCGCGAAATGACCTCGATCAATCCAGGCGGCGGCGGCAGCGGTGCAGCAATCACAGCCAGGTGCGGGTACTCGGTTTGTTTGTGCTCAAAAGTGCGCGCCAGGTCGCGGGAAGCGATCAAGGTGCCTTTAATTTCCAGCAATTCGCCGGGCGTGAGCACAGCGCTGCGCTTGGCGCGCTCGATCAGTGGGCGTATGTCCAACGCGCCGCCGATACCGGCTTCCGCCTTGACCGACAGCAGCCTGGCAGCTTCGGATGTAATCGCCTGACGTTCCAACGCCTCCGCCAGGTCAGAGGTGGGACGTATCCGGCGCGCCAACTCTGCTGACGCCGAAAAATCGGCGAAAGCAGCCAGGCGCTCCAGCACCTTAGGGTATTCCAGCGTAACCAGCGACTTCTCATCCATCCCGCGTGATTCTACTCCGTTTTACAGTGAATCGGGTGGAAAAGTTGGCCCGTATGACCAGCCCCTTATTGCAGGACGAAATATCCACCCGGCCCCCGTCAAGTCAAAAGATAATGTTACCGAGGGGTAATCATTGGCTCAAATGAAAATGTTACCGAAGGATCCGTCTCCTTTCTGAGGGTATGGTAGATATTTACGGGTTTAGTAGCCTGGGTTGGAGAAGGGAGCCATA
>DATMXL010000207.1:0-9509 GCA_035561555.1 Bellilinea sp.
TCACCGACACAGATCGTGGAGCTTGAGGTAAAGGTCACCGCCAATGGCGAGGAAGCTGCCGCCAAATCCTGGTACCGCATCTGGTACTAGAGCGAACGAACTTATCAGCTCCGAGGTCGAAATGACCTCGGAGTTTTTTTAATCGCGTGTCCCAAACATTGAGGAACGCAATAACAAGTGCTAAACCTTAACAAATCCAAAACTTTAAGAAGCTTGGTGCGGTCTGCGCTGGTATGGACATGCTATAATCATCGCAACCTGGTAATTGCCCTGCCAGGTATCTATTTAACGTTGAAACCTTTATGACCTTTGCCCACCTGCATGTTCACACCCAATACTCGCTGCTGGACGGCTTCTCCAACATTAAGAAGCTGGTCCAGAAGGTAAAGGATATGAATATGCCGGCGGTGGCAATCACCGATCACGGCACCATGTTCGGCGTCATCGAGTTTTTCAATGCCGCCACTGCCGCCGGGGTCAAGCCGATCATCGGGTTGGAAGCCTACATGGCGGCGCGCGGCATGACCGAGCGCGATTCCAAATTAGATAAAACCTCGTCACATTTGCTGCTGCTGGCTGAAAATGCCACCGGCTATCAGAATTTACTCAAAATTGCCAGCGCCGCTCAGCTGGAGGGTTTTTACTATTTTCCGCGCATCGACCATGACTTTCTGGCAGCCCACTCCGAGGGGTTGATTGCCACATCAGGCTGCATGGCGGCTGAAATACCGCGCACCATCATGGATAAAGGTCCGGATGCCGCACGCGCCAAGCTGGATTGGTATTACGACGTTTTCGGACCGGACAACTTCTTCCTGGAACTCCAACAGCACAATATTGCCGACCTGCAGACCATCAATAAAGCCTTGTTGAGTCTTGGACCGCGCTACCAGGCGCGCTACGTGGCGACCAACGACGTGCATTACGTTAACCCGGAGGACTGGCGCTATCAGGATATCCTGCTGGCGATTCAAACCGGATCATTAATCAGCGAGCCGAACCGCTTCCGCATGTCGGACGATACCTATTACCTGCGCACGCCGGACGAGATGGCACGCATGTTCGCCGAGGTGCCGGAAGCGCTCTCCAACACGCTCATGATCGCTGAACGCGCCAATGTTGACCTTTCCAGCAAGGGCTATCACCTGCCGCTGTTTGAAGTGCCGGAAGGTCACACCACCCAGACCTATCTGCGTGCGCTATGCGAACACGGTCTGGTGCAGCGATATGGCGACCACGCCACCGATCCGGAAATTCGCAAGCGTTTGGAATATGAGCTCAAAGTCATCCATGAGATGGGCTTCGATGCCTATTTCCTGATTGTCTGGGACCTGTGCTGCTATGCGCGCTCCAATGGCATCTGGTACAACGTGCGCGGGTCCGGCAACGGCTCGATGGTCGCATACATCCTTGAAATCACCTTCGTGGAACCTCTGGCCCATGGATTGATTTTTGAACGTTTCCTCAATCCTTCGCGTATCTCGATGCCGGATATCGATCTGGATTTCCAGGATGATAAACGCGCTACCATGCTGGAATATACAGCTCAGAAATACGGCAATGACCGCGTGGCTCAGATTATCACCTTTGGCACACTGGGCGCGCGCGGCGCCATCCGCGATGTGGGCCGGGTAATGGACATCCCCCTCAACGAGGTGGACCGCGTCACCAAACTGGTGCCGAACATTCCCAGCAAGCCCATGAGCATACCCGAAGCGGTGGAGGCCACCCCGGAATTAAAAAATCTGTACAACTCGACTCCGTACTTGAAAGAGTTGATCGACACCGCCGCCCATATGGAAGGCGCGGTCCGCAGCGCCGGAACGCATGCTGCCGGAGTGATCATCACCGATAAGCCGATATCCGAATATATCCCGCTGCACCGTCCCACCAGCGGTTCGGAAGATTCGCCCATCAAGACCGTCACCCAGTTTGAAATGGCGATTGTAGATTCACTCGGCCTGCTTAAGGTGGACTTCCTGGGTCTGGCAACCCTGACGGTCATGCAGCGCGCCTGTGATTTGATTGAGGCGCGCCACGGCGTGCAGCTCAATCTCAACAACATCCCAGTGGATGATCCGGCAACATTTGAATTCCTCGGGTCAGGGCATACCGCGGGGGTCTTCCAATTGGAAGGCACCGGCATGACGCGTTATATCATGCAAATGAAGCCCAATAACCTGGCCAATGTGATCGCCATGGTGGCACTTTACCGACCGGGGCCGCTGGCCTTTATTCCGCAGTACATTAAACGCATGCACGGCGAGGAAGCGGTCAGCTATCGCACGCCGGAGATGGAACCCATATTCCGGGAAACTTTTGGGATTGCCATTTATCAGGAACAGCTGATGAGCGCGGCGGTGGAACTGGGCGGTTACACCCTGCCGGAAGCCGACGAACTGCGCAAGGTCATTTCCAAAAAGCAAAAAGACAAACTGGAAAAGCAGCGTAAAAAATTCGTCGCGGGTGCCGGCAAAAACGGCATTTCACCGGATATTGCCGGGAAAATTTTTGAGGACTGGGAAGAGTTTGCCAATTACGGCTTTAACAAGTCTCATGCCGCGGATTACGGGGTAATCGCGGTGCAGACGGCCTACCTCAAGGCGCATTACTCGGTCGAGTATATGACCGCACTGCTTTCGGCTTCGAAAAACGAAATCGAAAAGGTGGCGCTCTACGTGGCGGACAGCCGCAGTATGGGCATCGAGGTTTTGCCGCCAGATGTCAACACCAGTCAGTATGATTTCTCGATCGAAGACCGCGACGGACAGCCCCCCGCTATTCGTTTTGGGTTAGGTGCCGTCAAAAACGTTGGACAGGGACCGGTGGACATCATTCTGGAAGCGCGCAGCCACGGTCTCTTTACTGATCTGAAAGATCTGGCGTTCCGCGCGGATTTACAAAAGATCGGCAAGCGCTCATTGGAATGTCTGGTACGGGTGGGCGCCCTGGATCGTTTTGGACCGCGCAAAGCCTTGTTGGAAGGCCTGGACCAGTTAATTTCGGTCAGCGCCAGCCATTTCCGCGCACTGTATGCCGGTCAGCTCAGTTTCTTTGGCACCATCGTTGGCGTGGAAGAGGAAATTCGGCTGCCCATCACCCCCTCGCTCGACCGGCGCGAACAGTTGGAATGGGAACGCGAGCTGATTGGTCTGTATGTATCGGATCACCCGCTCACGCCTTACCTGCCGACCCTGCAGCGCCGTGTGACGCACTTCTCAAGCGCGCTGGCCGATCTGCCGCACAAGGAAAAAGTGGTCGTCGCCGGTCTGGTGACCCGCTTCCGCAGCCATCAGACGAAAAAGGGTGACATGATGGGCTTTGTCTCCCTGGAGGATGTACAAGGGGCGGTTGAATTGGTGATTTTCCCGCGAACCTGGGCACAATTTGCCGGTCTGGTGGTGATGGATCGGGTGCTGCAAGCCGAAGGTACGCTGGATAACGAATCCGGTGATCCCAAAGTGCTGGTCGATCGCCTGTCAGAAGTCTTTATCGAAGAAGAAGGTCAATCTTCCGGCCGGGAAGTCGATCCTTACCTGAGCTATTTGCCGGACGAGGAAGACCTGCCGCCGGGAGACGATTTTGCTTTGATGATGGATGATCACGCGCTGACGCCGCAGATCAACGCCCGGATAAGCCCGGCGGTGCCAGCCGCCACGAATCCGGTGTCGAAGCCCGCAAAATCAAGTGAATGGGATGACATACCGCCCCCACCTGAAGATCCCGCTGATTGGCATCTCTTGGGCGCTGCCGGCCCCGATCCTGAAGCTGGTCAAACCGCGCGTCCGCCGCAAAGCGGACGCACCCCGCCGCCGGAAGCCAATGCCGATGAACCGGCGCCTGCGGCACGGACACCAGTCAAAGCAGACCCGCTGCCCCAGCCAGTTAACAGCCCGGCCTTTAAAGTCAACTCATCCCTGGTGCAGTTCCCGCCGATCAGTTATCTGATTCCGCCCCAGCAACCCGGCGAGGAAACTCCGGGGGAGATCCGCATGGTAAAGGTGATACTGCGCTCCACTGGCGACAGACTGCGGGATGTGCTGCGCCTGAAGAGAGTACATGGCGTATTGCGTTCCGCACCGGGACGGGATAAATTCGCGCTGATGGTTTTCGAAGGCGGCAGCCGCTATCTGATGGAATTCCCCAACGAGACCACCGGCATCAGCACAGAGCTGCTGCGGACGTTGACCGCCATGGTGGGTGAGGGCAGCGTGCTGGTCGAAACCATTAAACTCTTATAGCAAAGTTGAGTATATTTTCCGATGACTGAGAGCCGTTCCATCAAGACGATTGGCTTGTTGACTTCGGGCGGAGATGCGCCGGGGATGAATCCGTGCATTCGCGCGGTGGTGCGCACCAGCCTGGCGCGCGGGTTGAAGGTCGTAGGCATCGAAGATGGTTTCGACGGCCTGATCAACGGCCGATTCCGCGCCATGGGTGCCCGCGACGTTGGCGGTATCCTGCAGCGCGGCGGCACGATCCTGCAAACGGCTCGCTGCGACGAATTCATGGAACCAAAATATCAAATGGAAGCTGTCCGCTCCATCCATGACGGAGAAATCGACGGGTTGGTGATCATTGGCGGTGACGGCAGCTTGCATGGAGCGCAAAAACTGGTCGAACGGGGCATTCCGGTAGTGGGGGTGCCAGCCAGCATTGACAATGACATTTTCGGCACCGATATGTGTATTGGCGTTGACACAGCCCTCAATACCATCGTGGATGCCATCGACAAGCTGCGCGACACCGCTTCCTCGCACAACCGCGCTTTTATCGTGGAAACCATGGGACGCGAATCCGGCTTCCTGGCGATGCAGGCTGGCATCGTGACTGGCGCCGAGTTGGTATTGGTGCCCGAAGTGGAAACAGACGTGGATATGGTCGCCCAAGTGATGGAAGCTGCCTACCGGCGCGGGAAAAGCCACTGCATCGTGGTGATTGCCGAAGGTGCCAAACCGCCTATCAGCGAGCTGGCTGAGGTCATCAATTCGATGGAACTGGGATTTTCCACCCGCGTCACCATTCTGGGTCACATTCAGCGCGGTGGTAAACCCTCAGCCTTCGACCGGCTGCTGGCTTCGCGTTTCGGCACCAAAGCTGTCGAGTACCTGCTTGATGGTCAAAGCGGCGTCATGACTGGACTCAACGGAAGAAACATTGAGGCAGTGCCATTCAGCACGATCTTTTCGCAGCGTAAATCGCTGCCGATGGATCAGTACGATATGGCTAAGATTCTGGCTCGTTAGGGGGGGCGAGATGACCACCCCTTTATTCCAGGTGGATTCGTTCACCGACCGACCTTTTGTCGGGAATCCAGCAGGTGTGTGCGTATTAGCCGCTCCCCAGGACGATGATTGGCTGGTGGCAGTGGCACGCGAGATGAACCTGTCTGAAACCGCGTTTTTGCTGCCTTTAGCGGATCACGGCTACAATCTGCGCTGGTTCACCCCGCTGCGCGAAGTCTCTTTATGCGGGCATGCCACCCTGGCAGCTGCGCACATCCTCTGGCAGCAGGGGTACGTCCCTGTGGACCAGCAGGCTGTCTTTGACACCTTATCTGGTAAACTGACCGCTTACCGTGAAGCCGAGGGATGGATCAGGCTGGATTTTCCGGCGCGCCAGGTGGCGTCAGCGGAACCTCCGCCGGGGTTAATGGAGGCCATCGGAGCACGCCAGGTCCAATTTGTGGGCCGTTACCGCAACAGCAACCTGATCGAGGTGGCTGGCGAAGAGGATGTGCGCGCTGTAACTCCGGATTTCTCGGCACTGCTGCAGGTGGAGGCCCGTTCGGTGATCGTCACAGCCCGTTCCACCAACCCGGCCTATGATTTTGTTTCGCGTTACTTTGCACCAGCCGTCGGGGTCAACGAGGACCCGGTCACCGGCACCGCACATTGCGCGCTGGCGACCTATTGGGGCGATAAGCTGGGTAAAAGCGAAATGACTGCCTACCAGGCTTCAGCCCGCGGCGGATTCTTACGCGTTCGACCGCGCGGTGAGCGGGTGGAACTGCTCGGTCAGGCGGTGACAATCTTCGCGGGGGAATTGAAGGCTTAGCGCTCGCCGCTGCGGCGCGGGCTGGCTTTACGGCGTACAGGTGCAGAAGCCCCGGCCAGGTATGGTGGCGCGGTGATTGCGTAAATGGTGCACAGGCGCTTGTCCTGCATGCGGCTGCGAATGCGTGCGTCGATCTCATCCAGGCGCTGCGCCGTAGTGATCACGGTCGGCAGCTTGGCATTGTAGCGGTAATTGAGCAGCTGGTAGAGCTTCTCGCGCGCCCAGGGCGTGGCGGATTGTGTCCCCAGGTCGTCCAGAATCAGCAGCGGCGCTGAACGCACTTCCTCGAAGCGCCGGTCATAAGATGTGGAACTGGTGGGGCTGAAAGTGGCGCGCAGGTGATCGAGCAGGTCGGGCACCACCACAAAGATGGGTTCCTCGCCCATGGCGCGCCGGTAATTGCCGATCGAGGCTGCCAGGTGAGTTTTGCCGCTGCCATAGCCGCCCATCAACACCAACCACCCCTGCGGCTCCTCGGCATAGACTGTGGTGGCGCTAAAAGCTTTTTGCAGGCTTTGCTGTTCTTCCGGCGGCAATTTTTCATACTCGCGCATCGAGAAGGAACCAAAGCTGCGATCACTGAGCAGGCCAAGCGATGAGATTGCCGAGCGTCCCTCGTCCGAGACGGGTGAGCGGTAATCCGGGGCATTGATTTCCAATAGAGTCACCAGGTCGGGATCCTGCAGGCGAGAGGCAATTCGCCCGTCGATCTCGCTCAGCGACAGGTTGGTGGTGATCACCATGGGCAGCTTGTTGACGTAGCGGTGATTGATAATTTGGTATAACTTTTCTTCCGCCCATGGGGTGGCATTTTGCGTTCCCAAATCATCGAGCACCAGCAGGCGGATGGTGCGAAGCTCCTCCAGACGCTGCTCCAGGGTGGAATCGCTGCCCGCGAAGGTGAATCGCAGCCAATCCAGCAGGTCGGGCACGGTCACAAACAGGGTTGGACCACCCATATCGACGACCTGGTTGGCGATGGCGGCTGCCAGGTGAGTTTTGCCGCTGCCGTAATCGCCCATCAGCAGAAGCCAGCCCTGCGGGCTGTTGGCAAATTGCTGCGCCTGGTTAAAGGCAAATTGCAATGACCGTAATTGCTGGTCGCCCAGGCCAAGCCGGCCCTGCACCTTGAAGGTCTCGAAGGTCATATTTTGAAAGGCTTCCAGATTGCTGCCGCGGAAAATGCGCTGCCGCTGCGTCTGGGCAATCTGCCCCTGCCGGCAGCTGCAAATCGTCAACTTGCCAAAATCCGGGTCGCTGACAGGCAGGTCACGGCGCACAAATCCGACGCCGTGGCAAATGGGACAGTTGGGGTCGCCTAGAAATTGTCGTGTGCGGTCGGCTGGCTCAGTGTTCGATGAAGTCACTGAATTCTCCTTCGATATATCGCCGGCGATCTTTTTCAGTTTCGCTTCGAGTGGTTCCATCGGGTCCTCTTTCCATCCGATTGCGCAATATTGCATCGACGTAGCGCCAGCGGCGCACATTGGCTTCAACCGCGGCGCGGATAGCCTCTTTGATCCATTCCATGGGGTAGGCAGCTTCGGCTTCCCGCAGTGCGTCGGCGATCAACGGGGTGAGCGGGCCGATATTCTGCTCGTACAGCCGGTAGATGTTGGGACGCTCCATCTCGAGGACAAGCTCGGGGTGCGGCACATCCTCCGGTGACCATTCGCCTTTTTCCAAGGCAGCGGCGGCAGCCTTGCCGCGCGGTGTGTTGAGGAAATACAAAGCCTGGTCCAGCGCGCTGCCGCCTGGCTGCACGCGCAGCAGCGTGCCGCGCTGCACCGCCTGTTCCAGCGCTTCCGCCAGAGCTTTAGCGGTTTCTCCATTGGTACTGCTCAGACCTTCAAGCAGCCAGGCGTCGCCGGCAAAGTCGCTGTGACGGATGAAGCGCAGATCGCCTTCCAGCCGGTCTAAAAACCAGAAAGCGTACAGCGTAACTTTTAACTCGCCCAGGTGATCGATTTCTGGCAGCAAATCCGTAAAAAAGGCTGCCGGCAGGCGGGTCAGCCGGCTTTTACCGCCAGGGAATCCGGCAAAGCGCGCCATGAAGGGTTACCGCCCTTCGCCCTGGCGGGCAGTGGCGGCGTTGTCGAAGCGTGCCAGGTTGCTGCGGAACAGCAGCTCAATGCCACCGTGGGTGGGGCCGTTACGGTGTTTGGCGATGATCAATTTGGCCACATCCTGGCGCGGGTTGTCCTGATCCAGCGCGTCCGGGCGGTGAATGAACATGACGATATCCGCGTCCTGTTCCAGGCTGCCCGATTCGCGCAAGTCGGAGAGCTGCGGGATTTTATCGGAGCGCTGCTCGACTGCACGGGAAAGCTGCGCGGCTGCCAGCACAGGCACGTTTAATTCGCGCGCCAGCACCTTCAGGTTGCGCGAAATATACGAGACTTCCTGCACGCGGTTGTCGTTGCGGGTGTCACCGGACATTAATTGCAGGTAATCCACGATCACCAGGTCCAGCTCATGTTCCAGGTGCAGGCGGCGGCATTTGGTGCGCAGCTGCAGCGGGGTAATGGCGGGGGTATCGTCCAGCCAGATTTGTGTGCCGGAAAGCACCTCGATGGCGTTGGTGAAGATGGGCCATTCTTCGTCTTTCAGTTTGGCGGTGCGCAAACGCTGCGTATCGATACCCGTTTCCTGGGCGATAAGGCGCTGCACCAGCTGCTCGGCGGACATTTCCAGCGAGAATACCGCCACGTGCTTCTTGTGCTTTTGGGCGGCATTTTTCGCCACAGAGAGCAGAAACCCCGTCTTGCCCATACCCGGGCGTCCGGCGACGATCAGAAAATCCGATTTTTGCAGTCCGCCCAGCAGACGGTCCAGGTCGATCAACCCGGTGGGCACGCCAAAAATTTCATCGGTGCGTTTGGAAAGCTCGTCCACGCGGTCCAGGTAGGTGCCCAGCACCGCATTGATGGGCTGCAAATCGTGCTGCAGCCGCCGCTCGCTCAGCCCAAACACGCCTTTTTCGGCTTCCCCGATCAGTGTATCAATATCGCGGTGTTGATCGAAAGCCAGGCGCGCCATGTCGTTGGCTGAAGCCAGCATGCGCCTTCGCAGCGAGGTTTCTTCCACCATTTTGGCGTACGCCGAAGCATGCAGCGAGGTAGGCGTTTGAGTAATCAGCGCGGTCAGGTAAGCTGCGCCGCCAATTTCAAATAGCTGGCTTTTGGTTTCCAGCTCTTTTTCAACGGTCAGGTAGTCAATGGGTACGCGGCGCTCGTGCAGCTCAACGAAGACCTCCCACACCCAGCGGTTGCGCACAATATAAAAATCATCCGGGTGCAGGATCTGCGAAACATCGTAATAAACATCCGGGTTGACCAGAACCGCGCCAAGCACAGCCTCTTCCGCTTCACGGTTGTAAGGCTGAGCCGCTTCCATGGTGGAACTGTTATTCTCGTAGGGTGGGGAAAAGTCGCTCATGGTCACCAGGATCT
>DATMXL010000208.1:0-4282 GCA_035561555.1 Bellilinea sp.
GTTCAGACCTGCAGCCGCTGCCTGAAAAAATTCCAGGCTCCAGAGGGTGTGCAGGTCGCATTTTTTTGACGATAGGATCATCAATGGAGCCATTGATTAAGAAAGACCTCCCAAACAATTTTAGCCTGCCACGCCGGATCAACCGGCTGACCAGTCTGGCGTATAACCTGTGGTGGGCCTGGAATCCGGAAGGCTTGAATGTTTTTCGCACCATCAATAAACGGGTCTGGGACCAGGTTGGACACAATCCGGTAGCCTTTCTGCGCAAAGTGGAACGCGCACAGCTGAACGCTGTTGCCAATGACGCCTATTACCTGGAACTTTATGACCGGGTGATTGCTCAATTTGACGCCTATATGTCAGACCAATCCACCTGGTTCAAAACCGAATACCCCGGCCTGACGGACAGCGAAATTGCCTATTTCTCCTTTGAATTTGGTCTGCATGAGTCTTTGCCGGTCTACGCTGGCGGTCTGGGTATTTTATCCGGCGATCACTTGAAGGAAGCCAGTGATCTGGATTTACCCTTGAGCGGGATCGGTTTTATTTACAACCAGGGGTATTTTACCCAACGCATTACGGAAGACGGCTGGCAGGAGACCGGTACACATTACCTGGCTTTCGAAGATGCACCTGTTGTCCCGTTATACGGCGAGGATGATCAGCCGGTAACCATTTCTATTGAGCTGCCGGGCCGCAGCGTTTTCGCGCGGGTCTGGTTGGTGCAGGTGGGACGTATCAGCCTATATTTACTGGATACAAATTTACCCGCCAATTCGGATGGAGACCGGCAGTTGACCGCGCGGCTCTATAGCAATGACCTGGATGTTCGCATCTCGCAGGAGATTATGCTGGGCATGGGCGGAGTGCGAGCACTGCGCCGCCTGGGTATCCAACCGACGGTTTGGCACATGAATGAGGGTCATTCAGCTTTTCTGGCATTGGAACGCACGCTGGAACTGGTCCATGCCGGTTCCACATACGAAGAGGCTGCCGAAGAAGTACGCCGCACCAATGTATTCACCACCCATACGCCTGTCCCGGCGGGCAACGATCAGTTCCCGTTGTGGTTGATCGATAAGTACTTCCCCAACGTATGGGCTGATTTGAACATGACCCGTGACCAGTTTGTCGACCTGGGCCGTCAGGCTACTCCCTGGGGAGAGAGCTTCTGCATGCCAGTGCTGGCTTTACACCTTTCCGAGCGGGCTAATGGCGTTTCTGAATTGCACGGCCAGGTGTCGCGGCGGATGTGGAATTTCTTGTGGCCTACCAAGCGGCCAGATGATGTGCCGATTTCCCATATCACCAACGGTGTTCACACCTTTTCATGGCTGGCGCGCCGCATGGGTGTGCTTTTCGACCAGTATCTTGGCGAGGAGTGGAAACAGCGCCTCGACGATCCAACTTTTTGGGATTCGGTGAATGCAATTCCGGATGCCGAGTTATGGGCGGTGCGCCGTCATCTGAAGCGCAAGCTGGTGCTGTATGTGGATAACCGGGCGCGGGCAGCCTGGCAAAGCGGTACCATTCACCCGGCGCAAGCCTTGGCGGATGGCGTTTTCCTGGAACCCTACTCACTGACAATCGGATTTGCACGCCGGTTTGCCACCTATAAACGCGCCAACTTGATCTTCCGCGATTACGAACGGTTGATTAATCTGGTCACGAATGCAGACATGCCGGTGCAAATCATCTTCGCTGGCAAGGCTCACCCGGCTGATGAACCTGGAAAACTGCTGATTCAGCAGGTATATCGGGCGGTCAAGGATTCCCGCTCTGGCGGCAGACTGGTCTTCCTGGAAGATTACGATATGAATATGGCGCGTTTTCTGGTGCAGGGCGTGGATGTCTGGATGAATAACCCGCGCCGACCGAATGAAGCTTCCGGGACCTCGGGGATGAAAGCTGCGCTGAACGGTGTGCTTAACCTGTCGGTGATGGATGGTTGGTGGCGCGAGGGGTATAACGGGCTGAATGGTTGGGCAATTGGGGATGATGCCGATGCGGTGGATCCCAATGCGCAAGATGAAGTTGATTCCCGCAGTCTATACGATCACCTGGAAAACGAAATTATTCCGCTATATTACAAAGACCGCGCACTGGATGACATTCCGACTGCCTGGCTGACGCGCGTCAAAGAAAATATTCGCACGCTGGTGCCGCAGTTCAGTACCCGCCGCATGGTCAAGGAATACCTGCAGGAAATGTATCTACCCTGCATGGCTCGCGAGAAGAAAGCCGTCTAGGAGGCCCGCATGGAACAGTTGTTTACGCCCTCAACGCTGTTAATCGCGCTGAGTATTTTCCTCTTGCGCGTGGTAGACATGTCGCTGGATACCATTCGGGTGTTATTTGTGGTGCGCGGGCGCAAGGCATTGGCCTGGGTGCTCGGCTTTTTTCAGTCGGCAGTATTTATCATCGCCATAAGCAACGTATTAACCAATAAACAGAGCATTTTGACAATTTTTGCTTACGCTGCCGGGTTTGCCACCGGTAATGTGGTGGGGATGTTGATCGAGGAACGGTTGGCGGTGGGGCATATCCACATATCGATCGTCAGTCCGGCGCGGGGTGTTGGGATTGCCGAAATGTTGCGCGACCAGGGCTTTGCGGTGACCGAGATTTCGGCGCGCGGACAGAGCGGCACGGTCACTTTGCTGCATGTAGATGTAATGCGTAAACAATTGGAGCAAGTTGAAAAATTGGTGCGCGAAACGGATCACGCAGCATTCGTTACCGCAGAAGATGTGCGCCCGGTGCGGCGCGGCTTCTGGCGAGCATAGGGGTAAAAAGCCTCTTTAGCTCTTACTCAACGATCATAGGTACTCGTGCTATCAGGTGGCTAAACATCCTGACATTAGACCGCCACGAGCTACCATCTTTCCAAGCCCGTAAATGGTAAGGAAAAGGGTAGCTGACTAAAGTGATTTCATGAGTTCCCTGCTCCAGATGGGCTGGTATCTGGACGGTATAAGGAATGTACTCCTCATTTAGAACTGCATCTGCCGGTAAGATAACATCTTGAGAATCGGTCAATTGATCATCCCAGAAGATGAGAACTTTCATTGGAATATCTTTGCTGCCGACGACAAATGTACTCAGCTTCATGTAATACGTTACCGACTCCCCGGGAGTAACAGTATCCTTGTAAAATATCCTGGCTGATTCACCCGGTAACGGTTTTTCCTTCAACAGCGTTATTGAGGTGAGATATGTGGTTTCTTCAGGGGCAAAGGCGCGCGCTGCGTATGGCCAGTCCGACGGGTTTTCAGGTTTATTCGGAGTGACCCAGATCAAGATTCCGAACCCAATTGGCGCATCCCGCCAACGAAATGCATCCATCTTGAATTCATCCGGTCCAGCGGGTTTATCGAAGTCTAGAAAATTGAGCTTTGGTTCGGCAATATACGTGACCACAAAGGTATGCAATCCTTCGGCTAACGGCGGCAAAGAAAAGCGGAACATTCTCCTTTCACCAGGCTTCAAACTTAACATTGGCATCGATTGCGGTGTTCCATTAAAAAGAACCTGGACAGGTTCATAATCTAGGGTTGCTAACAAGCCGAAATCGTGGGGCAGATCCATGGTGTCAATCACCATGAGGAAACCCGTCAATGTTTGTCCGGGCTCTAATATCGCATTAACTCCGCTGGTCAGTTCAGAATCAGTAGGTCCAAAACGAGTGAAATTATACAGAGATTCCAGACCGCTTTGTGTGACTGACTCGACCCCCCTCAGTTTTTCTAAACTTATTGGATCTTGATAAAAATGCATACCATCTTTAAGTGGTATTTCTGTAATCGACAGCAGTGATTCCATGGGTGCAGGCGTTGCAGGAGTCGTGATAAAGCCAGCAGGAAGGGTTTGACAACCAGACAATGCGGGTGTTGCAACAACACAAATCATGACGATGGAAAATAACAATTTTCGCAAATTCGGCATCGTTCTATCCCCTGATGTTGTTACAGGAAAACTTCGGGCAACACCATCAGCATTGCCGGTGATGCTGCCCTAATGATTTATAGTTGGAACCGCTTAGGATTGGTTGAACTGGCAAGCCTAGTCCTTTAGGCGATTTATGTCAGCTTAGGATTCGTAATGACTTTGAATGGCTTCCCCAAAACCATCTGAGCTATCCAGCCAATCCCAAAACGTCTGGGTTTTGGAGGTATACGTGGAAGGCTTGACTGCAGAGGATATTTCGGCAATCGGGGTTGGCCCACAGTCGGTACCTCCCCATCCTGAGCTAATTGAACTCCTTTTGTTAGCTAAATAGATC
>DATMXL010000209.1:0-8133 GCA_035561555.1 Bellilinea sp.
AATATCATCGGAGCGTGAATCCATGCGAAATTACCCAAGCGTTGGCGTCCAGGCAGCAGATATTCTCCTGCCGAAAAAAGGTCTCGACCCGCACAAATGGGCGACTATCGCCTGTGACCAGTTCACCTCTCAGCCGGAATACTGGCAGAAAGTCGCGGACATCGTAGGCACGGCGCCATCAACCTACAACCTGGTCCTGCCGGAAGTATTTCTTGGGACCCCCGACGAGACGGAACGCATCCAGCTCTCGCAGCAGAAAATGCGCGAGTATGTTCGCCAGGATTTGCTGGATGTCCATACGGGTCTGATATATGTCGAACGGTCCTCGCTGGGAAGATTTCGCCGCGGCTTAATGTTGGCGCTCGATCTGGAAAACTATAATTTCAACAAAGGCTCGCAAACGCTCATCCGCACCACTGAAGGCACCATCCTCGACCGTCTGCCGCCGCGCATGCGCATCCGCGAAGGCGCCATTCTCGAACTGCCGCATATCCTGGTGCTGATCGATGATGCAGACTGCTCGGTCATTGACCCCATCTCGGCTGTGGCAGAAACGCTCCCGCTGCTGTACGATTTTGACCTGATGCAAGGCAGTGGTCACCTTACCGGACGGCTGGTCAACAACCTGGAATTGGAACGTCAGGCTATTGCCGCCCTGGAACGTCTGGCTTCGCCTGAGGTTTTCTATCCCAAATACAATGTGTCCGCCGATTTTGGCGTGTTGCTGTTCGCGGTTGGGGATGGCAATCACTCGCTTGCCACTGCCAAAGCCATCTGGGAGAAAATTAAACCAACAGTTGGCATGAATCATCCAGCACGCTATGCTCTGGTCGAAGTCGAAAACGTTCACGACAACGGGTTGAGTTTCAATCCCATCCATCGGGTCTTATTCGACTGCAAGAACAATCCTAAATTGGCTATGGGTGCCTTCTTTGGCAACTCGCTTCGCTACACGCATTGCGAATCACCCGAGGAGATGATCGAAAAGGTTGAGTCCTACACCGGTCCCGAACACGTCATCGGTTTGATGACTCCAGACGGCGCCGAGTTGACCTTTGTCACCCACCCCTCTGCCAATCTACCCGTGGGAACCTTGCAATCTTTCCTGGATGATTGGATCAACCAGGGTTCCGCCGGAAAAATTGACTATGTGCACGGCGCGGAAGTGTTGGTTAATCTCGCCCGCCAACCGGGGAATTGCGGATTTTATCTGCCCTCCATGCCAAAAAGCGACCTCTTCAAAACTGTCATTCTGGATGGTGCTCTGCCGCGGAAAACTTTCTCGATGGGAGAAGCCGTCGAGAAACGCTTTTATATGGAGGCCCGGCGCATCGCCTGACGTCTGCCTATGCCGCGATTTAACCCGCTTCACCCCGTTGAGGATGCTGTGCCGCCCGATCAGGTGCGCTTTACCGACCTGCATGTTGAACCTTGGGGTGACAACAGCAAAGTTCGCGTGCATATGCGCCTGACGCCGTTTATCAAACCGCCCAATTTGCACGCCTTGATGACGGATGCCGGGGAAAACGAGGTTGCCAGCGTTTCCATTATTGAAAACATTGATTTCGACCTGGTCTTCACTCTCCACATCCGCCCACCTACCGCGGAAGGTCCTTTCAACCTGATCGCCCGCATTGAATATGAAGAAACTGGTCAGGTTGATGAGCGGTCGCTGCGCTTCAAGCTGCCTCAGGTTTGATTCCAAAACCGTGACTAAATTTCGCGAACGGATATGGTGATAAAAACCAGCTGGGAATAAACCTTCACGGCTGATTTGAAAATGGGGGACGATAGCATTCAGTAAAGGAATCTGGTTTTCAGGCGTCAGGTCTTTACAATCCTGTTATTTCCGATCAGGTTACTGGAACTGAAAGCTCGCAGCCCTCAGCGAGATGCTAAAATGGTTGCAATACAGGTATTTCTTATCGCATTAGACCTCCCACTGTTCCTGCCGAATTTACATCTGTGACTTACCCGGTCGATCCCAAACCTAAGGTTCCTCGCCGCTGGTACCTCATCCTGGTACTGGTCGGTTTATTCGTGGCTGCCTGGGTCCTTTGGCCTGAAAAGATCCCCGGGACAGCTTTCGCGACCCAAACGCCTACGGCGCCTACCTTGCACCAGACCGCAACAAATTTACCCATACCGACCTCGACCATCACCCCTTCACCAACCACAGCGGCAATTCTCGAAGCTGAGGTAATGACCAAACCATACCCGCATGGGTTGATGGTTTTGTCCTTGTCAGACGGCTATTACCGCCATTTATTTGCCTACCATCCCCAGGATCTGCCGCTGACGCGCCTGACTGACCATCCCTGGGATGATATTGACCCTGCCATCAGCCCGGATGGCACCCGCATGGCGTACGCTTCACGGCGTAATGGTTATTTTGATATCTACATTTTCGATTTTTCCAACGGTCAATCCACTCGCGTTACAGATAGTGCAGCTTATGATGGCAAACCGACCTGGTCGCCCGATAGTCAATGGCTGGCTTATGAATCCTATCAAAGCGGCAACCTGGATATTTTTATCCAATCACTGGCTGATTTGACTCAGCCTGCCATGCAATTAACGACTGATCCGTCTCCTGATTTCGCCCCAGATTGGTCGCCGGCGGGAAGCCTTTTGGCATTCACCTCCCTGCGCAGTGGCGAACCGGAAATTTGGATCGCCGCACTCGACCAAACCGAATACCGCTTTCAGAACCGCAGTCGCAATCCATCCGCCGCTGACGTCCAGCCCGCCTGGTCGCCGGACGGACAAAACCTGGCCTGGACAACCATCCAGGATGGATTTGAACAGGTCGTGATAACCCCCGCCAAAGACTTGGCTACGTCGCCAGAATTACTGGGTGCCGGCGCTGATCCACTTTGGGATCCAGCTGGTGTACAAATCTTTGTCAGGTTAATCGCTAAAGACAGCCTTTCGCTGACAGGTTACAACCCGCAGGACGGCCGAATCACCCTTCCGGCTGTGCCGCTGCCTTCCGCTCTTCATGGCGTTGATTTGCATTCCGGTGCCATCACCGAATTGCTGCCAAAGTATCTCCTGGCAGACTCAGGTCCGCCGACCAGCCCCCTGGCTGCCCTGGCTGTCAGCCAGCCGACAGATGCAGCCACCGGTCGCATTGGCCTGGTAGCCCTGAGCGGTATCACCGCTCCGTATGCCTATTTATCTGATTCCGCCGATGAATCTTTTTACGCCTTGCGCCAGGAAATCGCTCGGGTTTCCGGCTGGGATGTCCTGGGTAATTTGCAAAATGCATTCCTACCTGTGACGGAACCTTCACTCCCCGGCAGCACTCAGGATTGGTTGGAGACCGGGTTAGGCATCGCCATCAATCCGCTTCCTTACCAGGCGGGTTGGATGACCATCCAGCGTGAAGATTCGGCTGGTCAAACTCGGTGGCGCTTGTATATTTATGCGCGTTACCAGGATGGCTCCATGGGACAGCCTTTAGCTTTACCAATCTGGGACCTAGAAGCCCGCGCCAATGGCGACCCGGATGATTATGAACAGGGTGGTACACCCGGCAGTGTACCGGCGGGTTACTGGGTCGACTTTACTGAACTGGCTGCCAGATTTGGCTGGCAGCGGCTCCCAGCCAACAGCAACTGGCGGACCTTCTTTGGGGGTGCTCGGTTCAATCAATTTGCCTTCAGCGGTGGTGGGGATTGGGAAGCCGGGATGCAATCGCTCTACCCTCCAGAACTGGTTCACCTGCCCACCCAAATTCCGACCATGACCTCGCTTCCCACCAAGACTCCGCTACCTTTAAACATGCTGACCGCCACCGCCCAGCCTACACCCTGGCTGCCACCGGTCAACCTTGAGCCGCGCCCCACCTGGACGCCTTTGCCTGGAGAGCAATTCCCATGAGCCGCCGTGAACGGATCCAGAAAATACTCGGCATGCTGGCGAGCATGAGTATGCTTTTGTTGCCGGCAGGCTGCAAGCCCACGCCAGCCCAGGCTGTGGTTCTGGCACCAGCGCTCCCAACGCTCGCTACACCGGTGAGCGTAGGATCACCCACTCCTCAGGCAGAATTTCCCCCCTCCGACCCAGTGAAAGTTGAAGCGGTTCCGGCACTGGAAGAAGAACCACTGCATTTTACCTTTCCAACCCCCGCCGCTGAAGCAGTTTCCGCCTGGCGTCCGCCCCTGGTACCGGTTCCCTGGGCCATGACGCCAAACGATCATTTCTATTTCAACCGCCCAATCGCGACTGACCAGGTAAACTGGCCGTCGCCAGATTACCGCTACGGCGATTTTTTCCCGGATTCTAAAATCATTCATACGGGCATCGATATTGGGGCTGATCGTGGAACCCCGATCATTGCAGCAGCTGCCGGCAAAGTCACCTGGGCTGGCGAAGGCCTGTATAAAGGCGGCAGTGTCGAAGGCGATCCGTATGGAATTGCGGTCGCCATCCGTCACGATTTTAGTTACAACAACCGGGATGTTTATACCATTTACGCTCATATGGACCGGGTAGATGTGGTGGTTGGTCAAAAAGTGGAAGTTGGTCAACAGGTCGGCATTGTTGGCAATACCGGCAAGACCACCGGCCCGCACCTCCATTTCGAAGTCCGGATAGAATCCAACAGCTTCTTTTATACCCGCAACCCGGAATTATGGCTGGCACCACCGCAAGGCTGGGGGATTCTGGTCGGAAAGATGATCGACCGCTATGGGTTTCCGTTGTTAAATATCAAGGTCAAAGTCACATCCGTTGATCAGCCTCAAACCTGGCTGGCCCGGACCTACGGCCCGACCAGCGTCAATAAGGATGATATCTACCAGGAAAATCTGGTGCTGAGCGATCTACCGGCAGGCGAGTACTGGATTGACTTTCGCGTCCGTTGGAAAGATTACCGCCATAAAATCACGATTCAACCCGGAATGGTGGCTTACTTCACTTTCCTCGAGCGTCCCGGCACCTTTTCTGAGGCATTACCGGAGCCCGGCAGCGAAAGTCAGTTCGCCCCGTTCGATCCTGCGACAATCACCAACCCTTGACAATTCAGACAACAACCCTGAAAATGCAAGTCGTCGGAAAACCGGCGTCCCATTACCCTGTATTGGGCAATCAAAGAAATTTTTTTGCAATCATAAGCAATTTGGAGGAAAGTTCGATGTTCGGAAATTGTAAATTCGCTGGGGGCATGCTGCTGGCACTAATGCTTGTCCTTACACTCGCTGCCTGTTCGCCAGCCAATACCACCCCTACGACCAGCCCGGAAATGGTCTACACCCAGGCTGCCCAGACCGTCTCTGCCGGCCTAACCCAGACCGCAGTATTGCTGCCAAGTTCCACCAGTACGCCTACACTGGCGCCCACCAATACCCAGGCGCCTACCCGGGCTGTCGCTGCAACCTTGAGCGTCTCGGTAACCCCGCTGGTGCAAAAATCACCTACCCGCTCCGCCGGTCCCGATAAGGCCGAGTGGGTTGCCCAAAACCCGGGCGACGGTACCATTTTAAGCCCCGGCCAGGACTTCACCCTGACCTGGACCGTCAAAAACACCGGCACCACTACCTGGACGACGGAATATCAGCTGCGTTACTACCTGGTTGACCAGTCATTACGCATGGGCGCAATCGATATCAAACTTCCCAAGGAAGTAAAACCGAACGAGTCAGTTGATCTGTCTTTGGCTATGAAAGCCGTCTCGAGCACGGGCGATTTCACCACCATTTGGGTGCTGTCCAATAAAGAAGGCGCCAATTTCTACCCGCTGACCTTCAGCTTCAAAGTCGGCGGAGCCGGCGCCACCGCCACGACTGAACCGACGGCAGCGGCCACTCCGTAAAATTCGATCCCATGGAGAACGCTCCAGGTTCCAATGAGCTGCCCGTGGGATTAAAATCGGCATTAAAAACCGAGGCATTCCGCCTCGGTTTTACCCTTTTTGGAGTCACCAAACCGTCACAGCCGGAAACTCTGCCGGTGTATTTATCCTGGCTGGAGCGCGGACGGCATGGTGAGATGGCATATCTATCCACCCGACAGGCTGTCGAACGCCGCGCCGATCCAAAGTTGATCCTGCCAGATGTGAAAAGTATTATTGTCGTCGGGCTGCGCTATCCGCGCTCAACTGATTTGCCGGTAGATCCTGACGAAGGGTTACACGGGCGGGTGGCTGCCTATGCCTGGGGTGTCGATTATCATGACCTGATCCCGCCCCGCCTGCGTGAGCTGGCAGCCTTCATTCATCAAAATACCGGTGGGACCGTCGCCAGCAAAGGTTACACGGATACCGGCCCAATTTTGGAGCGGGATCTGGCCTCATGCGCCGGACTGGGTTGGATGGGCAAGAATACCTGCCTGATCGACCCTCACAGCGGATCGTATTATCTCCTGGCGGAATTATTCGTCGATCTGGATCTGGAGCCGGATCTGCCTTTCCAGACCGATCAATGCGGCTCTTGCCGTCGTTGCCTGGAAGCCTGCCCAACCACATGTATTCTTCCCGATCGCACCATTGACGCCCGGCGTTGCATCTCCTACCTCACCATTGAAAACAAGGGCAGCATTCCGCTGGAATTGCGTCCGTACATCGGTGACTGGGTTTTTGGCTGCGACCTTTGCCAGCAGGTTTGCCCCTGGAATTTACGCTTTGCGACTCCCGTTTTCGCGCCTGACCTTAATCCGCAATCGGAATTAGCCCGTCCAAACCTCGCAGCCGAGCTCCGATTAACTCCGCAGGAGTTCAACCGTAAATTCAAACACAGTCCGATCCGGCGCGCCAAACGGCGAGGTTACCTGCGGAATATCGCTGTCGCCTTGGGAAATACCCGGTCCCAAAATGCTATCCCAGCACTGACGACGGCGCTGCAGGCTGAAGCTGAGCCATTGGTGCGGGCACATGCTGCCTGGGCGCTTGGTCAAATTGGCGGGCAAGTCGCTCGAACCGCACTGGAGCAGTTTTCCACCATCGAAGCCGATCCGCTGGTGCGGGCAGAAATCAACGCCGCCTTGATTAGCCTCTCCAAGTCGGATTGACTTTTGCAACAAATACTACCCCTCCAATTCGCATTTGAGGGGTAGTTTTCTTATCAAGAGTTGAGCTTATCAGCTGGTAGGTGCCGTGGTCGCGGTGGCTCCGCCAGGCGTCGGCGTCAGCGACGGTGCGCGAGTCGGTGTCGGTGTAACCAGGTTCACCCGCACAATCAGCGTATCGCCGATATTGATTTTATTCATGTCGGTGATTTTGTTTTGCAGCATGATGTCGTCAACTGTGGAGTTGAATTGAGCGGCAATCGAAGCCAGCGTATCGCCTGATTGCACCACATAGTCAATCTTGGTACCGCGCGGCATATTATCCGGTAGTTTTGTAGCTGTTGGCAGTGCCTGACCGGGCGCAGGGATCAAAATGATGTCGCCGGGGCGAATGGGACATTCATTGGGAGCAAAATTGTTGATCGCCAACAGCACCAGCAATTCCACGTCATAGGTCAACGCCAGGTCGTAGCAGGTGTCAAGCTCTTTGACCGTGTATTCGAACGGGCCTGACGGTGTCGGTGTCACCGACGGAGCCAGAGTTAGCGTGATGGTCGGCGTCAAAGTTGCGGTCGGACTGGGAGTCATGGGTGTCACTGTGGGTGTTGGGCTGGCAGTTGGCGTTGCCGAAGAGAACAACCCGATTTGCGGTGCGTTCGGGCCGGTGAACCAGACCACCAACAGAACGATCCCAATCAATACGAGCAACCCTGCGATCCCCCACACCATGAACGGCATCATCCGTTGGCGCTTTTTGTAGGAATCAATGATACTTTGCGGTGAGCTTTTTCCACTCATTTTATGTTTTTCCTATTCTTGGTGCCGGAGCGACAGAACGCCGGCAGTTGTGGTTTTACCATGGAATTTACAATGGCATCGCCTGGGAGGATTCTACCTGAAAAATTAAAATGGGACGATTCTTCGCCAGGTTTCGCAATCAATCGGCGTATTCTTATGGATAAATTTACCGTTCCTACCGTCAATAGGGGAAAATCTGTCAAGATGTCAATTAGATAACACATCTTTGCGGAATTTTACAAGGAAAAACAGGGAAATTTTTATCCTTCAACCCCTTTTTATGGAAAATTCTCAATTAATTAGAAATTACTTTGGCACTTACTAATC
>DATMXL010000210.1:0-5896 GCA_035561555.1 Bellilinea sp.
CATGGATGAAGAAAAAGTTCATCTCCCTCCATCACGATCCGAAATTTGGCGGGAGCGTTGGCAGCGATTTAAAAAAACCATTCTTAAGCTAGTCCCTTTTGTTACCGGGATTGCGGCGACTCTTGCGGGTTTCTATATTTACAATGCCGTAAAACCACCGGCTCCACCGCTCTCGGTTGATCAGGTAAAAGATACGGTTGCCCAAGCCATGGCGGAAGCCACACCTGCACGCGCCTTCTCGGCCCAGGTATATCAGGTTATCCAGCCATCGCTGGTGTTGATCAGTACCAGCGGATCAGCCGCGAACGGTACTCACCTGGATGGTCTGGGAAGCGGCGTCGTGGTGACCGACATTGGCCAAATCTTGACGGCGTACCATGTCGTCGAAGATGCCCGGGAAATCACGGTGTTTTTTGCGGACGGCACTGAAACCACCGCTCAATTGGAATCCTCTCAACCCGAGAGTGATATTGCTGTTCTGCTGCCTGATCGGCTGCCGGATATTCTTGTGCCCGCTATCATGGGTAATCCGAATGCGCTTGCCATCGGCGATGAAGCCTATGCCGTCGGTAACCCGTTTGGCCTGTACGGCTCAATGAGCTCCGGTGTCATTTCAGGTTTTGACCGCACCTTCAAGGCTGAAAACAGTCCATATACGATCGAGGGATTGATTCAAATCGATTCCGCGGTCAACCCCGGCAACTCTGGCGGACCACTGCTCAATCGTTTTGGCCAGGTAGTCGGGATCGTCATCGGTATTCTCAACCCAACCGATGATGAATTCTTCGTTGGAATTGGGTTTGCTGTTCCCATATCAACTGCCGGCGGTGCTGCCGGTATGCCGCTGTATTGATTATTGGGTAAAAGTTCACAGGAGTAAGCAATGGAACAGATCGTACAATCTGAAAATCGCAGGCAGGTTGAAAAAGTCCTATACGAAGTCAAGAAAGTGATCGTCGGCCAGGATCACCTGTTGGAACGTATGGTGGTGGCTCTTCTGGCCCGCGGACATATTCTGGTGGAAGGCGTTCCTGGTCTGGCTAAAACGATGGCCATCAAAACCCTGGCGGATGCCATCGGCGGCGAGTTCAAGCGCATACAATTTACTCCCGACCTTGTTCCCGCCGATCTGGTTGGCACCCGGATTTACAACCAGAAAACCGGTGAATTCAATACTTCCCTTGGCCCGGTTTTCACCAACCTGCTGCTGGCTGACGAAATCAACCGCGCGCCGGCCAAAGTTCAAAGCGCCCTGCTCGAGGTTATGCAGGAACGCCAGGTGACCATTGGCAGGGAAACTTTTTCCGTACCCGATCCCTTTCTGGTGATGGCAACGCAGAACCCGATCGAAACCGAAGGCACCTATGCCCTGCCTGAAGCCCAGGTAGACCGCTTTATGCTGAAAGTGCTGGTAGATTACCCCAGCGCCACTGAAGAGTTCGTGATCGTCGAGCGCATGACCGGTTTTCTGGAATCAGTGCAGAAGGTACTGACCACCGAACAGCTGGTTCACCTCCAAAAGAAAGCCTACCAGGAAGTTTATGTGGATCCAGCTCTGATCGAGTATGCGATTCGCCTGGTAAGCGCTACCCGCAGCCCGAAGGATTTTGGTTTAAAGGAGTTGCAGCCTTATATCCTCTTTGGAGCCAGTCCGCGTGCCTCGATCAACCTCATCCTCACCGGACGAGCCCTGGCGTTCGTGCGAGGTCGCAGCTACGCATTGCCCCAGGATGTGCTGGACATGGCACCGGACGTGCTTCGGCACCGGGTAGTCCCATCCTACGAAGCCCTCTCGGACGGCGTGAGCAGCGACGATATTTTGAATCAGATTTTCAACCATATCCCGATCCCGGTTGTACCGCTGCACGAACATCACAAGGCTCATGAAAATGCGCAGCCGGGGTAAAGTAAAACCAAGCCCTCAGGGGGTTGCCAAACCGAATTCGCCTGAAAGGATTTTGCAGCGGCTGGACTGGCAGGTTATCCGCCGGCTGGATGGCTTGCTGCAGGGAGATTACCGCAGCCTTTTCTATGGCTACGGTGTTGATTTTGCCGACCTGCGCGAATACCAACCCGGCGACGATATCCGCTACATCGACTGGAACGTCACTGCCAGGATGAACACGCCCTACATCCGCCAATATATGGAAGACCGGGAGATCACAGCCTGGTTCCTGGTCGATCTAAGCCCGTCAATGGATTTTGGGACGGATTCTGTTGAAAAACGCAGTGTATTGATCGATCTGGTCGCCACCCTGGCACGCCTGCTCACTCGCCATGGCAACCGGGTGGGCGCGATTATCTTCAATGGACAGGAAGCGGAAAACGGGTCCAACGGCAGCGGTCGGCGCAAGGACCGGGTGCTGCCAGCCAGAAGTGGACGGAATCACGTCCTACAGCTCATTCACGAGCTTACGAAACAGCCTCGCCTACCCAAATCTCCCTTGACCAACCTCAATGCCATACTTACCAGTGGATTGCTGTCGATCAAGAGGCGCTCGCTGGTTTTCATCCTCTCCGATTTCATCAGCGCACCCGGTTGGGAGCGCACCCTTAACCTGCTGGCACACAACCATGAAGTGCTGGCAATCCGTCTGTGGGACCCGCGTGAAATTGAACTTCCAGACGCTGGACCACTCTGGATGGAAGATGCAGAGACCGGCGAACAGCTCTATGTGGACACCAGCGACCGTAAATTTCGGGCACAGTTTGCTCAGGCTGTCCAACAGCGGGAAAATGGTCTGAAGGCATCATTTCAGCACGCTGGCGTCGAACCCTGGTCCCTTTCGACTCACGAAGACCTGGTGCGCGCCATATTACGCTATTCGGCAGTACGTAAGCAGCTACACCGGCTGAACCGGTCAGCTCATTCCAATGCTATGGCGGGAACTGCGCGTTGAAAGCGGTAGAAATATGACCTTTCTCTGGCCCGGCATGTTGATTGCGTTATGTGGAATCCCCCTAGTTTTTGGGGTCTATCTGGCGATTAACCGCAAGCGGCGCCGCCGGTTGTCCAACTTTGGCTTTTCATCGCTTGCGAGTAATACTTCACCGGGATTCAGGCGACACGTCCCGCCGGCGCTCTTCCTCCTCAGCCTGTTCATCATATTGTTAGCACTGGCGCGACCGCAAGCTCAGGTCAGCCTGCCGCGCGTGGAAGGTACTGTCATCATTGTATTGGACGTCTCAGCCAGTATGGGTGCCACTGACGTCGAACCCAGCCGCCTTGAGGTTGCCAAAGCGACCGCCCGGGAGTTTATACAGAGCCAGCCAGAGACGGTGGAAATCGGCTTGGTATCCTTTAGCAGCAGCGGATTCACCATTGAAACGCCTTCGCGCGATACCGCAGCCCTAATGTCCGCCATTGACCGGCTGCAGCCTACCGCTGGCACTTCGTTGGGACAGGGTATTCTCACCGCTCTGCATACGATTGCCCTGGATGCTGGTTTGCTGAACCCGGATCTGATTCCCACCCCATCAGCGCCTGGAGAACCGCAGCAGCTGGATCCCAGCGCCAGCGAGTTGTTGGAACAATTGCCGGAGGGGAAATATCCATCTTCGGTGATCGTCGTGTTCTCCGATGGAGAAAACAATTTTTCGCTGAACCCACTGGAAGTCGCGGCTACCGCCGGTGAACATGGTGTGCGCGTGGACGCCCTGGGATTCGGCACTAGCACTGGCACAGCCCTGGAAGTAGGCGGTTTCTCCGTTTTCACCGCGCTGGATGAAGGCATGCTTCAGGATATAGCTGCCATAGGAGGTGGAAGTTATTATCCAGCTCAAGGACAGCCTGATCCGCAGGCAGTTTATGCAAATTTGTCCCCGCAATTGGTGGTCAAGACCGAAACGATGGAGGTTACCTCACTTTTCGCTGGCGCAAGTATCTTGATCCTATTGATTGGCAGCACATTCTCCATGGCCTGGTTCAACCGGCTGCTATGACCGTTAAAGTCCGGGTGTATGGAATGAGAGGTTTGGCATGAATTTTCACTGGCCGGGTGCCTTTCTGCTCTTAGGCTTGATCCCTCTGTTAGCCTTTGCCTATTTCCTGCGGCAGCGCCGCAGACGGAAATATGCGGTTCGCTTCTCAAGTTTGACCCTGGTACGTTCAGCCATTCCAGCCCAATCCACCGTGCGCCGCTGGCTGCCGCTCGGACTGTTCTTCCTGGCGATTGCCGTTTTGGCGATCGCGGTGGCGCGTCCGGAAACAACAGTTCTGGTGCCGGACGGACGCGCCACCGTGATTATGGCCTTGGACGTGTCTGGCAGTATGCGGCAAACGGATATTCTGCCAAGCCGTCTGGGTGCTGCCAAAAGTGCTGCCATGACCTTTATCGAAAGGCAGCAAGGTGACATTCAAATCGGTGTGGTGGCCTTTGCAGGGTTTGCTCAACTCGTCCAGGAACCCAGCCTGGATGGTGAGGAACTCAAGGAATCTGTCAAGCACCTCACCACCGGGCGCGGTACGGCGATTGGGAGCGGCATTTTGACGGCACTCGAAACGATTACCGAATTCAACCAGAGCGGTGAAGCCGGGCAGACCAACCCGGGTCAATCGTCAAATCAGGAGACACCTCCCCCGGGTCAATTGGCACCGGACATCATTGTGCTGCTGACCGATGGGGTATACACAACGGGACCCAATCCGCTGGAGGCAGCTCAGGAAGCCGTCAACCGCGGTATTCGCGTATATACCATTGGGTTCGGCACTCGCGGCGGTTCGCCCCCTCAGGGAGAAGATTTCTTTGGCGGCAGGCGCTTTCGCCACGGAATTGACGAGGAATCCTTGAAAGCCATTGCCGCCATGACGGGTGGTGAATACTATTCGGCCAACAGCGCGGATGAACTCATCAAAGTGTTTGATTCCTTACCGAATATTCTTAAAACACGCGAGGATACATTCGAGATTTCGGCATTTTTTGCAGCCATCGCCGCCTTTCTGATGACCGCGGCGGTGCTGCTGGCTCAACTCTGGCATCCTCTGCCATAAATCTGCAATAAACAAAAATTGCGGTCGACCATTTTCTGTGGTCGACCGCAATTTCAATGCTTGCTGAAAATTGGCTTACTTGCTTAATTGTCCGCGAACTGCGCCAGCCGGGAAGGCCGGATTATGCACGTTCACGTAGAACCGTTCCGGGAATTGGCGGATCTCCATAATCAAAACTGGATCAACAACAGCACAACCGCTGGACATTCCGCTGGTCGGTGCTACCAGTGGTACGACTATTGGACCAGGGACGCCAACATCTGCGCGGTGAATATGGGCAGCCGCGGCAGGGTCAATATTAGCGACGGTCAACTCGAAACAAATTTCACCCAAACCTTGATTCAGGGTGAAAAATGCAGTTCCGGTGCCGTCAGGATCACCTGGCCCAGGAGCTTCAGCTGCGCCAGTCATTTCAACAAAAAATGGCCGGCCGCCAGTTTCTCCATCGACGACCGCAGCCTGGACTGAACTGGCTGTTGCCAGCGTAAAGATCAGCATAATGAGGGTTAATCCAGAAAGCAGTTTGAACTGGGTAAATCCTTTCATTTGATCACTCCTTGGGTGAATAGTGGATAAAACTTATCATATTAAGATACGCCGAGATCTAAAAAATGGATGCATTCAATCACCACAAAATTATTTCGAAATAGGTTAATGACCAGGCACGCTGCCCCAATCTGAAATCAATTTGTTATTCCGCATCAATGATTATGTGCTCAATCACCAAGGTGTGCTCTCCACCGAATGCTCCCTGTGCCAAACCTGCATCACGGGTTGTCCGCAACAGGCTCTAAAGCTGTCCTTCGGCTTCGATCTGGGCGGAAAGGAACTGCTGCGGGAACGCGGTCGGGGAAAGAACTAGTTCTTTGAGTGTAATTGCCACTTGAAAGTTAACCCATTTAATAT
>DATMXL010000211.1:0-4964 GCA_035561555.1 Bellilinea sp.
CAGCGGGTTCTCGGGCAGACGTTCTTCCACGGGAGGAAGCTCGCCCTTGGCAACCAGATCAGCCAGAATGGGGGCTTCTTGATAAGCAGGGCCAGTTACTTCCGGAGCGGTTGTGGCTTCGGAAGCAGTGGTCGGTGCAGCCGCCGCGGTGGGTTCAGCCGGTGCTGCGGTAGGGGTTGCGGCAGCCTGGCATCCAGCGAGCAGTACCGCCAAAATGATGAGGACGCTCACCAGAGGCCGGACACGCAATATTTTAGTTGAAGACATGATTCTCCTTCTCCAGGACAGACTTGTCTGTTCTTCACGACATGCTGTCAATTTGTAAAACTTGGATGGGTCAATGGGTACCTTTGGGTACGATCGCTGGATTTATTTTGCTTCCCTTCCCTCCTTTCATAAAGTAATGTTATGGTGCACTTTGACGGATAATCAACTCGGGGTGCAGGCTTATAGGATTGCACCCGACGGGACAATTTTTCATGCGTTCCAGCAGCGCTTCAACCGCCCGGGTGCCCAATTCATGCCGTGAAACACGGCAAGTGGTCAACGCCGGGGAGACCAGTGCTGCCAATGGAATATCATCATGACCGACAATTGCGAGATCCTGGGGAACGTTGCGGCCTAACTCGGTGCATGCTTGCAAAGCACCTACCGCGACAAGGTCATTGTAGCAAAATACCGCGGTCAATTCATTAAAGCGGCTGAGCAATTGGATCGCTCCCTGATGCCCGCCATCGACTGTCGGCTGGCAATGGATGATCCACTCAGGGTTCAGCGGCAGACCAGCCTTTTTCATGGTCGACAAGTACCCTTTTCGGCGTCCCTGCCCGCTAAATGAGGATTCTGGCCCTGCCATGTAGCCAATTTTGGTGTGCCCGCTCTTAATCAGATGCCGGGTGGCCAATTCGCCGCTGATTTCGTCATCCAGATACACACTTTGATAATCTTCCCCGCCTCTGGCCTTCAACCGCCGATTAATGAGCACAGCGGCTGGCAACCGGCCTAACAGGTCAATCAGGGTGGGGGAATCGATACGTGAACTGCACAGGATCAAGCCATCCACCCGCTTTTCCTCCAGTGATTGGAGGATCGCCAGTTCCCGCACCGGGTCTTCCCCGGTATTGCACAAAAAAACCTGGTAGCCCTGCGCGTAAGCCAGGGTCTCGATACCGCGGGTGATGTCCGCAAAGAATGGATTCGATACATCCGGGATCACCAGGCCAATGGTGCGCGTCTGCTTCGTTGCCAGGCTGCGCGCAATGGCACTCGGATGGTAATCGAGTTCATTAATGATCTTCTGGATGCGTTTCCGCGTCTCCGGATTGACATCTCCTTTTTGGTTAATGACGCGAGAAACCGTCATTAAGGAAACGCCTGCCGTCCGAGCGACATCGGACATGGACACTCTATTCGACATGTATTAACTCAGGGAAAAAATTGTTAGCGGTATCGTTAGCGCTAACATAATTATAGCAAAGTTGCAGGAAGAAGCAATACTCATTTCCTTAAGATGTTTGTCACGTTTATGTGACAAACTAGCGGTGACGTACCTAAAATAATCAAAATTCGCCTGTCCGAACATAGGCAGGTTTAGCGAAACTGATGCTCCAGCCACACCAAACACAAGTTCAGCCATTTGGCGGCGTCAGCATCTACATAATGCGCATGCCCAGCCGAAGTCACCGGAGTGGCCAAGGCCAGCCCGTGTACCCCATCTTGAAAGATATGTATCTCAAAGGGCACCTTGGCGCGACCTAAAGCTGCCGCGAATTCCAGCGAATTTTCCACCGGTACACGTTCATCCGCCGCCGTTGCCCAAATGAAGGTTGGCGGAGTTTGGCTGGTGACTTCCCGCTCGAGCGACGGAATTGGTTCTGGCAAAGTGTCAGACATACTTTCCAGAATGCACGGGTAGGCCAAAATCAACGCATTCGGTCGCACCCTGCCCATAGTACCCAACGCTGCTGCCAGGTGACCGCCCGCTGAGAAGCCGCAGATAGCAATCTTGCCCGGGTTCACCTGCCAATCTACAACCTGCCTGCGAATCATCATCAACGCAAATTCAGCGTCATGCAGCGGACGCGGAAATGCAGCCTGGTCGCCTACCGAATAGCGTAAAACGAAAGCCTGGTAGCCCGCAGCCATGAACGCCAGCGCGATAGGCTCCCCCTCCCGCTCCGAACAATATAAATACCCGCCGCCCGGGCAAATAAGCACCGCCGGCCGGACAGCCATATTGGGCATGGCTTCCGACGGCTCATGCAGGTAGGTTGTCAGCGTGACGTTTGGATCGGTGGTAAGTTGGATCGTTTCCGTTTTCATCTTTTCCCTTGCTCAGGTGCATCGGTCAGCCAGTTATTCCCGCAAGGCTTTGTAGGCATGGATCAGCCCGGTGGTGGAAGCATCATGACCAATCACGGGTTTGTCGCCAATTAATTCGGGCAGTATTTTCTTGGCAAGTTGTTTTCCTAGCTCAACCCCCATCTGGTCAAAGGAGTTGATCTGCCAAATCACGCCCTGGGTGAAGATTTTATGCTCATATAAAGCGATCAAAGCGCCCAACACATAGGGCGTCAATTTGGGATAGATAAAAGTATTGGTTGGCCGATTTCCGCTAAATGTCTTGGAGGACACTAATTCTTCGAGCATATCGCCTGACATACCGGCAGCTGACAGTTCAGCGCGAGCTTCCGCGGCGGTTTTCCCTTTCATCAAGGCTTCAGTCTGCGCCATGAAGTTAGAAATCAAAATCGGGTGGTGCTCGCCCAGCGGATTATGGCTGTTGGCGGCGGCTAAAAAGTCGCAGGGGATCAACTGAGTGCCCTGATGAATCAACTGGTAAAAAGCATGCTGACCGTTGGTCCCAGGCTGCCCCCAGATGACCGGGCCGGTGGCGTGTTCCACCCATTGCCCGTCCCGCGTGACGCTTTTACCGTTGCTTTCCATATCCCCCTGTTGAAAATACGCTGGAAAGTGCAGCAAATACTGGTCGTAAGGCAAAATGGCATGAGATTGAGCGCCGTAAAAATTGTTGTACCAGATGCCGAGCAACGCCATCACCACTGGAATATTCTGCTCGAAAGGCGTACCGCGGAAATGCAGGTCCACGCTGTGCGCTCCGTCCAGCAATTCCTCAAAGCGTTCCATCCCCACGTACAGTGCGATGGATAAGCCGATGGCGGACCACAACGAGTACCGTCCACCAACCCAGTCCCAAAACTCAAACATATTCGCCGGGTCAATCCCAAATTGGACGACGGCTTGTGTATTGGTGGACATAGCCGCGAAATGATTGGCAATGGCGGCCTCATCCTGGGCGGCTGCTAAAAACCACTCCCGCGCTGAATGCGCGTTGGCCATGGTTTCCTGGGTGGTGAAGGTTTTGGATGCTACCAGGAAAAGGACTGTTTCCGGGTTGACCAGCTTGAGCGTCTCGACCAGGTCGGTACTGTCCACATTCGAGACAAAGTGCACCCGCAAATCCGGCCGGGCGTACGGCTTTAAGGCTTCGCACACCATCTTGGGACCCAGGTCCGAGCCGCCAATACCAATATTAACAATGTCACGGATGGGTTTGCCAGTGTAGCCGCGCCATTCTCCGGAGCGCACTGCTTTGGAGAACTCCCGCATTTGTCCAAAAACACGGTTGACCTCCGGCATCACATCCAGTCCATCCACATATACGGGTGTATTGGAGCGGTTGCGCAGCGCGGTGTGCAGAACTGCCCGCCCTTCCGTGTTATTGATCTTGTCTCCATTGAACATGGCTTCGATGCGCTGCCCTAGGTCCGATTGCCGCGCCAGGTCCATCAACAGACCCATTGTTCGTTCGGTTATCCGGTTTTTTGAGTAGTCAAACAGAATATCGCCTATACGCAATGAAAACCGCTCAAATCGTTCGGGGTCTTCCGCGAACTGGTCTCGCATGTGAATACCGGCAGTCTCGCGCTGGTGAGCCAGTAGCGCTTGCCAGGCAGGCGAATCTATTAATTTTGACATGATCGGTCTCCTCGAACGAAATGAGGCTCTGTTCTAGGCAGGATTCAGGACGCCGTCCACGATTTCCTGAGCTTCAGCCTGGATGCGCGTCAGATGATCCGCGCTGATAAAGCTTTCGGCGTAAATCTTATAGACATTTTCAGTTCCTGAAGGACGGGCAGCAAACCAACCGTTCTCGGTGCTCACTTTCAATCCACCAATGGCTGCCTGATTGCAGGGTGCCCGCGTCAACCTGGCTGTGATGACCTCGCCCGCCAACCGGTTAGCTTTCACCTGCTCCGGTGAGAGGTCAGCCAGTACAACTTTTCCTTCTGGGGTGACAGGAGCATCCTTACGAGCGTAATAACTTTTACCGTGCAGCGCTTCCAATGCCTGGTAATGCAGACCGGGGTCGCGCCCGGTCACAGCCAGAATTTCGGCGGCCAGCAAGTCCATGATGAAGCCGTCTTTATCCGTCGTCCATACGGTGCCGTCCTGGCGCAGGAAGGATGCCCCAGCACTTTCCTCGCCGCCGAAACCGAACGAGCCATCCAGCAGTCCATCCACGAACCACTTGAACCCGACCGGCACCTCGCATAACTTTCGACCAATCTGTGCCGCTACCCGGTCGATCATCGAGCTGGACACCAGTGTTTTCCCAATGGCGACCCCCTGGCCCCAGGCCGGCCGGTTCTGGAACAGATACCAGATGGCGGTTGCCAGAAAATGGTTGGGGTTCATCAATCCTACACTGGGGGTGACAATGCCGTGGCGGTCATAATCGGTGTCATTGCCAAAGGCAATATCATACTGATCTTTGAGTTTGACCAGACTGGCCATGGCATAAGGTGACGAGCAATCCATGCGTATTTTGCCGTCATGGTCCAAAGTCATGAAAGAGAATGTCGGATCGGTACGTGGATTGACCACCTGCAGGTTGAGGTTGTACAACTCCGCGATGGATTCCCAGTAGCCCACCCCTGCCC
>DATMXL010000212.1:0-2890 GCA_035561555.1 Bellilinea sp.
GTGCTTACCGTCTCGTAACATTAACAGGAGCGGGGACAAGAACAGGTGATTCTGGAAAACCCTGGAAAAATATTGACCCCACGAACGTCGGTCGACACTGGGCTGTTCCCAATGCTGCCCTTCAGCAAGTTGTGCCCGATATCGATTTATCAAAAATATCAACACAACAAAAGCTGGATTTACTCGACACTCATGGATTGATCTATTGGCCGACGAAAGGCGAAGTGCCACAACAGAAGCGTTACTTATCAGAGTCGAACGGTGTATCAATCCAAGACATCATTTCGGATATATTACCCATTTCATCCCAGGCGGCTGAGCGTCTCGGATATCCGACGCAAAAACCTCTGGCGCTGCTCGAGCGGATTATCCTGGCCAGCAGCAACCCTGGTGACCTCATTTTGGATCCCTTCAGTGGCTGCGGCACGGCTATCTCAGCTGCCCAAAAGCTTGACCGCCACTGGATCGGCATCGACATCACCCACCTGGCCATCGCCATGCACAAATCGCGGCTGAAGGATATGTTTGGCCTGGAGCCGCGTCGAGATTACCAGGTAATCGGTGAGCCAGAGGATTTGGAATCTGCCAGGCAGTTGGCCCATGATGACCGTTATCAATTCCAGTGGTGGGCGCTCTCGCTGGTCGAAGCCCGGCCGCTGGGCGGTCAGGTTGGTGACAAGACCGGTAAAAAGGGCAGCGACCGCGGCATCGATGGCATTATCCCATTCATCGATGACAGCTCAGGGAAGCCCAAACAGGTCATGATCCAGGTCAAGAGCGGCCATGTCAACGCGAGTGTTATCCGTGATCTCCGTGGCGTCGTCGAGCGCGAAAATGCCGCGATCGGCGTTCTGATCACCCTGGAGCCGGCCAGCTCTGAAATGTGCAAGGAAGCTGTGTCAGCCGGCTTTTATACATCTGAGCTCTGGCAGCGAAAATACCCGAAATTGCAAATCTTGAGCATCGAAGAGTTGCTGAGCGACAAACAGATCCAAATGCCGGCGCCTTACGGAACCTTCAAGAAAGCCCAGCGGGTAAAAAAACAGGACGGGCAGCAAACAGGATTTGAGTTCTGAGCCGGCTTAAATCCATGGGTTAGGAGGGGCAATGAAAAAATGTCCATATTGCACGGGGGAAAATCAGGATAAAGCATCGGTCTGTGTCTATTGCGGAAAGTTAATCCTTCCAGCGCCGGTTGCCAAAAAGAAGATGACCGCGGCTGGCTGCGCTGTATTGATGTTTTTGACCGTCGGATTACTTTTTGCTGTTATTGCAGCATTAACCGGTGGTGGGGCAGTTTCAGAAACACCAATTTCAAAACCCGAATCTGCCTGGTATGCTTGCAGGCAATTCACAGAAGACCGGTTGAAGGCCCCCAAAACCGCCGACTTCGAACGCTATAACGCCAGCAAGGTCACCAAATATGATTACGATGAATGGAAAGTGTCCATTTCAGTGGATGCAGAAAATTCCTTTGGCGCCATGCTGCGGAATGAATTCAACTGTCACCTGCAGGACAAGGGTGATAGCTGGTATTTGATCTCGATTAATGAAGATTGATAGTCGTCTTAATCCAAGCTGGTTACAAAACAGAAAGGAAATCTCATGGCACGTGATTTTGATCTGATACGAAAAATTATGCTGGACATAAGAGAGCGGGAAAAGCTCGGTGAAATTCTCAGAATAGAAATCGAAGGATATTCTGTTGACCAGATCCAATTTCAGCTAGTTCTGTTGAAAGAGGAAGAACTAATTGTTGCGTATGATTTTTCCGCTTCAAATAAGATTGAAATTGCTCCTACCCGCCTTACTTGGGCGGGTAATGATTTCTTGGACTTAGCCATGAATGATAATAATTGGAATAAAGCCAAGAAGATTGCCGACGGTGCGGGGGCTACAACGCTGGAAATTTTACGCAAGATTCTGGTGGAAATCGCCACAGAAGTCGCGTTAGGAATGCTTAAACACCCATAATTTTATTTTGATGGAGAACAGAATGACAAAACCAAAAACAAGGACTAACTATCGCGATGCCGACACTGGGCAATATATCCCAAAGGAAAAAGCCGAAAAACATCCGGAGACCTCTGTAAAGGAAACTGACAAAGTGCCGAGCAAACCAAAGCCAGCGCCTAAGAAGAAATAATTCGGTTGCTCGCAATAGACCAGTAATCACGATCCTTCTCCATCCCTAGCCCTCGCCGGCCAGTCTGCTTGCACGCCACCAGCGTGGTACCTGACCCGACGAACGGATCGAGCACCAGCTCACCGGGATTGGTAAATGTCAGCACCAGCCAGCGCAGCAGTTCCAGCGGTTTCTGGGTCGGGTGCAGCGACTTGTGATTCCCGTTCGGAAAGTCCAGCACGTCTACCGGGAATCGTCGGCCGCCGTAATCCTTTGCCGGGGAATCACCTACCCAGCTGTAATGCGCCGCTGTGATCTTCCGGACGCCTTTCTTGTAAGGTTTTGCTACAGTGAACTGCGGGTTGTAGGTTGTGGCTGCCCGCTTCCCGTCCTTTGACCGGCGGTAATGCTGCGAGAAAACCAGGATGTTTTCATGGATGCGCATCGGGCGCCGGTTGGCATCCAGGAATCCCGATGCCATGGATTTTCGCCAGATCAGCTCATACCGGAATTGTTTCCGATTGGAGTTGATCAGGTCTGTGGTGAACGGCTGAGCGCTGAACATTACGATCACACCGGAGGGTTTGATCAATCTGCCGGCAGCCATCCACCAGGCAGGCAGATCCACCTTCTGATCCCAGGGTAGGGCAGTGGTGCCATACGGTGGGTCTGTAAGGATCATGTCCACCGACTGCGGCTCTAGTGTTTCCATCAGCTCAAAGCAATCGCCGTGCAGTACCCCGACCCAGTTATTCTCGTCCATGC
>DATMXL010000213.1:0-8148 GCA_035561555.1 Bellilinea sp.
TCACTGCTAACGGTCTCGCCAAATCATTTGGACCTGTGGATATTTTCAGCGATATCACGCTGTCCATCCCACACCGGGGCCGAATGGGGTTGGTTGGGCCGAACGGGGTCGGAAAAACCACTTTACTGCGGATTCTGCTGGGGGAAGAAGAACCGTCAGCCGGCGAAGTGCAGTATGCCCGCGGGCTGCGCATGGCTTATCTGCCGCAGGAGGCACGCCTGCTGACCGATCGCACCCTGTGGCAGGAGTGCCTGACGGTGTTTGCTGACCTCATCGAAAGGCAAAGCGAGTTGGCGCGCCTGGAAAGCGCCATGGCTATCCCTGCAGAGGCTGAGACTGCTCTGGCTGTGTACGGACGACTGCAGGAAGAATTTGAAAGGTTGGGCGGCTACACCTTCGAGACACGTATCCGGCAAACGCTTACGGGATTGGGATTCGGCCGCAGCGATATAAATCGACCTTTGAAGCACCTTTCAGGCGGTCAACGCACGCGCGCCTTGCTGGCCAAACTGCTGCTCTCCAACCCGGATTTATTGCTGCTGGATGAACCCACCAATCATCTGGATATTTCCGCGGTGGAGTGGCTGGAGAATTACCTCAAAGATTGGCCTGGGGCGGTTCTGATTGTCTCCCACGATCGATATTTTCTTGACCAGGTCGTTGATACGGTGCTGGAGATGACGCCAACCCTGGAGACCTATCACGGCAATTACTCGGCTTACCTGGTGCAGCGGGAAGAACGCTACCAGCGCCGGCTGGAAGAATACCAGGCTCAGCAGGAATTTATTGAAAAGGAAGAAGATTACATCCGGCGCAACATTGCCGGTCAAAATACCCGGCAGGCGCAGGGAAGGCGGACACGCCTTGAACGCATGCTGGAGGAAGTTCGCCTGGCACCGCCGCGGCAGGCACGGAAATTACGCTTCCGCCTGCAGGCAGTTAGCCGCTCCGGCGATCTGGTATTGCGCACCGCCGCGCTCAGCGTCGGTTACCAGGACGAGGGCCGTCCGCTTTTTCACGCACCCGACTTGCTGCTCAAACGCGGCGAATGTGCCGCGGTTATCGGCCCAAATGGCGCTGGAAAGACCACCTTCCTCAAAACGCTGTTGGAGCAGGTACCGCCCTTCAGCGGAGAGGTTCGCCTGGGGGCCAGCCTGAAAATTGGCTATTTTGCCCAGGCACACGAAGGACTGCGCTCGGATCACACGCTGGTGGAAGAGATCAACAAGGTAGCGCCGCATTTGCTGCCAGCCGAGGTGCGCGACTATCTGGCGAAGTTCCTGTTCACCGGCGATGATGTTTTCAAGGAAGTCAAATTACTCTCCGGCGGAGAACGCGGCCGGCTGGCGTTGGCTCAACTGGCACTGCAGGGCACCAATCTCCTGCTGTTAGACGAACCCACCAATCACCTGGACCTGCCTTCCCAGGAGCTGCTGCAATCGCTGTTGGGAGATTACCAGGGTACGATTTTGCTGGTATCGCATGACCGCTACTTGATCGATGCCCTGGCGACTCAGGTCTGGGAAGTCGAGCCGGCGCAGCGTTCGCTGCGGGTATTCGCGGGCACCTATAGCGAATACCGGGCTGCGCGCCAGGCTGAAGCGTTGCAGGCCGCTGCTGGAAAAGCAGCCGCCCAGGCGCAGAAAATCGAGCGCGAACACCCGCGCAGCGCCAATTCAGGTGTCGAACGCAAACGAAGAGAGAAACTACGTGTCATGGAAGCCGAAATCGCCGACCTCGAAGCCCAAATTGCGGTGGTGTCCCGCCAATTGGAAAATCCACCAGGCGACCCTGATAAAGTAGTGCAGTTGGGACGTGACTATCAAAACCTGCAGCACGACCTGGAAACCCGCTTGAGCGAATGGGCTGAACTAGCGGAAGAATAGCACTGGTTGAGTAAGGCAAAGGCAACCACCTCAGATTGACATGGTTGAGGTCAAAAATACTATCAATTTCTATCTAAATCATACTAAATGATGATGCGGTGATGCTGAATCTCATTGAAAAGTGTTATAAAATAAAGTAGTCAATAGGATTTGGGTAGAATACCGACAAGGAGATAGAAATGCATCAGGTCCGGCATATCATACAACTCAAGGGTAATTTCATTTGGACGATTTCGCCTGATGACACCGTTTTTGAGGCGCTGCGCCTGATGGCGACCAAAGGTGTGGGCGCGCTGGTAGTCACCAAGGATGAGAAAATGGTCGGCATCATCAGCGAACGCGACTACGCCCGTAAAGTGATCCTGAAAGGTCGAACCTCCCGGGATACGTTGGTAAAGGAAATTATGACGTCCGAGGTTTTCTCCATTCATCCCGATCAAACCGTCGAGGAATGCATGGAATTAATGACGGAAAAACGGGTGCGCCACCTCCCGGTGTTGGAAAACGACCGCCTGGTCGGGGTGATCTCGATCGGAGACGTGCTCAAGGATGTCATTTACCATCAGCGCCAGGTGATCAGCGAAATGGAAGATCAGGTACGCCGCGGAAAACCAGAAGTGATCGAACCAGCTGTGCCGCGGTTTGCAGGCTGGGGGAAGAAACCCGAAGAAAAACAATCAAACTAAGCCAGAACTCGGCTTCTAACGGACCGTATGCGGAGGATTCACATAAGGTCCGTTTTAATTCTCCATGACAGGTTTTGCACGGCGTGGTCAGTCGATACCCTCCAGTCTGGATTTCCAGTTGGCAATCTGGAGTAAAATTATTTATCCCAATTAATACAAACCAATCCCTGGAGGACACGCTATGTCTGGTCCACGCACCGTTCGCGCACCCCGTGGAACGCAGCTTACCTGCAAATCATGGTTGACGGAAGCCGCTTACCGCATGATCCAAAACAATCTGGACCCCGAAGTAGCCGAGCGGCCAATGGACCTGGTGGTGTATGGCGGACGAGGACAGGCTGCGCGCAGTTGGGAAGCTTTTGATGCCATCCTGGAGACCCTGCGTAATCTGGAAGACGATGAAACCCTGCTGGTTCAGTCCGGAAAACCGGTGGCGGTATTCAAGTCGCATCCGGACGCGCCGCGGGTGTTGATCGCCAATTCGAATCTGGTGCCGCACTGGGCTACCCAGCAGCATTTTGATGACCTGGCTGCCCGTGGATTGATCATGTATGGTCAAATGACCGCCGGCTCCTGGATTTACATCGGCACCCAGGGAATTTTACAGGGAACCTATGAGACACTGGCAGCCCTGGCAACTCAAAAAGGCTGGCCGAGCCTTAAGGGAAAATTTGTCCTGACCGCCGGATTGGGCGGGATGGGGGGCGCTCAACCACTGGCAGTCACCATGAACGAGGGGGTGGGGTTGGTGGTGGAAGTAGACCCGGCCCGCGCCCGCCGCCGTCAGGAGATCGGTTACATCGATGATGTGGTTGATACCCTGGAAGAAGCCATGACAATGGTTGAAGATTACACCCAACGCGGAGTACCGCGCTCGATCGGGCTGGTCGCCAATGCCGCAGATATTTACCCGGAGTTGGTACTGCGCGGAGTGACGCCGGACGTGGTCACCGATCAGACGCCGGCGCACGATGTGCTATTCTACGTGCCGAGCGGTTTGAGCGTAGGCGAAGCCGATGAATTACGAAAACAGGATCCGAAAGGCTACGAAAACCGCTCGATGGAATCCATGGCCAGGCATGTGGAGGCGATGCTCGAGTTCCAGCGCCGCGGAGCTGAGGTATTTGACTACGGCAACAACCTGCGCCAACGGGCTTTTGACTTTGGCGTAAAGGACGCTTTCAACTTCCCCGGTTTTGTCCCAGCCTATATTCGCCCTTTGTTCTGCGAAGGTAAAGGGCCGTTCCGCTGGGTGGCGCTTTCCGGAGACTCCGAAGATATCTATCGCACAGATGAAGCGGTAGCGGCATTATTCCCGGAAGACGTTCATTTGCAGCGCTGGTTGAAGCTGGCGCGCGAACGGGTGCCATTCCAGGGACTGCCGTCCCGAATCTGCTGGCTGGGTTACGGTGAACGCGTTAAGGCTGGATTGAAATTCAATGAGATGGTGGCCAAGGGCATCGTCAAAGCGCCGATTGTGATCGGGCGTGATCATTTGGATTCAGGCTCGGTAGCCTCCCCCAACCGCGAAACCGAAGCCATGCGCGATGGGACGGACGCGGTCTCAGACTGGCCGATCCTAAATGCGCTGATCAACACCGCCGGCGGTGCCACCTGGGTGTCCTTCCATCACGGCGGCGGCACCGGCATTGGTTACAGTCAGCACGCCGGCATGGTCATTGTGGCAGACGGCACAGAGGCAGCAGCCCGCCGCCTGGAACGAGTGCTCACCAGTGACCCGGGCATGGGTGTGGTGCGGCATGCCGACGCCGGCTACCCGGAAGCGATCAAAGTTGCCCGCGAGCGCGGCGTTCACATCCCCATGCTTAAGGATTAATCGGCTGTGCGCAGCTGGCGGATTCTGGGTTTTGCACTGGCGATTGTCATCGGCCTGGTCGCCGGGCTATTGGCAGGCTGGCTGCTATTCCCGTCTGCCGATCCAGTATCCACACCTGCCAATCTGCGTGCCGATTACAAGGCGGATTATGTGCTCATGACTGCCGAAATTTTTCATCAGGACGGAGATCTGGCGGCAGCGATGGTGCGGCTAAGCGAGCTGGGGGAGGATGAACCCATTCACGCAGTGCAAGCCGCGATTTTGACAGCACAAGATCTGGGATTCGCTCAACCTGACATGCAGCTGCTGGCAAGTCTGTTTACGGGATTGCAGACCTATACTCCAGTGCCATTGGAAACGCAGCCCTAATGGACGACGACTACCTGGAACGTGAAGAAGGTCAGCGCCAGCCGCCCTGGTTCCTGCTGACAGGTGTGATTGTGGGGCTGTTAATCGGGCTGTTGATTTCTTTGCTGGTCATCCCGGTAAAGTATAAAGACACTGCCCCGGTTGCGCTAAGTGCAGCGGATAAAGCCAATTTTCGTTTGCTGATTGCACAGGCTTACCGGGCTAACCCGGATCTACCCCGGGCAAATTCGCGAATCGCATTGCTGCAAGATCCAGCGATCGTGGATAGTCTGGCAGCCCAAGCACAGCAGGGGCTTTCTAACGGCGAGGAACAAGCCGCGCGAGATTTAGCCGGCCTGGCAGCTGCGATTTCTACCTATGCCGTAGTCAAAGTTGAATCACCCGACCCTACACCCTCAGAGAGCGGCACTCCGGCTGCAGTGCACACCTCCACCATAACGCCCGCTCCTGGGCCCTATTTGATCGTCGACCGCCAACCGGTGTGCGACGCCGCAAGCAGCGGCTTATTGCAAATCGAATTGCGGGACCAGGATGGTTTCCCGGCGCCGGGAGTTCAGATTAACGTGACCTGGGATGGGGGTGTGGATACCTTTTTCACAGGGTTGAAACCCGCCATCAGCACGGGATATGCGGATTTTCAAATGACTCCGGGGGTGAGTTATAACCTACAGGTTGGTGAAGGCGGCGAGACGTTGAACGCCATCAGCGCGCCGGAATGCACCGATGCCAATGGGGCTGTATTCGCTGGCGGATTGAAATTAGTGTTCGGGCAGTAGGGAACGACCTCTGTGTCGTTCCGTTCCATTCAAAGATGTTGCGTTAGAAAATCCCCATAGTTCTGCGAATAAAGGAATAGACCATTGGTTTTCCCTCATCGAAAGCTTCAAAGGTTGGGTGGTTACGATTACAGCCAAAATGGCATATATTTTATTACTATTTGCACTCAAAATAGGATGTGTTTGTTTGGTGCAGCGACCAAGGAAGGCATTGAGCTCTATACTGCTGGAAAAATGGTTTCTGGAATATTTGAGAATGTTTCAAACATTTACGCGGATATTAAAGTTGAGCATTTTGTCGTCATGCCGAATCATATACATGGACTTTTATCGATCCAGCATGACTCATTAGCCAAAAATGATGAGATTGATAAAGATGGAACGACACGGAGGTCGTTCCCTACGTCTGTATCTGAATTTGTTCAACGATTCAAAACTCTTACTACTAAGTATTATATCGATGGGGTTCGTAATGGTCTCTACCCACCTTTTAACAAAAAGATATGGGAGAAATCCTTTTATGACCATATTATCCGAGATAAAACGGATTTTCTTAATCATTGGCAATATATCGATCAAAACCCATTGAAGTGGTTGGAAGACAAATACTTCAAATCGACCGTTTAGTAACACAATACCTGCTTCGTGAGACGATTCCTGGGTAAAACACGTCCAGAATTAACTAATACAACCATCGCTCGAACATAGCGTCATTATTCGCCCGACACGGATAATGCATCCGCATCAATCTCATGAATAAAGACGCCTGCCTGAAATTATTCGATCGAGGTACAAAGCAAGAGTCTGGCGGGCGGTTGTCTCCCAACTGAACCGCTTGAGGTTTTCGGTACCGTTGGCAATCAATCTGGAACGCAGTTCTGAGTCCGAAAGAATTTTGATCAGACTGGCTGCCATGCCGTCCACATCCATTGGGTCAAAATACAGAGCAGCGTCGCCGGAAACTTCAGGTAATGCAGCACGGTCTGAACTGATCAGCGGGACACCAGCTGCCATAGCCTGCAACGCCGGCAGGCCAAAGCCCTCGTAAAGAGATGGGAGAGCGTATGCCGTCGCGTGCGCCAATAATTCCGATAACTCATCGTCTGATATGTAGCCTGTGACGCGGATGTCGCTCGACTCATCAGCCACCTTTTTTATCAGCCTGGCACTTTCGCCATGATCGGGCAGATGCCCACCTACAATTAATTGAAAGGCATGTCCTAGTTGGTGGTTGGCGCGCAGGAAGGCTTCCACCAACCGCGGAATATTCTTGTGCAACAATTTGCCGATCATAACAATGACGAAAGGCCGGTTGATGCGGTGCTTAAGGATCAATTCGTCCCAGGAGATTTGTTGACCTGTCTCGCGTTCCTGAGGCGCCAGCGGGATGGCCAAAACTTTTTCTGCGGGAATGCCCAGCCGCTGGATGACCTCCTCGCGGATGAATTCAGAAAACGTGATTATTTTGGTGACGCGCCGGGCGGAATTCTCAACAAAAAAATTTTGCACTGCGCGAGAAATGCGGGGGAAAGACAGTGGAACGGCTCGGTAAATCAAGTCTGGTATGGTGACGATGGTTCGCAGCGAAAGCAGCAATGGCGATATGGACCCGAGGGAATGCATTAAATCGAGCTGATAACCGCGAGCTTGCGAAGGCAATACCAGTTGCTCCCACAGACTACGCGACACCCAGTTGGAGGATTTGATTGGGCAGGGGACAAAGGTGAAATTATCCCCGGTTTGGAAGTTGCCGCCGCTAGTCTCGCGGTTGGTAAAAATGAAGTACTGGTTTTCTGCATCAATTTTAGCCAGGGCATTAATCAGCGATACGGCATAAGAGTCGGTGCCGCCGACTATGCGGGGAGTCATGAAGAGCAAATTGAGGCCGATGCGCATGGGGAAGGGGTATCAGGAAATGAATGGATTTATTGTACCAAGGTTACATACTCCCCCTTTGGTGATGGATCAACCAGATCGCAGGTACTAACATTTTTGACAAGCCCGGGAATAGTTTTGTAATGTATAGTTATCCTAGTCACTGAGTGACATTACGACGGCGGCTAAATTTAGACAAACACCAAATTTTGTGGGATTGTTTTGTTTCATATAACGTCTTTATGCTGAATTATTCGGGTAAACATGGAATTTCCGGTACGAAAACGCAAGATCAAATTGATTGAAGTAATCCTTGTTACCGCAATACTCGCGGCGGTTTTCTTTCCCCGAATGATGGATATTCAAGTCGCTGCAGATGAGTACTATTGGATATCGAAAAGCGTTTACCTTGAAGAGTGGATCGCAATGGATACAAAAGCTGAATCCTGGCAGCTCAACAATCTAACCTTATCTGGCCCAGCCTTGCCAAAGTATATTATTGCCTTCAGCCGGCTTTTAGGTGGGTATGATCGTGCAGAACTGGATCGACCTGAAAATTTTACTTTCTACTACGAAGGAGAGACTCTCGTTGGCGCCATCCCATCTGATAAATTACTCTTTATCTCCAGAGCACCGATGGTGGTCCTATCGATTCTCATCGGTGTGTTGATATACTGCCTTTTCTGGCTTGGGATTAATCGGTTTTCTGCCATTATATG
>DATMXL010000214.1:0-10472 GCA_035561555.1 Bellilinea sp.
ATTTATAGCGGCAGCACCGCCAATGCAGGGGTGAACATGGACACCGGATTCTTCCGCAGGCTATTCTTTGACAAAGAAATAGACACATTTACCAAAGACGGGTATCGCCATATATTACGGCTTTTGGTATTCTCCACCATTGTCATTTTTGGTGTGGAAACATTCTTGATGGTGCTGTTGGAATTGATCATCAATATTGATGAGCCGCTCGTATGGTTTATCGATGGGTTCCTGCTGGTTGTTCTCCTGTTTCCGCTCAACTTTATTTTTGTTGTCCGGCCTATGCTGCGGCAGATTGAGGAACAAAGGCGGACCAACCTGGAATTAGCCAACACCAATGAAATCCTTGAACGCTTTTACACCATCGACGATGTTTTCATTGCATACCTGGATGCTGACTTCAATTTCATTCGTGTCAATGCCACGTATGCCAGATCTGATGGGCATGATCCTGACTATTACGTCGGAAAAAACCATTTTGTATTATTCCCCAATGAAGAGAACCAGAAAATATTTGAGGGTGTAGTCGCCACTGGGCGTACGTTCAGGGTTACAGATAAACCTTTTGAATACGCGGAGAATCCGGAACGCGGCACCACTTACTGGGATTGGACTTTAATGCCGGTGCGAAACACAAAGAATAAAGTATCCGGGTTGATTCTTGTTCTCAATGATGTGACTGCGCATAAAAAGGCTCAGGCAGAACTGGAAGAAACTTGGCGCCGCTTTCATGCCGTGTTCGACCAAACTTTTCAGCAAATTGTGCTGCTTTCCCCGAAAGGCTATGTACTGGTCGCCAACCAGACCGCGCTCGATTTCACCGGCTGCGGTCCAGAGGACCTCATTGGGATGCCAATCTGGGAATTGCCATTTTGGGACCCCACAGAATTGGAAATCCAAAGTTTACGCCACCTCGTCGAAATAGCAGCTAGAGGTACTACTGTGCGGAGTGAAAAACGCCTTTACTCCGATCGCGCCTCCTACGCCACCATGGACATTACCATCAAGCCGCTGCTGGATGAAGCAGGTAAGACAACTCTGCTCATTTTCGAAGCTCGTGACATCACCCTCCACAAGGAAGCTGAAGAAGCACTCAAACGCAGTGAGGTGGAGATTAAGCGGCGCTTCGAAGCCGAACGGAATGCCCATCACCTGGCTGAAACCCTGCTTAATGCTTCCCAGGCAATTTCCGGTACGTTAAATAGCGATACGGTCTTCGAGACCCTGCTGGATAAGCTCGCCATCGTCGCCCCTTACACCAGTGCCCATCTTGAACTCCTGGAGGATGAAGAACATCTTCACGTGCGCCTGACCCGCGGCGACAGTGATTGGCCGCAGGCTAAGCAGTTGTATGACCGGCATCTGGAAACCAGCCAGCTCCCGGTATTTAATGATTTATTGAATAAGAAGCAAGTGGTCATGGTCCCGGATACTAAAAATTACCTGGGATCACCCTATTTTCCAGGCAAGGATGTTATCGGCGCCTGGATGGGAATACCTTTAACTGCGGGTGAACACACCATTGGATTGGTGCTCCTGGAGCATAAAAATCCCTATGCTTTTACCCCAGAAATGGTCCAATGGGCTACCGCCGTGGCCACTCAGGCAGCAGTCGCCATACAAAACGCCTGGTTATTTGAGCAGGTTCGGGACGGACGGGAACATTTGCAGGCATTATCCCGCCGCCTGGTAGAAGTTCAAGAAATGGAACGCCATTACATCGCCCGCGAATTACATGACGATGCCGGGCAAGCTCTGGCTTCTCTAATGGTTGGATTGCGGCTGTTGGAACGGGATGGGGCCGACCGTCCGGCAGTGATCGCGCGCAGTCAGGAATTAAAGACTATCGCTGATGGCATCCTGGAAAACCTGCATCGTCTGGCAATCGACCTGCGTCCTGCTTCACTGGATCACCTTGGTCTGGTGGCAGCCCTGCGGCAGCACACAGAAACGATCAGCGACCAGCATGGAATTGCCGTGCAATTTGAGGTGACGGGCGAGATCGAACGTATTTCCGGTGATATGGAGACCGCTGTTTACCGCATCGTACAGGAAGCTTTGACCAATATCATCCGACACGCCCAGGCTACCCGAATCGACGTTCTGTTAAAACGGCGCGATGGCTCTCTCATTGTCATCGTTGAAGATAACGGTGTTGGTTTTGACCCCAAAGTCCAGCACAGCGGTCACCTGGGTATGGTAGGAATGCAGGAACGCGCCACCATGTTGGGAGGGACTTTAACCATTGAAAGCGTTCCCGGCAGTGGTACAACAATCTTTTTGGAGGTTCCGTGGCTATCCGAATCATAATCGCTGACGATCACGGCATTCTGCGGGGCGGACTTAAGTCGCTTTTGAGTGCCGATCCCAATATGCAGGTGGTTGGGGAAGCCAACAACGGCTCCGAAGCTTTGCGCCTGGCAAGCGAATTAAAGCCAAACGTCGCGCTCATGGATATCGGCATGCCAGGCAATGAAGGTCTGGATGCCACCCGTCAGCTGGTTCAAGATTTCCCAGCTACCCGGGTGATTATTCTAACCATGCACGAGGACGGCGCTTTGCTGCAAGAAAGTCTGCGTGCCGGAGCCTCCGGCTACATCATCAAGCGGGCAGTTGAAGCCGAACTGATTGATGCCATCTATGCGGTCAACCGCGGCATCATCTACATTCACCCATCCTTGATGCCGCTGCTGGTTGCCCGTCCTTTCAAAAGCAGCGTCCCCAAAGTCCCCGACTCGGATGCCCTGACTGAACGCGAAAAAGAGATCCTCACCCTGATCGTGCAAGGCTATACCAACCGGGAAATGGGTGACTCGCTCAATATTAGCGTACGCACGGTGGAAACCCATCGCTCCAATATCATGGAAAAGCTCAATTTGCACAGCCGCGTCGATCTGGTGCGCTACGCCAAGCAACACAAATTAATTAAAGGGGATTAAACAGTGATCGCCTGGCCTAAACTTTCAGGCTAAAGCCAGAATCGCTGCAGACTGAGTATTTTCTACGGAGGGGGTAGGTTACCTACCATACTTCGTACGTATTTTCTTGACTGAAAAATCCATAATTAGTACGGTTTTCAGGCCGTCTGTAACTCTTTATAGTTAGAGTACAGACGGCCCTATCTATTTGCGGGGGACATCCCTATGCCTGTTGACCCAAATCCTCTCCAAGACATCCCAGCCGAAACATCAATCGCTGCGCGTAATCTATATAACGTGCAGCATATTTATTTACGCATCGGGGATCACATGGACTCGATTCTCAACCGGGTGGATGTGGGGATGTTCGACGCAACCTCGCGCTTGAGCACCCCAACGCTCACCCGCCTCGGATTGGCCAGCGCCTTCCAGTTGGCGGAAGGACTAGCAGACCCCCAGGCTGCCGAATCCACTTACCAGCGGCTGGATTGGAAGTATGCACTTTTTCTGCCCGTCAAACACCCGGGCATTTCTGAACACGAACTCTGCCATTTCCGCCGCGGGTTGTATTCCACCGCCAGCGGTCAGCGGCAATTCGCAATTTTATTGGCTGAACTCCGGCGTTACGGCCTGTTCCCGCGCACAACCGGCCCGCTGCTGGATACGCAGACCGCCCTCGAGCGAATTTGCCAGATCACCCGTCTGTATGCTCTGGATCTGGCGATCAAAGAAGCTCTGGGGATGCTGGTCTCGTTTGCGCCCAACTGGCTGCTGGAGCATGTTTCGCCGCACTGGTACGAGCGCTATTCTACCCGCCGGCTGAGCCCGGGCAAACGCTTCGCTTCTGACGATTTGGTCGCCGAAGCCAACCGCCTGGGAGCCGACATCTGGCATTTGCTTAAGGCTTTGCAATCGGAAGACGCTAAAGGCTGGGTCGGTAAAACTGAAATTCAGACATTATCCCGTCTTTTTTACAGTCAATTTAGCCGCGAGGGGGATGAAGTGCAATGGAACTCCATTAATTGTGGGGATTGCACCCAACACCACCTGGCCAAAGGAGGGACTAACTATGGTCAATTGTGAATTCTTGGGGAAAAAATTCATATTCCCATTTATTTGGAATCATGCGAAATGAAGTACTGCGGACCCGGAGGGATTATTGACATGATACACCGCTTTCACCCACAAATTCTCATTCCACTCATTCTTCAGAATTGCGAGGTTAAATCATGAACGCACGTAAATTATTAAATATCGTTATTTCGCTCGTCATCATCGCAGCCAATTTACTTGGCTCGAGTCCAGCCGTAAAGGCCATGCCAATGGACCCAACTGACGAGGAGACAGTGCCTCACTATTTTGGGCCTAATCCAAACTGGGCGCTAAGCCCGCTGCGGCAGGCTGATGTGGCTGTGGACCTAACCGGCGGTGGTGGCACCGGCGCGACGGCTCAAGCTACAGTTGACCCCCAAACTGGCGTCATCACCGCCATCACAGTCACCAGCCCAGGTAGCGGCTATACATCGGCCCCATTGGTGAGCATCACCGGATTAGGCATCGATGGCGCCGCAACCGCGGTGGTTGACTATTCCGGTGTCGTTACCGCCATCACCGTGGATGTGGCTGGCGGTGGGTATACCGCTCCGGTCGCCACTATCTCCGGCGGCGGTGCCACCACCGATGCGACTGCCATTGTATATGGCGGCGTTGATGCAGTGGCTGTGACCGATCCTGGCCTTGGTTACACCTTCCCAACCGTGGAATTTGGCCTACCGGACGGCCCTGGTGGTTTACAGGCCACAGGTCATGCCGACATGGATGCAAACGGCTCCATCACTGCGGTGACTGTGGATAGCGCCGGATCCGGTTATTCTGTAGCTCCCGTGGTAACTATCCATAACGGCACGGTCGACACCCCCGACCCATTCCTACCAGGAGGTTTCGCCGCGGTGGCATCCTCAACCCTGGCTGTCCAGAGCGTAGCTTTAGATACCTTTGGCTCCGGCTATACCTCTGCACCATCGGTTTTGATCGCCGATTCACTAGGGGCTGGAAACGGCGCATTAGCCACAGCGATCATAACCACTTCTGGCGGTTCTGTCACCTCCATCTCCATCGACAACCCCGGTTCCGGCTACATGACCCCCGGCATTAAGAAATTCGTCGACGGGCTGCCTGGGCTGTGCAATCCAGCAGAATTGAATTCCTGCCCAGACTTTGTGTTTGAACCAACCGCTAAGTACATTCCGTTAGCCGTGCCTGAATTAAAAATGTACAACGGTGTAGAAGCGGAAGAATATGTGATTGGCCTGGTGCAGTACCGCAACTACTTCTCCTCCGCCATGCCAAACGGCGCCCTGGTGCGCGGCTATGTGCAGCTGGAAACCCCTGACAATGCTGGAATTAGCCAGCACTATCCGCTGACGAACGAAATGATCGACGACAGGATTGTTGATACCGGCTACTTTGGTGTTACCCCGCCGCAGTATCTAGGACCTATCATCATTGCTTCCAAAAATAAAGCAGTGCGCATTGTTTTCCGCAACTTGCTTCCTACCGGTTCCGATGGCGACCTTTTCCTGCCCACTGATTCATCGCTGATGGGCGCAGGCATGGGCCCGATGCCCATGGCGGACCCGATGGATGAGGGCACGGTCTTGGACATGGTGCGCAACCCGATGTGCTCTGAATCCCCGAAGCCCGATTCATGCTTCTCGGATAACCGCGCCACCCTACACTTGCACGGCGGCATTAGCCCCTGGATCTCAGACGGTACTGCCCATCAGTGGATCACGCCGGCTGGCGAAACCACCGACTGGCCGCAGGGCGTTTCCGTGGCGAACGTGCCGGACATGGACGTGTGCACCGGTGACCGCGACGGCTGCAGCACCTTCTACTACACTAACCAGCAGAGCGCCCGCTTGATGTTCTACCACGATCATCTCTGGGGTGCTACCCGCCTGCAAGTTTATGCAGGGGCTGCCGCAGGTTACTTGATTACCGATGAAACTGAAGCCAAGTTGTTTGGTTCGACCGGACTGTTCCCGGATCTTGGCACCGGTATACCGCTGATCGTTCAGGATAAAACCTTCGTACCAGCGGATTCGCAAATGTACAACGTGCTTAATCCTGATGGTTCGGTAAAGAGCTATGGACAGGATCCCACCTGGGATGCAGCCCGCTGGGGTGGCCCAGACAGCCTGTGGTATCACCATGTGTATATGCCTGCCCAAAACCCCGGCGACCCCAGTGGCATGAGCGCCTATGGCCGCTGGATGTACGGCCCCTGGTTCTGGCCTCCCGCCACTCCACCGCATGGGCCTATCGCCAACCCATACTACGATGCAGCCTGCAAGCTCGACGATCCAGCCACCTGGCAGTATCAAACCGATCCGTTCTGCGAACCAGAACTAATCCCAGGCACGCCGCTGATCTCCGTAGGCATGGAGCAGTTCAATGACACACCGCTGGTCAATGGCGTCGCCTACCCGACCACGCTGGTTGAGCCAAAGAGTTACCGCTTCCGCATGCTGAATGCCGCCAATGACCGCTTCTTCAACTTCCAGTGGTATATCGCTGATCCCACCACAGGCACCGACAGCGAAGTCGCGCTCAATCCATTGGAACTGGCAACCGCTCAAACCGATCCCAATACCTCTCCGACCCCAGTCCAGAGCGCTGCGACCGCAGGCCCAGATTGGATCCAAATCGGCTCCGAGGGTGGTTTCCTGCCGGCTCCGGTAGTGGTTGATGGACAGCAGTTCACCACCTGGATCACCGACCCGACCCGTTTCGATGTCGGTAATGTGGACCTGCACTCGCTGCTTCTGGCGCCTGCCGAACGTGCCGATGTCATTGTGGACTTCTCGCAATTCGCCGGCCAGACGCTGATCCTCTACAACGACGCCCCGGCAGCTTTCCCGGCCCGCGTGCCCAGCTACGATTACTACACCGGCGCTCCGGACATGAGCCCCAACGGCGCAGCGGCAATCGTGCCCGGCTACGGCCCGAATACCCGAACGGTAATGCAGGTAAAGGTTGCAGCCAATCCTCCTGCCCCTGCTTTCGATCTGGCTAAACTTGAGGCTGCTTTCACTCACAAAGCAGATGGTTCTGGCGTGTTTGAAGAAGGTCAGCACCCCATCATCGTCGGTCAAGCCGCCTACAACTCAGCCTACGGTACCAACTTCGCCAGCGGCGCCAATTGCAATGCTCCGAACAGCACTTCGCAGACCTGTGATGGATTTGTGCGCGTAAACGACCATACCACCTTCGGTTTCAATACGCTTATGGGACCGACCACCAAGATGTCGTTGCATGTCGAACCCAAAGCCATCCATGACGAGATGAACTCGACCACCTTCGACGAGTTCGGACGTATGACCGCCAACCTGGGCGTGGAGGCACAACCGCCACTGGCTGGTCTACAGAACGTCACGCTCTACCCCTTCGTGAACCCGCCAACCGAGCTGATCGATGGCACCAATCTGCCCAAACAAGATGTGACCTATGATGTCACTACTGGTTTGCCGGTGAGCGACGTTAAAATCACTCCTATCTCAGACGCGGCCGATGGAAGCCAGATCTGGCGCATCACGCACAACGGCGTGGATACGCACCCGATCCACTTCCACCTGTATGACGTGCAGGTTGTCAACCGGGTCACCTGGGACAACATCATCATTCCAACCGACCCGGCTGAGCTGGGCTGGAAAGACACGGTACGCATCAGCCCGCTCCAGGACACCATCGTTGCCCTGCGGCCCATCATTCCGGAAGTGCCGTTCGAATTGCCCAATGCCATTCGGCCGCTCAACCCAATGATGCCGCTCGGCTCCACGGCAATGTTCAACAACTTCGATGTTCATGGCAATCCCACCAACCCGGTCGTCAACCAACTGGTTAATTTCGGTTGGGAATACACCTATCATTGCCATATCCTCAGCCATGAGGAAATGGACATGATGCGCCCAGTGGTACTAGCGCTCCCGCCCATAGCACCCGATGGACTAGTTGGTGTCAGCACTGGAAGCGGCAGCGGCAGACGTTTGGTGCTCTCCTGGAATGATAACTCCATCAACGAGACCTCCTTCGTCGTCCAGCGCTTCAATGTGGATGGCACCTGGACGGATGTGGGCGTGGTTCTCTCGCCGTTAGGTTCACCGAATGTTCACGAAGTTCGCTCCTTCACTGTTCCTGGTACTTATAACCCTGACTTTGGCTATAAATACCGCGTGGTTGCCAAGAACACCGTTGGCTATGGCGCAGAATACCCAAGCATGACCGTCCAATCCATGTCAGGTGAGCTGGCAGTGGGGACTGCCCCTCTAGCGCCTACCGACTTGACAGTGGCTCTGCAAGCTGGTCCGCAGGTAAGGTTAGCTTGGCGCGATAATGCCATCAACGAGACCGGCTTCGTGATCGAACGCTCAATAGATGGGATCAACTTCAGCTTCCTGGCACTGGCACCAGCCCGCAACAACACCGGCAACGCGACCTACACCGATACCACTATCGCTTTACAAACCTTGCCAGCCACGTATACGTATCGCGTTGCGGCTGTGAACCCGGTGGGCAGTTCTGCTTACACCGTTCCCGCTGCGATCTTTGTCACCCAGGTAGTTGTGCCCGCAGCACCTACTTCCATGACGGCTGTACTGCAAACTGGCCCGCAGGTCGCCTTAACCTGGAAGGACAATGCTGACAATGAGACTGGGTTCATCATCGAGCGTTCAACCGATGGCGGCGCTTTCAGCACAATTGGCACTTTCGCGGCTTCCGCCGGCACCGGCAATATAGTTGCCACGGTCGATGCTACGATAATGCCAACGTTTACTGACGTAACGTACGCATATCGCGTGGCTGCCACCAATCCGGGAGGTACCTCTACCTTCTCTAACACTTCTGTTGTGACAGTTCCAGCACTGCCGCTTGCTCCGAGCAACTTGCTCGCAGTCAACGGTCCCAATAAAAACAAAGCACGCTCGGTGGTCCTTGTCTGGAGTGATAATTCTGGTAATGAAACCAGCTTTACCATCCAACGCGCCACCAATGCGCTATTTACCCAGGGCCTCACTTCAACGATCGTCGGGGCTAATGTCACCACGCTCACGCAGACCGGTTTGACCAGGAATACCCAATACTGGTACCGCATCCGCGCGAACAATGGCTCCTTCATCTTCACCAACTGGGTGAATGCCACACCGTATCCAATCACCACCAACCCGTAACCTTTCATTAGGCTGGCGCTGTCCATCCGACAGCGCCAGCAACTCACCCTTTTTAGAGAACTATTACATTTCACGATCCAAAGTGTGGGAGGGACCAGTCCCTCCCACACCATCCAAACAATAAAGCTGGGGGAATTTATTGGTAGCGGTCAACGATCGTTTCAATTTACCTGTTTGAGAAACCCGGTAGTAAAACCATTTCGCGAATATTAAATTCCGACATTTAGCAATTTAGCAAGGAGTACTGACACCATGAACAAAATAGAAATGACCCGTCGGGAGTTTTTGCGTAAAGGCAGTTTGGGAGCCTTGTTCCTCTTAGGCGGCGGCTTGAATTCCCTGGGAAGCGGCGCCTCGCTGCTTAATACATTATTGAAATCACCTGCTGGGTTGAAACCTGCCACCCTCCTACCGCAGATGGATGGAATGTTTATGCCGGATGCCGAGGTGCTGATCACTGCCAGCGAAAAATGGGTGCAGATTTTACCCGGGGCTCAAACTCGCATTTGGGGCTATGACGGTGAGCTGCTGTCTGGCTCTGAATTCGTAACTGTGCAATCCATCCCGGGCAGCTATCTAGGACCGATTTTGCGCGTCAAAAGCGGCACCAGGCTGCGTCTGATCTTCCAAAATGACCTATTAGAGGATAGCGTGATCCACCCACACGGCTTGCGCGTCCCGGAAGATTGCGACGGTCAGCCCATGCAGGCAGTCGGACCGGGCGGCGTCAAAGTATATGACTTTCAAGTCGTTGACCGTGCCTGCCCGGCCTGGTTCCATCCCCATCCGCATATGCGTACCGCTGAACAGGTAGCTATGGGACTGGCTGGGCTATTTTATGTGACCGATACTGACGAAGAAATCGCTGTGCCCGGCGCAGCGACCGGCGCGAATGATATCCCGCTCGTGCTGCAGGACCGCGTATTTGATGCCAATAATCAGTTCTTGTATCAGCCAAATCAAATGTGGGGTTACCTGGGCGATCGCATTTTGGTTAATGGCTTTATCAACTCGGCCTTGTCGCTGGAACCACGCAATTACCGCTTGCGTGTCCTTAATGGCTCCAACGCACGCACCTTCAAGTTGGCCTGGAGCAACGGCATGCCGTTGAAAGTGATCGGCACCGATGGCGGTCTGCTGCCGGCTGTTGAAAGCCGCTCATACATCACGCTCATGCCCGGTGAACGGGTTGACCTGTGGGTGGATTTCTCCAAAGCTGCCGGCAAGCAGGTGATTCTGCGCAGCCTTTCCTTCTCCCCAAGTGGCGGAATGATGGGAGGTGGCGGTGGCGGCATGGGTGGAGGTGGAATGGGCGGCGGTGGTA
>DATMXL010000215.1:0-16596 GCA_035561555.1 Bellilinea sp.
CGGTTATACTGATAAGGTTGGAGTGCAATTATTAATAATGGTCATTCCTTTAGCCAAAGCAACTCATGATTGTAGATCAAACCGACCAGGCTGCATTAGCCAGGTGTCTCATTCCCACTGATCCAAGACGAGGCCTTACCAATGAACCCTGACGCCGAAAAAAAACGCTGGGAAGACGAAGTTCTCAATCCTCTACTCTCGAAATATCCGGAACGTCAACCGGAATTTTTTTCGCCATCGCAAATTCCGGTCCCGCGGGTGGGTATTCCTACGCCGTCAGATTACATGGAGCAGCTTGGCTTTCCGGGCGAGTACCCATTTACCCGCGGCGTTCAACCGACCATGTATCGCGGCCGTTTGTGGACTATGCGTCAGTATGCCGGATATGCCAGCGCGGAAGAATCCAACCAGCGCTACCGCTACCTGCTGCAGCAAGGGCAAACCGGCCTTTCGGTAGCTTTTGACCTGCCAACTCAAATTGGATATGATGCCGATGACCCTATGTCGATGGGGGAGGTGGGTAAAGTTGGCGTGTCCATCTCTTCCATGCACGACATGGAATTGCTCTTCCAGGACATTCCGCTTGACAAAGTGTCCACCAGTATGACCATCAATGCGCCAGCTTCTGTTTTGCTGGCGATGTACATCGCGGTAGCCCGCCGCCAGGGTGCTGACCAAAAATGGCTGCGCGGCACCATCCAGAATGATGTGCTTAAAGAGTATGTGGCGCGCGGGACCTACATTTATCCGCCAATCCCCTCCATGCGTCTCATCACCGATGTCTTCAGTTTTTGCGAGAGCCATGTCCCAAGGTGGAATACCATCAGCATTTCGGGTTATCACATCCGCGAAGCCGGCTCGACTGCCGTACAGGAAGTGGCTTTTACCTTATCTGATGCTATTGCCTATGCCCAGGCTGCCATCGATTCCGGATTGCAGGTGGACCATTTTGCTTCGCAATTGTCATTCTTCTTTGCAGCCCATAACAATTTCCTGGAAGAAGTGGCCAAGTTCCGCGCTGCACGCCGCCTTTGGGCGCAAATCATGCGCAACCGTTTTGGCGCGAAAGATCCAAAATCCTGGATGCTGCGCTTCCATACCCAGACTGCCGGCTCAACGCTCACAGCGCAGCAACCGGAAAACAACGTGGTGCGGGTCGCCATTCAAGCATTGGCGTCAGTCATGGGGGGTACCCAATCGCTGCATACCAACAGCATGGACGAAGCCCTGTGGCTGCCGACCGAAAAATCGGTGCGGGTGGCGCTGCGCACACAGCAGGTAATTGGTTACGAATCAGGTGTGGCAGATACAATCGATCCGCTAGCCGGGTCTTATGTTATCGAGTATTTGACGGACGAAATCTGCAAGCGCGCCATGGAATACATTCAGCGCATCGATGCCATGGGCGGAGCCCTGGCAGCCATCGAGAACGGTTATATGGCGGGCGAGATCCAGGAGTCCGCCTATCAATTCCAGCGTGCCATCGAGAAAAAAGAACAGGTCGTGGTCGGGGTAAATGCCTTCCAGGTGGAAGAAAAAATGGAGCTGGAGGGGTTACAGGCGAATCCGGCTATTGAGGAAAACCAACGCGCCCGATTGGCGACTCTCCGCACTAATCGGGATTCATTTCGTGCCAACGAATTATTAGCCCAACTGGATACTGCCGCCCGTGGACGAGAAAATCTGATGCCGCTCTTCATCACCTGCGTTGAAAACGATCTAACTCTGGGCGAAATTTGCGGGGTTTTACGCAAAGTCTGGGGCGAATACCAACCTCCAACCTGGATCTAAATTTCACCATCATTTTTTTACGAGGGAAACTAATGGCTCGCATCACAAAAATCAACCATGTCGCGATTGCAATTCCGGATGTTGATTCTTCGCTCATTTTCTGGCAGGGTGCACTGGGATTGAAAGTCGATCATATTGAAGATGTACCCAGCCAAAAGTCGACGGTGGTATTCCTACCTGTCGGTGAATCGGAGGTCGAGCTGGTCAAACCGACCAGCGACGATACCGGGGTTGCAAAATTTTTGGCTGAAAAAGGCGGCGGCATGCACCATCTATGCTTCGAGGTCGACGATATCAACGGCATGCTGTCCGACCTGAAAGCTAAAGGTATTCGTTTGATCAACGATACCGCACTTGAACTCCCCGGACGCAAGATGGCTTTTGTCCACCCTAAGAGTACAGGCGGGGTGTTGGTTGAGCTGTACGAAATTTTAGCAAAGTAAGTTTATGCGCTGGTCGTTACGAGGGTCTGCTCGTCCTTGAGCGCTGCCTGGATGCCGCGTTCGACATTGACGCGTGTCAGCAGGAACGCGCCTACCACGAAGAAAATGATCAACGACACGATGCTCAGCCGGCTTTCTCCCATGATCGTCGAAACGATCCCGAACAGCAGCGGTCCAGCCACACTGGCGAACTTTTCAAAGACGCTGAAAAACCCGTAAAACTCGGCTGATTTGCTTTTTGGCATCATTTTGCCCATCAGCGAGCGGCTCAGCGCCTGGCTGCCGCCTTGCACCGTTGCCACCAATGCACCGAGCACCCAAAACTGCCATTCAAACTGCAGGAAATAGCCCAGGATGGAAATCAGCGCATAAATCCCCAACGCCAGGTAGATCGATCGTTTAGCGCCGATTTTGCGTGCCAGCCGACCGAAAAGGATGGCGAATGGCGCCGCCAGGAACTGCACCATCAGCAGCGTGCCGATCAGTGTGGTTTGACCCAGACCAATTTCAGCGCCGTAAATGGTTGCCATGGTGATAATGGTGCCGATCCCATTGGCATAAATCCAGAATGCCAGTAAGAACATTGCCAGATCGCGGAAATGGCGGATGTCTTTGAAAGTCAGTGCCAGCCGTTTGAAGCTGGCCTGAAGTGGATTGAAATTTTCTTCTCCCGGAAGGATCCGCCGCTCTGGCTCCGAAACATGCCGCAAAAGCGGCAGCGTGAAAATGAACCACCACACAGCAACGGTGATGAAACTCAGGCGAGTCATCAAGCCGGTGATGGCGCCTTCCTGCTCTGCCGGGAACAGGGTTGGTACGAATAGAATCATGGCCAGGTTGATCGCCAGCAGAATTCCGCCGCCGATGTAACCCATGGCATAGCCGCGTGACGAAACCTGGTCGATCTCGTCGGGTCGGGCGACGTGCGGCAGCAGCGCATCATAATACACCAGGCTGCCGGCAAACCCGATTTGGCCAAAAACGAAAAACAAGGATGCCAACAGATAATCACCGGTGCGGATGAAGTACAGCAGTGCGGTGGCGGTTACGCCGATGATCATAAAAATGGTCAGGAATTTCTTTTTTGCACCGCGAAAATCTGCTATGGCTCCCAATATTGGGCTGATCAAGGCAGCTAGCAGCGCCGCGAAAGCTGTGGTGTAACCCCAGTAGGCGGTCGCCATATTGGGGGCGATGTTTGCAGCCGCCACCGTGCTGTAATATACCGGCAGCACTGCTGCCATGATGGTGGTGGCAAAGGCCGAATTACCCCAGTCGTACATTGTCCAGGCACGAATTGCTTTCTTGTGTAATTGTTCTTCCATGGGATGGTTCCTGTTCGACGGAGGAATGGGTTGCTGAAATGATTATATATTCTGGCGCGAAAAGGATCACAGGAATACAGACCTGAATTGGAACCAATTTTCCACTGGATTAACCCCGACCAAATTTGGTAGAATCACAAGTTGCGCAAATTGCCATCAGAACGGGTGTTCCATTCTGATTTCCAGCGTGATATAATTTAGAAAATATATTCGACAACAGGCACGGAGCAGGTATGACCAAAAATTGCATTCGGGTGGTTGGCGCCCGTGAACACAACCTTAAAAACATCTCTGTCGATATTCCACGCGATCAGCTGGTGGTGATCACCGGACTTTCCGGATCGGGCAAGAGTTCCTTAGCGTTCGATACCATTTTCGCGGAAGGGCAGCGGCGCTATGTGGAGTCGCTCTCCGCCTATGCCCGGCAGTTCCTCGGGCAGATGGAAAAACCTGATGTCGATTCAATCGACGGGCTTTCGCCAGCTGTCTCTATCGATCAAAGAGCTACCTCGCGAAACCCACGCTCAACCGTTGGCACAGTCACCGAAGTCTACGATTACTTCCGTCTGTTATTTGCCAGAGTTGGCATTCCGCATTGCCCGATCTGCGGCCGCGAAGTGGTGCAGCAATCCGCCCAGGAAATCGTCGAGATTCTGGAAAACAAGCCGGATGGATCGAAATTGTTGGTCCTGGCACCTGTGATTCGCGGTCGGAAAGGCACTTATCAGGCGGTATTTGATGAGATTCGCAAAGCCGGGTTTGTGCGGGTGCGCGCTGATGGTACGGTGTATTCACTGGACGAGGAAATTACCCTTGACCGCTACAAGATTCACAATATCGAGGCGGTGGTCGACCGACTCGTTTTGAATCGGCAAGAATCCGAGGCCGACCTACGTGCTTCCCGAACCCGACTCACTGATTCCGTTGAGACTGCCCTAAAAGTTGGCGAAGGCTACTTGATCGTTCAGGATGTCACGGTGGATCCGCCAGTTGATTATTTCTACTCGGAGCATCTGGCTTGCCCGGTGCACGGGGTCAGCCTGCCGGAAATTGAGCCGCGCACCTTTTCCTTCAACACGCCGCACGGGGCTTGCCCGGACTGTCAGGGACTTGGCAGCAAGCTCGAAATCGATCCCGATCTGTTGATCCCGGATAAGGAACGCTCGCTCAATGACGGCGCGATCATCGCGTTGGAATGGTCTGGCAACCGCGGCGACGAAGGCCGCTATTACTGGCAAATGGTAAAAAATGTAGCCGCCAAATACCACATCAATATGGACGCGCCGGTCAGCACTTTGGCGCCGGACAAATTACAAAAGGTCCTGTACGGTACGGTTGGCGAAGAAGTTAAGATGCAGTTCGAAAGGGACGATCGCCATTCGACCTATAACATGGCCTTCGAAGGCGTCATTCCCAACCTGGAACGCCGCTACCGCGAGACCAACTCAGAATATATTCGCAACAAAATTACCGAGTTCATGAGTAACCGTCCCTGCCCGACTTGCGGTGGCAAACGCCTGCGCCCGGAGGCTCTGGCTGTGACAGTGGATGGGACCAATATCATCGATGCCACCGATTGGCCAGTTTCCCGCACATTGGATTGGACGCGCCGGTTGGCAGGCGAGGACTCGCCCCTCACCGAACGCGAACTGGCGATTGGCGGACGAATTTTCAAAGAAATCATCGCTCGACTCGGGTTTTTAGTCGATGTCGGCCTGGAATACCTGACACTTCGCCGTTCTGCGGCATCGCTTTCTGGCGGCGAAGCCCAGCGTATCCGCCTGGCGACACAAATCGGCTCAAGGCTGATGGGAGTCCTGTACGTCCTCGACGAGCCCTCGATCGGACTGCATCCGCGCGATAACTCCCGCCTGTTAGCCACTTTGAAGGGTTTGCGGGATCTGGGAAACACCGTTCTGGTGGTCGAGCATGACGAAGAAACCATCCGGGAAGCCGATTGGATTATCGATCTCGGCCCCGGCGCCGGCGAACAAGGCGGATACGTCATCGCTGAAGGCACGCCCACTCAGATTTCCAACCACCCAAAATCCCTCACCGGGGCATATCTCTCCGGTCGCCTGCAAGTGCCTATGCCGGATAAACGACGCAATGGAAATGGCAAGCATTTGAAGGTGGTCGGCGCGAGCGCCAACAACCTGAAGGGTCTGGACGTTGAAATTCCCCTGGGTAAGCTGGTTTGTATCACCGGGGTCTCCGGTTCAGGCAAATCTACCCTGATGGTGGATGTGCTCTACAACGCCCTGGCACATGACCTGAACGGTGCGCACACCACCGCCGGCGGTTATGAACGCATCGAGGGGATCGAGCTGCTGGATAAAATCATCAACATCGATCAGTCGCCCATTGGGCGCACCCCACGCTCAAACCCCGGCACGTATACTGGCATGTTTGACGAGATCCGCAAACTTTTTGCCGAACTGCCTGAAAGTAAAATCCGCGGCTATAAGGCTGGACGTTTCTCGTTCAACGTCCACGGCGGACGCTGCGAGGCCTGCCAGGGGCAGGGTCAGCTGCGCATTGAGATGCAGTTCCTGCCGGATATCTACGTTCCCTGCGATGTGTGCCACGGCGCGCGCTTCAACCGCGAGACACTGCAGGTGCATTTCAAAGGCAAGAGTATCGCCGATGTGTTGGATACCACCGTCAGCGAAGGGTCAGAAGTATTTGTTGCTTTCCCATCGATCATCAACAAATTGCGCACGTTGAATGACGTCGGCCTGGGGTACATCCGCATTGGTCAGTCCGGTACCACCCTCTCCGGCGGAGAAGCGCAGCGTGTCAAACTGGCAAAAGAGTTGTCCCGCCGAGCGACCGGGCGGACCTTGTATGTGCTGGATGAGCCGTCGGTCGGGCTGCACGCCGCCGATGTTCACAAGCTGATCGAGGTGCTGCAGCGGCTGGTGGATGCCGGCAATTCGGTGCTGATCATCGAGCACAACCTGGATATCATCAAAGTGGCGGATTATATTATTGACCTTGGACCGGATGGCGGCGACCGTGGCGGTCTTTTGGTGGCAGCAGGCACCCCGGAAGAAATCATCGCCAGCCCGGATTCCTATACCGGTCAATTCCTTAGCCAGTACGTCCAAGAACACCATATCGTGTTCGGTAAATAAAGTTAATCGCGAGTCGAGTTGAGGGCAGCAGGTTGATTGAATAAATCAGCGTGCGAAAACACCCTCAATCCGACCGACGATGACGTGGTTGGTGCGGAAGATGTGACACCTGACACGTGGCACTTGACACTTCGTGTCTACTTCCCGTTGGTCCCCTTGCCAATCCCGAAATAATTCAACCCCAGAGCCTTCAACCGGTCGGCGTCCCATTGGTTACGCCCGTCCAAAATAGTTTTACCTCGCATTAATTCGGCTACGCGTTCAAAATCCAACTGCTTGAACTCATTCCACTCAGTTGCCAAAACCAACGCGTCTGCCCCTTCCGCCACTTCGTAAGGCGTGTTGACCAGGCGAGTCTTCGGCAGCATCTCTTTGGCATTTTCCATGGCTTGCGGGTCATACGCCTGGACGGTCGCACCTTCGTTTTCCAGCAGGTGGATTAACTCCAGCGCTGGCGCTTCGCGAATGTCATCGGTGTTCGGCTTGAAGGACAAGCCCAGCATACCGATTACCTTTTGATCCAGACCGCCAAGTTCCTTGCGCAGGCGCAGCAAAACCCGCCGGCGCTGGTTGCGATTGATCTCCATGACCGCCTGCAGTAACTGCGGGTTGGACCCGTGAATTACTGCCATATGCGCCAGTGCTTTGACGTCCTTCGGGAAGCAGGATCCGCCCCAGCCTAATCCGGCGTCCAGGAACGAACGTCCGATGCGCTTATCCAGCCCCATACCCTCAGCCACCTGACCAACGTCTGCGCCAAGTTCCTCGCAAATTGTAGCAATCTCATTGATGAATGATATGCGCGTAGCCAAAAAGGCGTTGGAGGCATATTTGATCATTTCTGCGGTCCGCAGATCGGTGATCATGATCGGGCAGCGCAAACTTAGATACAACTTTGCTACCTTCGATGCGGCCTCCTGGTCGAGGGAACCCAAAATGACACGGTCAGGGGCCATGAAATCATTGATGGCTGAACCCTCGCGCAGGAATTCCGGGTTGGATACCACTGCGAAATCCAGCGGTTTCCCGGCGCGGCGGCGCTTGATAATATCTGCCACCCAGTCACCGGTGCCGACTGGCACGGTGGATTTGTTGACGACCACTATCGGATGATTTACCATGTCGGCGATGGCTTCAGCTGCCACACGTACGTATTGAAGATCAGCTTCGCCTTCTTCACCAGAGGGGGTGCCCACAGCGATGAAGGCAAAATCAGCCCCTGCCAAGGCTTCCTCGATATTCGAAGTAAAGCTCAATCGTCCGGATTTCACGTTCTGAGCTACCAATTGTTCCAGACCCGGCTCATAAATCGGCATGATGCCTTTTTTCAAGCGTTCGATGCGGCTTTCATCAATATCCATGCAGTGGACTTCGCTGCCTAGGTCAGCAAAACAGGTGCCTGTCACCAAACCGACATAGCCGGTTCCAATTACGCAAAGTTTGCTCATATGGTATTTTCCTCCCGATGGGCAAATTATAGCCGATCCATTCTCATTTCTGTCGGGATGATAATCCTTTGTTTTCTGCCTGTTTGTTATTACTTTTGAAAGGCAATGATTCGGCGATGTGATTAAAAAGAAACAGGTATAATTTTCGTGAAGGTTGTCAGATAACTGCGCAACCTGGCTTCTAGGAGTTCATCGATTGAATATTCATTTCAACATTCGAAAAGGGAGCGGGAAATGACTGCAGAAATTATCGATGGCAAAGCGATTGCTGAAGATGTTCGTGCGAAAGTCAAAGTCGCGGTTACGGAACGAGTTGCATCTGGTAAATCAGTGCCTGGCCTGGCGACCGTCCTGGTAGGAGATAATCCCGCCTCGCAGGTGTACGTACGTTCCAAACGCAAAGCCTGTGAAGAAGCAGGCATTCAGTCCTTCGGTGTTGAACTGCCCGCCACTGCCACCCAGTCTGAAGTTGAAGGTGTGGTCCGCGATCTCAACCAAGATCCACGCGTCAATGGCATTCTGGTGCAGCTGCCGCTGCCTTCCCACCTGGACGAGGAAGCGGTATTAACTTCGATCTCTTTGCATAAAGATGTGGATGGCTTCCACCCGGTGAATATTGGGCGCCTGGCGCAAAAAGGCCGCGAACCGGCTTTTGTCCCCTGTACACCCGCTGGATGTATCTATTTATTGGAAAAAACCCTGCCGACCCTGCGCGGTATCAACGCGGTGGTGCTGGGTCGCTCGAATATCGTTGGCATGCCAGTTGCTCTGCTGCTGGTGCGTGCAGATGCCACCGTCACCATTTGCCACTCCCGATCTAAAGACCTGCCAGGGATCGTGCGTGAAGCCGATGTGCTGATCGCAGCTGTGGGACGCCCTGAAATGGTGCGCGCTGATTGGATCAAACCCGGAGCCGTGGTAATCGATGTCGGAATCAACCGGATTGAGGATGCCTCAAAGAAGAGCGGTTACCGGCTGGTAGGCGACGTGGCTTTCGACGAAGTTAAAGAGGTCGCCGGCTTCATCACACCGGTCCCCGGCGGCGTCGGACCGATGACCATTGCCATGCTGCTGCAAAACACTTTGCACGGCGCAGAATTGACCGAAAAATAGTGACATTTGGATGTTGTCTGACAATTGACTTTTCGGGCAAATTGCTTAAACTTAGACTGTAACTTGTCTGATCACCAGTTACGGACCCACTCCCTGCAAAAATCATCCCAGCCGCCAGATCGTACTGACTTCTCTGACTTATGTCGAAAACTTTGCTTGTAAAGAACGCAGCAGTGTTGGTCACCATGGATGGAACCCGCCGCGAGATTTCAGGCGGGGGACTTTACATCCGGGATGGCTTTATCGAGCATGTAGGGCTTACTGCAGATCTTCCCTCAGAGGCAGACGAAATCCTTGACCTCACCGATCATGTCGTGTTGCCGGGCATGGTCAATACCCACCACCATTTCTATCAAACGCTCACCCGCGCCGTTCCAGCCGCGCAGGATGCCAATCTTTTCAACTGGCTCAAGACCCTGTATCCCATTTGGGCGCGGCTGCGACCGCAGGATATTTACATTTCCACTCAGACCGCGCTGGCTGAACTGGCGCTTTCCGGCTGCACCACTGCCTCTGACCATCTGTATCTCTTCCCCAACGGCTCGCGCCTCGACGACGAAATCGCTGCTGCCCGCGACCTGGGCTTGCGCATTCATGCCTCGCGCGGATCGATGAGCCTGGGCGAAAGCCAGGGCGGCTTGCCGCCGGACAGCGTCGTTGATTCTGAGGAAACAATTCTGAAAGACAGCCAGCGCTTGATCGAAACATACCATGATCCCAAACCCGGTGCCATGGTGCAAATTGTGCTGGCACCTTGCTCGCCTTTTAGTGTTACTCCCGACTTGATGAAGGAAAGTGCTGTTCTGGCAAGGCAGTACGGCGTTCAATTGCACACTCACCTGGCTGAAACTCAGGATGAGCAGGCCTTCACCATTCAGCGTTTCGGCATGCGGCCTGTCGCCTACATGGAATCGGTTGGCTGGCTGCGTGATGACGTCTGGTTTGCTCACGCTGTACATATCGATGCCCCCGAAATCAATGTGTTTGCCCACCATGGCTGTGGTGTTGCACACTGTCCATCCTCTAACATGCGCCTGGCTTCCGGAATCGCACCATTGATTGGTTACCTGCGTGCTGGAGTCAAGGTCGGATTAGGTGTGGACGGCTCAGCCAGTAATGACGGTTCGCATATGCTGGCGGAGGCACGTCAGGCTTTACTTCTAGCCCGCCTTGGGGCTGGTTTGGCTGGCGCTTCGCTGTCATCGGAGGATGCTCCGCCTTTGTTGACTGGCCGCCAGGCGCTAGAACTGGCTACCATCGGCGGTGCGAAAGTCCTTGGTCGCAGCGATATCGGTTCATTGGAAGCCGGCAAATGTGCTGACTTCATCGCCTACGATTTGAACCGTCTGGAAACGGCCGGGGCACTGCACGACCCGGTGGCAGCCCTGGTATTTTGCCAGCCGCGCAACACCGATTACACGGTGGTGCATGGTAAGTTCATTGTCAAGGATGGACAACTGACCACCCTGGATATGCCCCGTCAGATTGAGATTCATAATCAGGCAGCTGCGCGATTGGTGTCTGGAAAACAATGAGCAACCTGTGTCCACAACAGGTTGCATTTTTTAAGTTGGAGGTGGAATGGATTTGAAAACGAACGCAGAATCCACGAAAAAATTGGTGGATTGCGCCATGGGCCGCCTGCCCGCCGATCTGGTGATTCGAAAAGGCCAGTGGGTTTCTGTTCAGTCTGGCGAAATTATTCTGGATACGGATATTGCAGTTTATGCTGGTCGCATCGCTTATGTTGGTCCGGACGCCAATCATACACTTGGCCCGCAAACAAAAGTGGTGGAAGCCAATGGACGTTTTCTGGTCCCCGGGTTGATGGACGGGCACATGCATGTAGAATCCGGCATGTTGACCGTGACCGAGTTTGTCCGGGTGGTCATTCCACATGGCACGACTGCCATGTTTGTTGACCCGCACGAGATTGCCAATATTTTCGGCCTCAAAGGCGTTCGCTTGATGGTCGATGAAGCCGCCGATCAACCCATTCATGTTTTCGTCCAGGCACCGTCCTGCGTACCTTCTGCGCCCGGATTCGAAACACCCGGCGCCAGCATCAGCCCGGCTGACGTGGCAGAGATGATGGAATGGCCCGGCATTGTCGGTTTAGGTGAGATGATGAATTTTCCTGGTGTCTTCAACAGCCTGGAAAACGTGCATGCCGAAATGGCAGCTACCCGTGCAGCTGGCAAAGTAATTGGCGGTCATTATGCCTCGCCGGACATGGGTTTGCCGTTTCATGGCTACGTGGTAGGCGGTGCTGAAGATGACCATGAAGGTACTACCCTCAACGATGCGATCCAGCGCGCCCGCCAGGGCATGAAGGTGATGATGCGTTACGGCTCAGCCTGGCATGATGTCGCCGCACAGGTCAAAGCGGTCACCGAGAAGCGGCTCGATCCGCGGCATTTCCTGCTGTGCACGGACGACTCGCATTCTGCCACCCTGGTACAAGAAGGCCACATGGACCGGGTGCTGCGCCATGCCATCAGTCAGGGACTGGATCCGCTGACCGCCATCCAAATGGCAACCATCAACACCGCTGACCATTTCGGCGTCAGCCGCGAAATGGGGATGATTGCTCCTGGTCGCTTTGCCGATGTGGTTTTGGTCAAGGATCTGACGGATTTTTCCGCCGACCTGGTGATTGCCCGCGGCCAGGTTGTGGCCGAAAACGGCCAGATGCAAATCGATCTGCCAGCGCATCATTATCCGGACTGGGTGAAAAATTCAGTTCACCTGCCGCGCCTAAAGACTGCGGCTGACTTTGCCCTTCGATCGGCAGTTATCCAAAACGGTACTGCTACTGCTAATATTATAGGAGTGATCGAAAACCAGGCACCCAACCATCATTTGCGTGAGCAAGTTCACGTAAAGGACGGCCTGGTCGAAACGGATGTGGACCGTGACATTATCAAGATCGCGTTGGTCGAACGCCACCAGAACAGCGGACGGGTCGAGGTGGGCTTAATCAAGGGTTTCAACCTGGCGCGGCACAGCGCCATTGCCACCACGGTTGCGCACGACAGCCATCACCTGATTGTGATCGGCACAGACGATGCCATGATGGCTCAGGCGGTCAACGAATTGGCTACCAGTGGTGGCGGGCAGGTGGTAGTTAAGGATGGTAAGGTGATTGGTAAAGTAAACCTGCCAATCGCCGGCCTGATGTCTGATCAGCCTGCCACAAAGGTTGCGGCTGAAGCAGCCAGTGTTTTGCAAGGATTTAAGTCCTGTGGCTGCTATTTGAACAACCCGAACATGCAGCTCAGTTTGATGGCACTGGTGGTCATCCCTGAACTGCGGATAAGTGACCTGGGGGTCGTGGACGTTAAGCAGTTCAAATTTATTCCAGTGATCGAGGATTAGGGAGAATAGAATGAAAGAAAATATCCATCCATACCAGCGATTGCAGGTCGAGCTGGCGGACCTGATCGAAAAAACCGCTCCAGGGGACCGGTTACTCTCTGAACCCTTGTTGGCGCAGCAGTTAGGTGTATCCAGGGCGACCTTGCGTGAGGCGATGCGCGCCTTCGAAGGCCAGGGGTTGATTCGTCGCCGCCAGGGTATTGGCACCTTTGTGGTCGGTCGTGCGCCAGTAATCGAAAGCGGTCTCGAGGTGCTTAAGAGCATCGAAACCGCCGCGGACACTATCAACCTGAAGATTTCAATGGGCGACCTTCACATCGACCAGATCGAAGCGGATAGCGAACAAGCTGCTGCCCTTGGCGTTGAGGAAGGTACGGCTTTGGTTGAAGTGGAGCGGGTTATCCTGGGTGACGACCGGCCGGTAGCCTTTCTGATTGATATTATGCCGGAGAACATTCTCTCAACTTCTGATCTGGATGAGGGTTTCAACGGCTCCGTTCTGGATTTACTGTTGCAGCGCGGTACGCCAAACCTGACAAAATCCTATACCGAAATTAATGCGGTGGCAGCTCCCTCCGAGATCGCCAGAGCACTCGAGATTCAGCGTGGTGACGTTCTGCTCATGTTCCAGGCAAATTTATATGAAGACTCCGGTCGAGTAGTAAATTATTCCAAGAGCTATTTCATTCCAGGGTATTTCCGCTTTCATGTGGTTCGGCGGGTCGGAACCCTGGTTCCCGGTATTACCAACAGTTGACGAGGAGGTGAACTGAAGTCGAATAGGAATCGCTGTTTGACCATGTGATCGCGGGGATTGAGGATAACCATCCTCTCTAAAACTGGTAGGCGGCTCAACCCCTGAAATACAGCGTTTGAAATATCCACTCATCATCTTTGCCTTTGGAGGGACCGAAATGCGTAGTTTTGCTGGACGTGACATTTTGTCACTCAAAGAATTCGAACGGCAAGAGTTTCAACATGTATTTGAGGTTGCTCGGAAGATGGAAGATATCGCACGCGAGCGGAAAAATGTGACCCTGTGCGCAGATAAGACGCTGGTTACGGCTTTCTATCAGCCCAGTACACGCACCCGCCTGGCACATGAAGCCGCTATGCACCGCCTTGGTGGTCATGTAACCGGTTTTTCGGATGCTAAAATGACTCGCGCCGGCGATTTCTATCAGGAATCGATCAAAGACACCGTAAAAATGCTGGAATTCTATGGTGATGTGATCGTCATGCGCCATTTCCAGCAAGGCGCGCCGATGGAAGCTGCCAAATGGGCGTCCATTCCGATCATCAACGGCGGTGACGGCTGGGGTGAACATCCCACCCAGATCCTGACGGATTTATACACGGTATTGCGTGAGAAAGGCCGAATTGACGGATTGAAGTGGCTGGCAGTTGGCGATTTGCGCATGCGCACCATGCATTCGCTCGGTTACGCATTGACTCAGTTCGATTGTCCCATCACCTTCGTGTCACCGCCGGAAATGTCGCTTCTGCCAGAGTTCAAGAAAGAGCTCAAAGAGTACAGCCTCGACTTCCGTGAAGTTGAGCACGTTGAGCAGGCAATCGCCGAAGCGGACGTAATTTTGGTCGAGCCAGTCGTCCAACCGGATTACACCAAAGCTCGGGATGAACGCAAAGGCGATGCCGGTCTTACGCCTGCAAATTACAAGATCACCCGCGAATTACTTACCAAAAAAGCAAAATCGGATGCGATCCTGCTGCATTCTCTACCGCGCATGGACGAGATCCCGACCGACGTGGATATCACCCGCTGGTCGCGTTACTGGCAGGAAGCTGCCAACGGTGTGGTCATGCGCATGGCGCTCATCGCATTGGTGTTAGGCAAGGTAGAGTAAATTCTGATTTATTGATTCCAGTGAAGGAATTTTCTTCACAAGTCTAAAGGAGTAGAAAAGATGCAAACATTTTTACATGGACGTGATTTAATCGGCGACCTGGATTTTACGAAAGAGGAAGTCGAAACTGTCTTGGAGGTCGCCTTTGACCTGAAGCGCAAGCGCGCTTTAAACGAACCTACACCCTATTTGCGCGATAAAGTGCTGGCGATGTTGTTCTTCTTCTCCAGTACCCGCACCCGCGGCTCGTTCGAAGCTGGCATGGCACATCTGGGCGGGCACGCTGCTTTCATTGAAAGCACCACCACCCAGATCAAACATGGCGACACCTCTACCGAAATCGGTGAAATCTACGGTCGCTATTTCGACGGTATCGCGATCCGCCACTGTGACTGGGCTCTTGGCAACCAGTACATCAATGAAGTTGCCAAATCTTCCCGCGTGCCGGTGCTCAACATGCAATGCGACATTTATCACCCCTTCCAGTGCCTGGCAGACCTGATGACCATCATGGAAAAGAAAGGCAAGGACCTGCGCAAGAAGAAGATCGTCGTCTCCTGGGCGTACGCAGCATCCTATCTCAAACCGATTTCCGTCCCCCAGTCATTGATTCTGCAAATGCCGCGCTTTGGCATGGACGTCACCCTGTCTTATCCCAAAGAGTTCATGCTCATGCCTGAGATCGAAGCTCAAGCGGCTGAGCAAGCCAAGATGTTTGGCACCAAATTCGAGATTGTGCACGATATGGAAGAAGGCTTTAAAGACGCAGATGTGGTGTATGCCAAGTCCTGGGGACCACTGTTGACCACTAATGACGCCGCGGAAGGCAAACGCCTGCAAGACAAATACAAATCCTGGATCACCGACGCTAAAAAGATGAAGGTGGCTAAAGGTGATGCCATTTTCATGCACCCGCTGCCGGCTGACCGCGAGGTGGAAGTCACCAATGAAGTCATGGACGGGCCGCAATCGGTTGTGTTTGATGAAGCTGAGAACCGCATGCACGCTCAGTCGGCTGTGATGGCCCTCACAATGGGTTAAAATTTACCAATCATTTTTAAGATCGAGAGAGGAAATTAATCAAATGGCAGGAAAAGGTGTAGTTGTTGTTGCAGTTGGCGGGAACTCGTTGATTAAAGATTCCAAGCACGCGACTGTTCCGGACCAATTCCAGGCTGGTGCAGAATCAATGCACCATATTGCCGACATGATTTCACTGGGATACGACGTCGTTGTTACCCATGGCAATGGCCCGCAGGTTGGTTTTATTCTGCGCCGCTCCGAAATTTCCCGGCATGAACTGCATGAAGTTCCGTTGGACTACTGCGGTGCAGATACGCAAGGTTCTATCGGCTATATGTTCGTCCAGGCGCTGCATAATGAGTTCCTGGCCCGCAAGATGGATAAGAAGGCTGTGGCGGTGGTCACTCAGACTGTGGTTGACCGCAACGACAAAGCTTTCCAGAATCCCACCAAGCCCATCGGTTCCTTCATGGACGAAAAAACGGCTAAAGAGAAACAGGCCAATGACGGCTGGAATGTGGTCGAAGATGCTGGCCGCGGCTGGCGGCGGGTGGTTGCCTCCCCGATCCCCAGTGAAATTGTGGAAGCCGAAGCCATCCACAAGCTGATCGAAGCCGGATTTGTTGTCATCGGCGTCGGCGGCGGCGGGATCCCGGTTATTCGTAAGGAAAACGGCGAGTTGGAAGGTGTGGAAGCCGTCATCGACAAAGATTTCGGCTCATCGGTATTGGCAACTCTGATCAACGCGGATATGTTCATTATCAGCACCGCAGTTGAGAAGGTTGCCATCAACTTCAATAAACCCGACCAGAAGTGGTTGGACAAATTGACAGTGGCGGAAGCTAAAAAGTACATCGAGGAAGGTCATTTTGCCAAGGGATCAATGCTGCCCAAGATCCAGGCGATTTTACGGTTCCTCGAATCAGGCGGCAAGGCTGCCATTATCACCAACCCGGAGAATCTGAGCCGGGCACTGCGCGGTGAAACCGGAACGCTCATCGTTCCGTAACCTTAAAATATTCCGGCGGGGCGGGAATCTGCTTATTTTCCCGATCCCGCCGGTTATAAAC
>DATMXL010000216.1:0-3751 GCA_035561555.1 Bellilinea sp.
GAACGCCACACTCTCGCAAAATTCACGGTCATCCTCACCGGGAAAACCGACGATCAAATCGGTGGTCACCGCCATCTCAGGTGCAGCCTGCCGGGAAAATCCCAGCAGTCTTCTAAAGCTGCCGGGGGTGGTGTGGCGCGCCATGCGGTGCAGGGTTTGCTCACTGCCAGATTGCAATGGCAGGTGCAAATGCCGGCATAGGCGCGGATTTTCCCAAAGGCGGAAAAATTCTTCGTCCAGATCCCAGGGTTCGAGTGAGGATAAGCGCAAGCGCTCGACATCCGTGTGCTGCAAGATGGCCTGAATTAAATGGCTCAGATGCAGCCGTGGCGCAAGGTCGTAACCCCAGGAACCAAGATGCACGCCAGACAGAACCACTTCACGCGTTCCGCCGGCAACCGCATGCTGTACATCCCCAATGATGCTGGAAATTGGCTCGCTGCGACCGGCACCGCGAGCAATGCGGGTAATGCAGAAAGTACAATGGTTGTCGCAGCCATCCTGTGTTTTGATAAAAGCGCGGGTGCGTAAATGCGCACCTGGCAGCGGTTCTCGGGCAACGGGCTCCAGGTCAAAGGCTTCGAGCGGTGTTCCCAATACCTGTGCAACCAGGTTGTCCTTGTCCAGGTTGGCTATCACCCGCGTCACGCCGGGCAATTGGGCAGCTTTATCTGGCTCCAGCGTGGACCAGCATCCGGTAACGACGATCTCTTTTGCGCCGTCGCGAACGGCATGCCGGACTTTCTGGCGTGAATCCGAAGCGGCAGCGCCAGTCACCGTGCAGGTATTAACCACAACCAGGTCAGCCTCACCCGCTGAATTTACAATGGCGTGACCCGCTGCTCTGAATTGGATGGCAAATCGTTCAATTTCGCTTTGGTTTAACCTACAGCCAATTGAATCTAGAAAAATTTTCATACCTCTAAGGTTTTAGCACAAAAAAATTGTCAAACAGAATCTCCACACCAGGTTGACCATAGGATCCCGCGATTAAACCAACATCGCCTGTTGTAAAATCTGCATCCTCAGCTTCCAGAAATTTCTCCTGGTTCACGTAAAGGGTCAACCGGGTACCGACGCAGTCAGCGCGAATCTGGTTGGTGGCTTGACCTTGCTGGATCATAGCGCCATATTCAAGACCGTCGGGGCTGTTCAAGGTCTGGTAATAACCGTCTTTTACCTTGATGATACCGCCGTATCCGTCACTGCTGACCAGAAAAGCATAGAAATTATACTCGTTCTGAAAGCGGCATAAGAGTCCGAAATCATTATCTGTTGGACCTTCGATCAAGGTGGCGTCCACTGCCAGAGTGGAATCGGTGAAACGCTGACCGGGCAGCGACCAGTAATCGTAATTGGCTTCTTTAATGTTGAAACGCAGTCCATCTGAGGCGTAGGAAATTTCGGCGTTGTCGGAGGTCCACACCTGCCAACCCGATTCAGGATTGCTGAAATTATCAAAATAAACCACACTACCCGGATCGATTTCTTCCAAAGCCGAACTCGTAATCCGGTCAGCCAAGTTGCAGCCACACAAAATCAAAGCCATAAGCACCAGGAGCAATACCTGTATGGTTTTTCGATTCATTCCGCAACTCCTTCGGGCTTTTTCGGGTTGTGTGGGCAGCGGCATGGGAAAATTGCCAACTACCAGTCTGAAGTGAGAAGGATGGTGCGGTTGGTTTCGAGGCTTTATTGAGCTGGAAAATGTTTATCGAGCAAGCGCTGAGCCTGGAGAGCGACCACCGGATCATTCGATTGAGCTGCAGCGGCTTTCAAGAGTGGGGATGCCAACGAAAAGTGGTTGCCAGCCAGATAAACCTGAGCCAGATGCAGTTGAGCAGCTTCGAAATCACCATCCTCTGCCAGAGCTTGTTGCAAGAACTGTTCCGCTTTTTCGAGCTCGCCGTTGGTCAAATAGATCCACCCGGCAGCATCCAGCACTAACAAGTCCCTGGGAGAAAGCGCCAACGCACGCTCCAGTGCAGGCTCGGAATAGGAGGTGAAGTCAAAGCCGTAGGTGGCAGAAAATAGCGCCAGCGTACGCCAGAGCTGCGCGTTTTCCGGCTCGATTTCAGTGGCACGCTGGTAAGCGCTCATGGCGGCTACCAGATCACCGGACTGAGCCAGGGTCGAACCGATTTCAATCTGCCAGGCTCCTTCAGATGGATGATTCCGCGCCAATGTCTGCAGGTATCTTAATGCCACTTCAGGTTTATTTTGGCGGTTCCAATACAGGGCCAGTGCCGAAAGGACAAAATCCGATTCAGGTGCAAGATTTTTGGCCTGCATAAGATCATTCCGGCCGTCTTTGCCGAGATGCTGGCGGGTTTCACCCAGAAATGCCCAGGCTTCGGCGTAGTTCGGTGCAAGGTTCACTGCGGAAGTAAAAGCGGCTTCAGCCACATCCCACTCACCCAACTCAGCCAGCCTCTGTCCGATGAGAATCTGCTGATAAGCTGGGTCCGTTTGCAGCGCGGCTTGCCCCAGTACTTCAAGCAAACTGCGGGCTTTTTCCGCATCATTACCCTCACCGTTACCGGCGATCGCCAGGAGGCGGGCAGACTCTGTCCTGCTCTGAGGAGAAATCAGCAGCCCAGTCAGCCAGGCAGCCGGCACCGATTGAGGATCAAGCTCTTGCCACCGCTGAGCAACCACCAGGGTCTTTGCCAAATCACCGGCATCTCTTAACCGCTGCGCCGCTGTCGATAAATGCTGCGGCTCGCCCTCTGATAGTTCAGCCATAGCTACCCAGGCTGCCGCGGCAGAGGCTGTATCACCTGCCTGTGTGTTACTATCCCCCAAATTAAGTAAACCGGCGGAAGAAATCGTGCCGGATTCACTAGCCTGGTTATAAGCCAGGATCGCCGCATTGTAATTGCCGGCAGAAAACTCCAACGAGCCTATTCGATCCCATAGGTCTACCCGCTGCGGTTGATAGTAGATCACCTGACGGTAATATTCAGCGGCAACTTGCTGAGACTCTACAGCCTGTGCCATTACTGCCTGCTGCCAGGCAATCGTGAGTTGGACCGGACGCGGCGCGATTGGGAACAAGCCAAGCACCAGCACCGGAATAGCAACCAGAACCGGTAACAACAACCGCTCGAATGATTTCATCACGCCTATTATACGTTCACAGAAAAGGTCACCAGGCCAGTACGACTCCGCTGACCTTGCGGATCGCAAAGCCACCTTTAGCTTGAATTTCCATTTCAACGGTCCGTTCGATTTCGGTGATTACACTGTCAGTAAAATTCGAGATTCCAACCATTGATTGGATGTAGTCCATCAACGCCTTGGTTTCTGTGACGAACAGGCCATCAATAAATGGGATTATCTTGACGTGCTCGAAACACGCTGCCAGGATACCTGGCGCGTTTTCCAATCCGTATCGGCTAGTGAAACTATGCATTGGGGCAGCATGCAAGCCAAAACCATTCATCAAATCATACAAATCCTCCATGTGTTGGCTACCATTTGTGGCGGCACACAGGTAGCCGCCCGGTTTTAACACCCGCCGCAACTCACGGACTGCTTGCGAAATATCAGGGACATGATATAGTAGTCAGTCAGCATGAATAGGATGGGTTGGCACGAAACTTGCAAACTCTGGGCTGAAAGGAGACCCCGAGATGCCCAGAAAAATATACCTGATCAATCTAAGTGATGAAGAACGGCAAACGCTGTTGGAGATGACCCGCAAAGGTGAACTCAAAGCGCGCCAGTTCAAACGCGCGATGATCCTGCT
>DATMXL010000217.1:0-4532 GCA_035561555.1 Bellilinea sp.
GCATTATTCGTTGCAACTTCCATTACCGCCAACTTTTTTCCAGGGTTGCCTTGTACATCAATTAATTTTTCTATGAAATCAACCTCATCCCATCGAACATTGTGAATTGAGCAAAAATATTCGAGATTGACCTTGACCCTCTCTACCTTGCCAGCAATCGCAGTATTCGATACAGATCGTTCCGGTGATTTTATGGATTATGGTGTTTATCCAGACTGTGCCTTCGCAATAGCAAATTTGAAAGGAGGTGGTTCTCGCTGAAACCAGGATCGCTTCAAACCGATAAAGTTCACACACTGAAACATAATGGAGGATAAGATGTTAAAGTACTGGAAAATAACGGCCGTGATGACCATCCTTGTGCTGGTTGCGGCTGCTTGCGCTGCCCCAGAGGCGACGCCGACAACAGAAGCCCCGGGTACTGCCCCAACTGACATGCCGGTTTCTGATATGTGCATGGGCGCTGTGGCTGGTGACGAAGTTACCCTGTTGTATCAATGGGCTGGCCAGGAAGAAGAACGCTTTAACCAAATCGTTAAGCCGCTGGCAGATACCTGCGGTATCGTCTTCAAGCCAGAATCAACGCGCGACCAGGCGCTGCTGGATACCCGGGTTCAAGCCGGAACGCCACCAGATATCGCTTTCTGGAATGTGACTCAGTTGACTCAGTACAAAGATTTACTCAAACCCATGGATTCCCTGGGCGCGTCCCAGGATGCCTACATCCCCGGAGCGATTGACTCGGGTGTCATTGATGGCAAGTGGCTTGGATTACCGGTTAAATCGGACATCAAAACCATCATCTGGTACAGTCCAGTAAACTTTGAAGCAGCCGGCTATACCGTGCCAACCACCTGGGATGAGCTGGTAGCTCTGGTGGAGCAGATGGTTGCCGATGGCAACGTTCCGTGGTCAATGGGCTTTGAGTCCGGTGACGCCACCGGCTGGACCGGTTCCGACTTTATTCAGGATATCTTGCTCGTCCAACAGGGTCCTGAATACGTGATGAATATCATCAACGGCACTATGCCCTATGACGACCCAGGCGTAAAAGAAGCCTACGAGACCTATGGTCCCTGGGCAATGGATCCAAAATACACCGTCGCCGGTGCGGAAGGGACGCTTTCTACCGGCTTCGTTCCGGCGATTTTGAAGGTCTTCTCAGATCCACCCGAAGCTTTCATGGTCAAGCAGTCCGGTTTTGCTGGCGGCGAGATCACCAAGCAGTATCCTGCGCTGGTATATGGCACCGATTTTGACTTCTTCGTAGTACCTGGCGCTCAAGGTATGCAGGGTGGTTCTGACTGGATGATGGCTTTCAGTGATAAACCGGCTGTCAAGGCTCTGGTCAGCTACCTGTCTTCCGAGGCAGGCGGTCAGGGCTGGGCGGCGGCAGGATTTGACTTGACACCGAATAAGGCAGGAGCAGGCAATTACACTGAACCTTCCTTAATCAAAAAAGCGGAAGCCTTCTACGCCGCACAGGGTTTCACCCCTGATATTGGTGATTCCATCCCAGGCGGCTTTGGCAGCGCTGAATTCAACGCTATCGCTGATTACGTAAACGGCGGCGACCTGGATTCTATTCTGGCAACTGTCGCAGGTGTCCAGGCAGAAGCGCTTGGCAAGTAGTAATCTCATAAGATGATACAGGCAGAGGCGGCTCACCCCGCCTCTGCTCCTCTCAAAGCAGGCTGGACAGGCGGGAAATTTTCGCCCCCGGGCAGAGGAGGAATCATGGCTGGTCGACCGGTTCCAAGAATAATGCAACAGGGCAAGCTGGCGCCGTTCTATTATCTTGCGCCGGCGTTGATTGTTATGTTCTTCTTCATCGTATATCCGATGTTCAACACCGTTCAACTGAGTTTTTTGAACCGGAACGGTACCGCCCCCGCGGCGACCACCTGCGCGGAAGGCCGGGCGTGTTGGGGTGTTTTTGAAAATTACCGTTATGCTTTGACAGCGGAGTTTAACACCGGATCCGTAAAAGCCTTCTGGGATTCGTTCTGGTTGTCATCCTACGGCAACACCGTCAAATGGATCATCATTATGGTTGCCGGGACGGTCATCCTGGGGCTATTGTTTGCTAAATTAGTGGACGGCATCAAAAATGAGGCACTGGCAAAATCAATTTTGTTCATGCCAATGGCCATTTCATTCGTTGGCGCAGGGGTGATCTGGGGATTTATGTTTGATTACGGTACCAGCCAGGTGCAGATTGGGTTCTTAAATGGCATTATCACCGCACTTGGAGGCAAACCGGTGTCTTTTTTGACTCAGCCGGTGTTGAGTACCTACGCGTTGATCGTGGTGGGGATTTGGATCTGGACCGGGTTCTGCATGACCATTCTTTCTTCGTCGCTAAAATCCGTACCGGATGAGATTATCGAGGCGGCCAGGGTGGACGGTGCCACTGAATGGAACGTATTTTGGAAGATTACTTTGCCGATCATTATGCCCACGGTAATTGTCGTGATCACGACCATGGTCATCAACACTCTCAAACAGTTTGACATCGTGTATGTGATGACCGGCGGGAATTACAACACGGATGTGATTGCCAACCGCATGTACACCGAGATGTACATCAACTTCAATACCGGACGCGGTACAGCAATCGCAGTCGTTCTCGTGATTGCCATCATTCCGTTTATCTACATGAACATCCGGCGCTTTATTGCCCAGGAGGAGATGCGATGAACCGCCAAAAGGTCAACGCTTTTTTTGCCCGCATCCCCAGAAATCTCGTGATCCTGCTTATGATTTTAATCTGGGTAATCCCAACCTTCGGGCTGTTGATCACCTCACTGCGGCCGCTTCAATCCATTCAAAGTTCCGGCTGGTGGACCATTTTACAACCTCCCACCGGTTCCAGGGAGTACGAGCAGAATTGTGCCTCCTGCCACGGAGAGGATGGGAAATTAATCGCTGCAGCGGATTTAACCAATCCGGAACTGGTCAAACAATTCGACCGTTCTGTCCTTCTCCTGGGTACTTTACGCGATGAGATAAATGACCAGCCCCACATGGGTACACAGGAGATTCCTGACGCTCAGACCGCTGCCGATATTGTGGTGCATTTAAAAAATGTTTCTGGCGTGGAAAAGCGCCCGCGGCTGACCCTGGATAACTATGTAGACGCGCTGATGGGGTACCGCGGCACACGCACCTATGCTATCGATTGTGCCGCAGGGACTCCGCCCCTGGATATCAACTGCAATTTATCCGACCTTTTGAATCCGCGGGGCATGGGTCGGGCATTTATTAATAGCCTGCTGGTCACCATCCCGGCGACTTTTTTGCCCATTGTGTTTGCGGCGTTAGCCGGTTATGCCTTCGCCTGGCTGGATTTCAAGGGGCGGATGCTGCTATTCGCGGTGCTGGTCGGGCTGCAGGTGGTGCCACTGCAAATGACCATGGTGCCGATCTCGCGCGTGTATGCTCAACTTGGATTAAATGGCACGCTGTTGGGAGTATGGTTGTTCCATACGGGTTTTGGCATGCCCTATGCCATTTATCTGATGCGCAACTTCCTGGGCACTCTGCCGCGCGATTTATTTGAGTCGGCCTATCTGGATGGAGCGTCGCATTGGACAGCTTTCTATAAACTCGCCATCCCATTGGCATTGCCAGCGATTGCTTCGCTGGGAATCTTCCAGTTTCTGTGGGTGTGGAATGACCTGCTGGTTGCGCTGGTATTCCTTGGCAGTTCCACGCCGGTGATGACGTATCAAATCGCCAATATGGTCTCATCCTTGGGCGCCGGCTGGCATTTGTTGACCGCTGCTGCGTTCCTCTCCATGCTGCTGCCGATGGTGGTGTTCTTTTCCCTGCAGCGTTACTTTGTGCGCGGCATGCTGGCAGGAGCGGTGAAGGGATAACGGATACGACGTCATAATTTGGGTTGAGTGTGTCGAAAATACGGCTATTAATTAAATCCTGCGAGCGAAACCAACCTTCGATTAATCGTTTAGCTAAAGGAGTGATTCTGAATGTGAATTGCTCCCTTTATAATTGAGAATCAAGATTGAAACGCAAAGAACGCTAAGTACGCAAAGGACGCGAAGAAAATCAAAAGAAGGAAGAAAAAAAATTATTCCTTAGAAAACGGGGACCATAATTCAACCACGGTGGCTTCATCCTAGATTCAGATTGCGCCTAAAATATATTGATACCCCTGATGCCAGGAAAGCTTGGATACAGTATGGAACAACAAAACATTGAATATATTGCCACCCAAATTGTCGATTCCGCGATTAAGGTGCATCGGACTTTGGGGCCTGGATTGTTAGAATCAGCCTACCAGAAATGTCTGGCTATTGAATTAAGGAACCGCGGTTTACTAGTAGTCAGTCAGCATGAATAGGATGGGTTGGCACGAAACTTGCAATCTCTGGGCTGAAAGGAGACCCCGAGATGCCCAGAAAAATATACCTGATCAATCTAAGTGATGAAGAACGGCAAACGCTGTTGGAGATGACCCGCAAAGGTGAACTCAAAGCGCGCCAGTTCAAACGCGCGATGATCCTGCT
>DATMXL010000218.1:0-12020 GCA_035561555.1 Bellilinea sp.
TCCATATGGCAATTGTGGTGGATGAGTACGGCGGAATGGCTGGTTTGGTGACCATGGAAGATATCGTCGAGGAGATTGTTGGCGAAATCCGCGACGAATACGACCAGGGTGAGGAACATCTCTACCAGCGTGTTTCAGATGATGAATTTATCCTGAACGGCCGCATTGGATTGGACGATCTTAACGAAGTCCTGGGCACGGATTTGGTCACCGAGCTGGCGGACACGCTGGGCGGCTATATCTACGGCACCATCGGGCGCGTACCGACCGGCGGCGAGCATATGCGCGTCGAGGATTGGGATTTATCGGTGGAGCAGGTCAGCGGGCGGCGCATCCGCAAAGTGCGGGCGCAACGTCAGCCGCTGATAGCGGTCAAAGAGGATAATACGGATGATTCTAAACCCTGAGCAGCGCCAGCAACTGGTTGAGGCTGCGATTAAGGCGCGGTTGATGGCGTATGCACCGTATTCACAGTACAAAGTCGGTGCGGCAGTGTTGAGTTCCTCCGGACGGGTGTTTACTGGCGCCAATGTGGAAAATGCCGCCTACCCGACCACCATGTGCGCGGAGCGGGTGGCCATTTTCAAAGCAGTTTCGGAGGGGGAAAGGGATTTTGCAGCCATCGCGGTGGTGACCTCCAACGCCGGCATGTCCTGCGGCGGCTGCCGCCAAGTGATGGCGGAGTTTGGCCTGGACACGCTGGTGCTCATCGCGGACGATCAGGGCAAAATTGCGCAGGAATTAACCGTGCGCGACCTGTTGCCCGGTGCATTTACCCCAAAAGATTTGCCAAGAGCGTAAATTGAACTTGCGTAGGTCGGATTGAGGGGCAGGACACATCTTTTCTACCCAAAATAGGTTATTGCCCCGAAATCCGACAATATTGATTCGTGAAGAAATTTCGCGGTCGTGAAAATTTATGGAAATACAGTGTCGGATTTCGCCCACAGGGCGGTCTGTGACCGGGCTGCGATGCTTATTAAAGAAAGGTAAGGTTTCCTCGCCCTCACGCTCTGTGTGCCCTGTGGGCAATCCGACCTACGCTGTTGTAAATTTTACCTTCTCACAGGCTATAATTCATTCATGGCCAAACAGGAACGCAATATCCGCGTGGAAGCGGTGGTGCTGCGCCACAGCGATTGGGGCGAGGCTGACCGTCTGCTGGGGCTGTACACCCGCGAGGCTGGCAAATTGCGTGCCATCGTCAAAGGCGCGCGCAAACTTCGCTCGCGCAAAGCCGGCCATTTGGAGCCTTTCACCCGCGTGCAGCTGATGCTGGCCCGCGGACGCGACCTGTGGATTGTCACTCAGGTGGAAACCGTCGACGCGTATACGCCGCTGCGTGAAGATCTGCAGCGGATTGCCCAGGCTAGCTACGTCATCGAGGTGCTGGACCGCTTCACCTACGAAGAAGGCCAGAACCGTTTGGTGTATGGGTTGTTGGTGGATACCCTGGCGCGGTTGGCTAGCGCGGACGATTTCTTCCTGGCGGCGCGCTACTATGAGATGCAGCTGCTTGATCTCTTAGGGTTCCGGCCGGAGTTGGTCAACTGCGTCAACTGCGGCGAATTGATCCAGCCGCGCGACCAGTTTTACACGGCGCTGCTGGGTGGCATTTTGTGCCCGAACTGCGGTCCGCGTGAAATGTCGGCCCGGCCGATCTCCATGTCGGCTTTGAAGTATATTCGCCACTTTCAACGCAGCAGCTTCAGCGACGCCTCCCGTGCTCAGGTCGCAGGCGACGTGCGCCTGGAGATGGAAGCAGTCATCCAGTACTTTTTAACCTATCACCTTGAGCGCGGCTTGAATTCACCGGCGTTTATCCGTGAAGTGCGCCGGTTAGGCACCAATCAAACCTGACTCTGGCTGGATATGATTCAGCCCGCATGGGTCTATCGTCAGAAAGAGGTGAGCGATGATTGTCAAAGTTGGCACATTCAATCTGAACAACCTGTTTTCGCGCTTTAATTTCAAAGGGCGCATCGACGCGGTACTGGCTGACGATACAACGGTAACCGTCACCTATTCTTTCGATGATCCGGCCGAATACAACATCCGCACCTTTATGGGCCGTCTGGTGGTGGAAAAAGACCCTGCTCGCCGGTTAAAGGTTGCCGAGCGCATCAAAGACATGGATCTGGATGTGCTGGCTGTCCAGGAGGTTGAGGATTTATCCACCCTGGAGCATTTCAACCGCACAGACCTGGCCGGTATGTACCCCTACCAGGTATTATTCGAGGGTAACGACCCCCGTTTGATCGATGTCGGGTTGCTTTCCAAACTACCCCTGGGCGCAGCGACTTCCTGGCGCTTTGCTACCCATAAGGCCGAACCGGATTCGCATATTTTCAGCCGCGACCTTTTGGAAGTGGACGTTCTGGACGCCAAACGCAAGAAGCGTCTCTTCACGGTTTTCAACACGCATCTTAAGAGCCAGTATCTGGCGCCGCACGAAAACCCGATCACCGGCAAGGAACGCGCCGACTTGATCCGCACCCGCCAGTCTGAGACTGCCGCGAGCATCATCGTTGCCCGTACCCGACCCAACTCGCCTTTCTTGCTTTTGGGTGATATGAACGATGTTCCGATTGCTACCCCTCTGGCAGCCATCGCACAAAATCCAGACCTGCCGCTGGTCAACGGATTGGCCAACCCGCAGGAGACCCAGCCGGCACCGCATGACGCCTTCCCGCCAGCCAGTACAGCCTGGACGCACCGCTTCAAAGAATCCGGTCAACCGGCACGCTACGATCTCTTCGATCAGATCTGGTTGAGCCCGGCGCTGGCAGCGCGCCAGACAGCTGCCTGGATCAAGCGGCGCTCCAAATTGACCGGAGAAGGCAGTGACCACGACCCGGCCTGGGTGGAAGTGGATGTGTAAAGTTTAGCGGTTACCGATCAGCGTATTTTACTGCCAGGTCTTGCGGGCGGATAGTCAACCCGTTGAAAGATTGAAAATCCAGATGTTCGGCTGCCAGGTGTAGATTGGCCTTCAAACGCCAGAACATGCCCAGGTAGCTATCGGTGATGCGCTCTTGCCAGTTTAGTCTGAGTCCGGCAGCAGTTGACCGAATGGATTCGGCATCGGGGCCTTCTATTTCGCAGAAAACACCGTATGGCAGCTCATCCAATACGATTTCCAGGTTTTCCAGCTGATAAGTGGTGCGCCATTTTTCGTACATAACCGCGATCTGGTAACCCAGCGCTTCTAATATCCTTTGCGCGGCAGCAAAATCACTGACGTCGGTCTCGATTTCCTGGCGCACATTGACGGTCTGCCCGGCTGCCGAAGGGCCTTTATAGGTCAACACCGAATGCACATCTTGCCGTAGCCGCAGCACTCTTTTGTCGGCAGTCAAACTGCCGTCGGGCAGGTCAAACCGCAGATTGACCTCATGCACCCGCGGTTGCACCAGTACGCCTCCGGCATTGACGATCCGTTGCTCCAACGCGGGCAGGTTGGCCAAATAAAACTTAACCTCTATCTCTTGATCGATTTGATTCATTGAAATTGACCTCTCCCCCGCCGCAGGGCATAGAAAGTGCCGGCTAGAATAATGATACACGTACCCAACAGAAAGGGGGCATTCGAAAGTGTTGTGGGAGAAGTGGCAATCCACAGGCGGTCAACCCATAGCCACACCACCCAGACCAACAGCATCAGCAGCGCCAGCCGCGGGGCAGAACGCGAGCGCCGCCAGACGGCTAAGCCAGCTGTCAGCGTGCCCAGCCCGATTAAAAAACCAGAGGCGGCCAGGTACAGCGGTCCTGGTTGAATGCCAGCCTCCACCAGCGAATCCCAGCGGGCGATGGATTGTCCCAACCGCAGCCAGCCAGTGAGCGACAATATCAGCAAACCGTACGTGAGGAGCTTGAGCCACCAGGGTCTGCGGGGGGCTGGAGCAGGTGCGTCATTCAACGGAATGTGACCTCCCAAAGGTGAACGTGTGCGGGCTCGTTGTCTCGCACATTGAGGATTTCCAGCTGGATCGATTGGACAGCGCGCCTTCCGTAAAAATCCAGATCGACCAGCTGCGGCACGGGACTTTCATCCGCTTCGACAATGAAACTGCGCGGCACGCCTTCATCCTCGATAAAAACGAGTGCGGAAACGCGCGTCGCCACCCCGCCAACCCGCAGCCGCAAGCCGCGGAGACTTTGAGGCTGGGCAAAATTGAGGTTGATTTTAAACGGATTGGCTTCGGTTGTGCGGATCAAAGTGGCAGAGTCACCGTCGAAAGCCGCTTTGATCTCACCCATGTCCAACCGCGAGTAACTCACCGTAGCCGTGGTTCCGTCAGGAAGATGAATTGTATCCTCAATTAGTGCACGGCGCTGATCGCGTTCCTGTTCAAACAGGGCGGGGGCATTATCGAGATAGGTTAGCCGGGAGAAATAAAATCCTGGCTGACCGTTGGGGTAATTGACCGTTCTCACGGTCTCGACCGCTTTGAATTTGCCGCTGTTCCGCACTTGTTCCAACTCCTCGGGCAGAAGGATGAAAATGTCCTCCGAACTGATGGGAATGTATTGTCCCAGGTGTCCTTCCACCGAGCCCAGGCGGAAGGGCAGCGGATCGTCGAAGAAGAAGCGGGCAATCACGTCCGTGCCGTTGGCCCAGGAGGGTGATAACAGGATTTGAGCTGCGGGATTTTCATCCAGGTAGCTGCGCACCGCTGAAAACAGCGTATCGCCGCCATACTGCATACCGCCCAGACCGTAATCGTCGAACCAGGTCGGGCCATTGACCAGCGCATCGCGCAGCATAAAACCACCCGCCAGGCTCATCAGGACGAAAATCAGCAGTGAAAGGCCGAGCAAGACGCGCTCGTGCTGTCTCGGTTGCCGCCAGCGGATCGTCAGCCAGGCAATAGTTTCAGAAAAACCAATCCCGCCCAGCAGGCTCGCTGGAATCACCATGAACAGCAGCCGGGTGACTCCCAGCCCGACCAGCGCTGCTCCAGCCGGAGCTGCCACCAGAGAGGCCAGCACCAGGCGGTATTCCCATGACCGAATCCGCGCCAGAGCCAGCCCCAGGCCCAGTAGTATAAAAGGCAGCGCTGGCAGCCATAAGTGGCTGTGGCCTTTCATAATGTGGCGCACCAATCCATCCGGCGTCGGATCGAACCAGTACACCGGGTTGAGTCCGCGCAGATATTCCTGACCAAAACGCGCCAGTTTCTGCGGCAAGCTCATATCCTGGATCCAGTAGGAATTCAGAATTTCGAGGTGGCGCAGCGTCTCACCGGGGTGATCAACCTGAAAGCGCAGCCAGGGAATTGCCAGAACCGCTGCCAGCGCCATTCCGCGCAAAAGCGTTTTCCGCTGCTGCCAGTGATAGCGCCAGTCCAAAAGCAGCAGCAAAACGGCAGTCAGACCGATCACGACCTGCCCGGGACTGTAGCTGTAGAAGGTCAGCGCGGCGCAAACCACAGCTGCGTAGAGATAACCGACCTTGCCGCGGCGGTACATGCCATAGCAGTAAATGAAGGCAGCATAAAAGCTGACCGCCAGCACGGTTTCGAAAGCCGTGCGGGAATGTAAAAACCAGACCGGCGTCACAGCCAATAACAGCACCCCCGCCCAGGCCGAGCGGCTGCCGAAGATATTTTTCAGCGTCAAGCCGACGCCAAGCACAGCCAGAAGTGAAACCAATGCGGATACAGCGCGGGTGACAAAAACGCTCTTGCCGAACAGCCAGGTTGGCAGCACCTGTAGATATACTGACAGGCTCAGGTTGTACTGCCCGCCGTTCTTAAAATATGTTGGCAGCAGTTCCTGTTCCAGCCCGCGAAGCCCATTATGCAGCAGGTCGCTGGCGGTGACGGTTTGAATAGCTTCGTCGGTGAAGAAAAAGATGGGAAAATTCGCCAGCCCGATCAAACGGGAGGCCAGGTAAAGGAATACGGCAGCGATCAACAACCATATTGGCCATCCGATCGCCGTCAAAGACCAGGCAGCCGACCGCGGCAATGGTGGGAGCTGTGGCCTTGCTTCCGTTGCCGGATTTTCCAGCACGACCTCACGCTGCTCAATGACGGTGCCGTCCGGTGCATGGGTATTGAGCCGCACGTGCAGGCGAGTGCCTGGCGCCAGCTCCAGGTTGATGTCCAGCTGCGCTTCTTTGGAATCGCTTTCGGGTTGTTCAGCAGACTGTTGAGCCGATTCCTCGCCGTCCATACTGGATGACCCTTCCTCATGAGGGATTATAGCATGCAGCCAAAACTGACCCCCGCGCAGGAGTACTTAAGTACCTGCCGGGGATTTATTGACAGGCAATCAAAGTCATATATACTGGCATTACCCTTGCACCCTGGGTGAATGACCAGGCGGGAAGCGCGATGAAGCGAAAGTCAAAAATACACGATAATACCTGGAATTTTCTAACCGTCCTGGTTCTGGCCGGCATTTTAGGCTTGCTGAGTGCCTTTGCCATAATTTTTGTTAATCCCACCAGCCCCATGAATCCCTTTCCGCCGCCGCTGCAGCCGGGACAATTGGGAACCTCAACCAAAACGCCGGTCCTACTGGCTCTGCCTCCCACCTGGACGCCAACTCCGCTACCGCCGACTTTTACCCCAACGGTCACCCCCACGCCTACCGCAACCGCCACACTCGAACCGACCCCCACGCCTACGCCAACGGATACCATCACGGTAACCCCGACCATTCGGATCGTCCGGCCTTCATCCACCCGCACTCGCACCCCCACGCGTACCGCCACAACTCCCGCGCCACCGCCGGATACACCCATACCGCCGACCGCCACACCCGTCCCGCCGACAAATACACCAACAAATACCACTGCGCCAACCCTGCCGCCGCCCCCAACCCCCGAAGGAGGATAAGCGCACATCTGAGGATGGCATTCACGCTCAATCCGGCGTCATGCTGCGGTCAAGTTATGGTACGATTAAACGTCTCGGCGCAGGCAGCCGGGCGTGCTTTGAATAAAAATCCTTCCCACGGATAAAGACCCGATGAGTGATTCCATTGACCGCGAAACGTTCGATCATCTGGTCGGTCTGGCTGCACTGGAACTCGACCAGCAGCAAGCTGACTACCTGTTGCGTGAACTGAATAACCAGCTGAAAGCCATCCGCGAACTGGTCGCCATCCCGCTGGATGAAAGTGTTCCCGCCAGCCTGCATGGAGTACCCTTTGCCCCAACCGAAAGCCCGGCCTTGCGTGAAGATATCTGGCTGCCGCATCAGGATCCTGGCGAAATCATCGCTCAAGCGCCCAATACGCGCGAAGGCTACATTGTTGTTCCCGACATCCCCCACACCACGCTGGAATAAACCGATATGGAATTATGCGATCTTCCTGCTTATGAATTAAGCTTGCTGCTGCGTCAAAAACAAATATCGGCTGAGGAAATTACCCGCGCGTGTCTGGAGCGCGTTGATCAGGTGGACGGGCGTTCAGGTGCGCTGGATTCCGGTGAGCTGACCGCCGAAGATGAACACAAGGTGCATGCCTTCATCACGGTTACCCGCGAACGCGCCCTCAACCAGGCACGGGTAGTGGATAAAAGACTGGCCGCCGGTGAAGATCCCGGGCTGTTGGCTGGCATTCCATTTACCTCCAAAGATATTTTCTGCGTGCGCGGCACACCATCCACGGCTGCCTCGCGCATTCTGGCCAATTACACCGCACCTTACACGGCCACGCCCGTGGCCCGCATGGAAGAAGCTGGTGCGGTCATGATTGGCAAGGTCAACCTGGACGAGTTCACCTACGGCTCCTCCAACGAATCATCCGCCTTTCAGCCTGCCCCGCGCAACCCCTGGAATCCAGCGCATGTACCGGGTGGTTCGTCAGGCGGCAGCGTGGCTTCGGTGGCAGCCGGTGAGGCAGCCCTCTCACTGGGCACCGATACCGCCGGGTCGATTCGCCAGCCGGCGGCTTTTTGCGGTGTGGTGGGAGTCAAACCCACCTATGGGCGGGTCTCACGGTACGGTCTGATCGCCTTTGGCTCTTCGCTGGATTGCCCCGGGCCGGTAGCGCGCAATGTGGTGGATGCGGCTCTCATGCTGCAGGTCATCGCCGGTGCTGATCGGCGCGATTCAACCGCCGCCAATAAACCGGTGCCGGATTATTTGTCCATGCTCGAGCAGCCGGTCAAAGGACTGCGGGTTGGACTCTCTCCGGACTATTTCCGCATTGCCTTCCCGGACGCTGCCTCGGGTGAATACCGCGAACGTCCGCTGCCGACCGATATCGAGGCACATGTCATCAAAGCCGCCGAAGTATTGGCCAGCCTGGGCGCTGAAATTGTGGAAGATGTGCCCATGCCCAACACGCGCTATGGTATTCCGGCTTACTTCGTCATCAGCCGCGTGGAAGCAGCCTCCAACCTGCACCGCTATGACGGCGTCAAGTATGGCTACCGCACGCCGCAGCCGCCCGGCGACCTCACCCAGCTCTATCGCAAGTCGCGCAATGAAGGCTTTGGCCTGCAGCCCAAATTACGTATTTTGATGGGTATGTACGTCAGCGCGGCGCAATATTCAGCTCAGTACTACCAGCGCGCGCTGCGGGTTCGCACCTTGATGCGCCGTGATTTCGAACAGGCCTTCGACAAAAACGGAAAATACCGCCTGGATGTGCTGCTGACGCCCACCACACCGACCACGGCTTTCAAAATGGGTGCGGTTTACGGTGATTCTGTGCTGATGCAGTATGCCGATCAATTGACGGTGCCAGCCAATCATGCCGGCATTCCGGGTATCTCGCTGCCAGGCGGCCTGGACGAGAACCGCATGCCGGTTGGCATTCAACTGCTCGGACCGGACTTCAGTGAAGATATGCTGCTGCGGGTTGGACGCGCTTACGAGTTAGCCACCGAGACGGAAGATTGGCGCAAGATCAAACCGATGGTGCTGCGTTGAGTTCGTTGGAATTAAATAAACTGCACCTACCTCACACCCTGGATCAAGAGTGCCCGCTATGAGTGATTACGAAGTCGTCATTGGTCTGGAAACCCACATCCAGCTGAACACCACCACCAAGATCTTCTGCGCCTGCAAAGCCGACTCGTGGTTTGATCCGCCCAACACCAATATTTGTCCGGTATGCACCGGGATGCCAGGCGTGCTGCCCGTGTTGAACAAGGCAGCTGTGGAGAAAGCCGTCGTGCTGGCGGCTGCCATGCATGCTGAACTGCGCCCGCTGTCTTTTTTTGACCGTAAAAATTACTTCTACCCGGACCTGCCCAAAGGCTATCAGATTTCGCAATATGATCAATCGCTGGCTTTTGGCGGCTACCTCGATTTACCGGTACCGGCGGCGAATGGACAGCCTGCCTACATCCGCAAGGTGACCATCCATAAGCTGCACCTCGAAGAAGATGCCGGCAAGACCAAAAATGCCGGCAGCGAGCGTTTGATCGACTTCAACCGCTGCGGCGTGCCGCTGGTCGAAATGGTCACCGGACCCGACCTGCGCAGCGCCGATGAGGCGGCCCAATACCTGATTCGCCTGCGCCAGCTGCTGCGCTGGCTGGGTGTCTCGGAAGCCGACATGGAAAAAGGTCACCTGCGCTGCGATGCCAATGTCTCGATTCGTCCGCGCGGCGCGACCTACCTGAATCCCAAAACCGAGATCAAAAACGTCAACTCGATCGAAGCTGTGCGCACAGCCATCGAAAAAGAGCTTGAACGCCAGATTCGCGAGGTCGAGGCTGGACGCCGCATCGAAGCCTGGACGCTCGAGTGGGACGAGGACGCCGGTGTGCTGCGCAAGATGCGCTCCAAGGAAACTGAAGCCGATTACCGTTACTTCCGCGAGCCGGATCTATTGCCGATTCGCCTGGAAGAAGCCTGGAAAATTGAGATCCTCAAGTCCCTGCCCGAATTGCCATTAATTCGGCGCCAGCGCTTCATGGATGCCTATGGCTTGCCTGAATATGACGCCGACATCCTCACCACTGAGCGCAACCTCTCCGACTACTTTGAGACCGCGGTCAAGGCCTACGGCGGCGACCCCAAGCGCGTGTCGAACTATCTGATGAATGATGTGCTGCGCATGTTGAACGAGGGCGGTCAGACCGCTGACCAGCTGCGCCTGACGCCGGCCTTCCTGGCAGAGATCATCAAGCTGGCAGATGCCGGTACGGTCAACACCTCCACTGCCAAGACCCTGCTGCAAAAAGTAGAGGAAAGCGGCACAGCCCCGGCGGAAATTGTGGCTGCCGAAGGCTTGGGCAAAGTCAGTGATGACTCAGCCATCCGCGCCGTGGTTCTGGAAGTGTTGGCTGAAAGTCCGAAAGAAGTCGAGTCCTACAAGGCCGGCAAGGTCACGCTGATAGGTTGGTTTGTCGGTCAGGTGATGAAAAAGATGCGCGGCAAGGCCGATCCGACCCTGGCGCGCACCATATTGGAAGAACTGCTAGCCTGACGGCTTATCTGCGCCTGGCAGCTCGGGTTTGACCGGGAACCAGACGATGGTGACCCTTTTTTCTGGGCTGGCGTGCTTCTGTGCCGATCCAAATGCCGTAGTGCGGCAGGATGCGGCGGTGCAGCAGCAGGATTAAGCCGGTCACGGCGAAGGCAATGGCAAAGATAATCAACGCGCTGCTCAGCTGGTTCATCAACGCCGGCCTGATTAACATTACCCCCGCCAGGGTCAGCATCAGCACCCCGCCGATCAGCTTGAGGATGCGCCCGTGTTTTTCCTCCAGCCGTGAAGCTTTGAGGGTCAGGACCGCCACCAGGAAGATGCCGATCTCGTCCAGCTGGTAGATGACCATGTATTCCAGCAGCAGCAGCGCAAAATTGGTCGGGGTGACGTCCTGCGCCGCGACGATATTGCTCCACATCACCGGGAAGCCGGCGGTGCAGGTGAACTCCACCAGCGAGACCCCCGCTGCCAATGCCACCGTGGCAGCTGCCATGCCCCAGAAGGACTTGCTGTCCATTACCCGGCGGATGCCCTTGGCAATGCCCGGTTTCTTCTCATCAGCGATGGTGAAGGAAACGCCTTCTTTGTACCAGAAGTAATCTTTGATATTGATGACGGCGAAGAACAGCGCGACCACCGCCACCAGCACCTGAATCCAGCCCATGAAGCTGACGAAGCTGAGAATGGTGAAAATTCCGGCGATGAAGAGCGCATACGCGGCAGCCGTGACCGTCAGGAAGATGGCGCCGATAATGAGCACTTTTTTGCGCGACCCTGAGTGCAGCGTCAACGCCAGCAGCATGGTCAGCACCCAGACTGAGCAAGGGTTGAAGCCGTCCACAAAGGCGATCAGCGCGGTGCTGGCGACCAGCGACTGTTGGGAGAGGTCAATTTTTCCGATCAACGGTAGCGTGATCTCGTCGCTGTTTACATCCAACGCCGGGGTGGGTTGTACTTCCGGTTTGGGGAGTTTGATTTTGGTCAAAACGCCTTCATTGGGTCCAATGACGCCTTCGCCCAGGTCCGCACAGGTTTCAACGGAGCAGCGCGTGACCAGTTCCTCAATCTGCGCCGCGACCGAGTCAGACCAGCCTTCCCAGTGTTGGTCAGCGATATAGATGGCTGGCACACCGCGCGGCTCGTAGTTGAAGGCAGCGCCCATGCGCTCGAACAGCTCGCGGTTCTGCACAACATTGTAGATTTCGTAGAAGCGCAGCTCAACGTTGGGGTTGTTGGCTGCCAGACTTTCCAGGAAAGGTTTGGCTTTGGCGCAATGCGGGCAGCCGTCGCCCCAGAACATATAGATGACCACCGGATTGGCTTCCGGAGTCGTATCCTGGGCACGGGTTGGTTGGACAGTAAAGAACGCACCGATCAATGCAGCCAACAGGGCAATGACTAGAAAGCGGGTCAATAGATTGTGGTTTTCGCGGCTCGAGCGGGTTGGCAATGAGTGAAGTCGCATGGTCAGTCTCAGATTTTTGATAAATTTAGGGGAATTATTGGGGGTAAATCGAAGAATTGCCCCCAATTGTGAAAAATATCATATCATGAAGACGCTGGTCTGTCAGCCGATGATCTTCCTGATTTTCGTATTAAAACGATAAGAATTCCGC
>DATMXL010000219.1:0-2469 GCA_035561555.1 Bellilinea sp.
CAAACCGACCCCATCCGCCTCGGAGCGGGCTGTGCTTTTTGTGTCCGCATGGCTCTGGGTGGTAGAGGTGCTGTTGGTATCCGCTACAGAATCAGTCTCAGAGCCTGAGGTCGTCCAGGCCTCCGATTGGGTCGACGAGTGGCTTTGAGAATTTGTGTTGGATTGGCTTTGGGTAGTGCTTTGAGAAACGGTATCCGATTGACTTGAGGTTGCCGAATGCATACTCGAGTCAGATGATCCGCTACTGACGACCACACCATCTGCTGAACCCCAGTTCGCATTGCCACCCACGTTAGCCGATAAACCTACGCCGGCCGGAGCAACACTCCCGCCTACGCCGCCGTTAACACCGTAGGAAGAGCTGTCGGTATGTGAGTTCGCCACGCCAGAGGAATCGGAGTGCGATGATCCGTCTGTTACAGCTGAGCCTTCTGTATGAGCTGTCCCCTGACTGACTGCCGTTCCAACCGTGGAAGATGAACCAACCGTGTCTGTCTCAGAGACTCCGACCGTGTGCGCCCAACCGCTCGTACTGGCATGCCCGACCGTATGGGCCTGGCCTTGACTGTCCGCCACGCCATCGGTAGCAGCCTCTCCGTGAGTAACGCCACTCGAATGGTTTGTGCCATAAGATTGGGAGGCGTTTTCTGCCAGCCCACCGGTCAGAATCGCTGGTAGGCTGATCCCGAAGGAGGCTGCCCGAGTTCCCAACTGACGGGAAGCGTAAACGGAGGTATCTTCCAACATACCGGCCAACATACGCGTAATATCTTCCAGACGAACATGATTGGTGAGCAGCATCAACAGGAATTCTTCTTCCAGGCTGCTCATACCGCGAAAGAGCAGTTCATTCTGTTGAATGGAGTATTGCTGTGCACCCTGACTTCCAGACACTAATGGGTCACGCATCGAAGAATCACCACCGCGGGCGTTTTCACGTGGATCTGGATGCCCGACAGCCACAATGGCATAAGGCATCTGCTCCAAAGCACGCGCTAACCATTGAGCCACTTCAGTTGAAAGTGGTTCAAGGCGGATTTGACGGTAAGCACCCACCAATCCGGCTCGTAAGGCAGATAGATCGCGTAAAGAACGCTCAATAGCTTCATTTTTCTTTGGCGAAAACGCAGCCACCCCATAGCATTGAACAATTCCAATATTGGGATTCTTGAAAACGCCAGCTGCCAGATAAACCAGATCCACTTGAGCGCCATATAAACCACGCAAAACCGTACGCATTTTCTGCAGCAGCCCGGCGTCCCGGCGAGCTTCCAGAGAGATATAGCGCAATTGCAGCAGCCGGACCGCCCGGTATCCCTGATATTCCCGCGTACCTTCCCGCTCTGTGACACCAAAGACCAGGTAGTCCAGTTCATTTCGGTCATTGAAATGGAGTTCAGTGCTTTCCACTTCCAGATCATTGGGAATGGAGAGAGGGTCTTCAGTTCTCAACCAGGGTAATTTTTCAGACAATTTTCCGATAATCATCTTTCTCTTTTCTCCACGCTTGGCGTTCTGCCTCATCAATTCGCCAACTTAACCAGCTGGTGAATTCGTGAGGCTGCTCTTGCTTGCGCAAGAGAAGCCCTGGATTGCTCTACTTCACTATTTCCCACCAGATTGCATCAACCACCTCATTCGCATTTGGCTCGACAACCACCACCTGTGGTGAACGCTGGCGATGGGGAGATGATGCTCGCTGGTCTTCACGCGTTGCAGTACGTTGCTCAAATGTTTCTTGTGGGTAACCTTCTTTCCCTGTTTCACTTCTCTTTTCGGAAGTATTCCAGGGTCGAAGCCGGAACAAGAGACTCATCTGGGCAATCAGCGCCGCAAAGGCAGTGATGATGAGGACGCCTGCCATCAGGATGATCATGACGATCACGCCTAAAGCAGGTCCACGCAGCAAATCCATCAGTTGTGACATATTGACCTCCAATCGTTGAAATAGAATCTGGCGTTAATCAAGAATTTCCGACGTTCATAAGACTCTCACCTAAATAGGTAGAGTAATAAATCAAGCAAGCCCACGATTTTGTGTGCTGGTTTCATCTATCACCCTATCTTCTGGTTCGATAACGATTGATCAACTCACTCGCACCTGCTAATGGATTGACCAGTGACATCGGGTTAATCAGAACTTGCTGCAGCAACATGGCAAAATAGCCTAACGGGATCACCAACCATAAAGCCCAAAGAATAATCGTGGTCACATTCCCGCGTGTGTTGGCAATTACAGCCGCGGCGCTTTCGGATGTGCCAATCAGGGCGGCCCATTGTTCTGCTGATAATTGAGCGGTGTATGCCAGGTAGAGCCGGCTTCCGATGACGGCCAGGGAATAAATCGCAATTCCCGATTTCATATTCCACAAAAGGGTATGTTCCTGCATGTGCACCAGTAAGAGGATGATTGTGCCAGCGATCCACATCGCTGCACCCAGCCAGGGGACCGGTGCTCCCATCCCCCAT
>DATMXL010000220.1:0-3756 GCA_035561555.1 Bellilinea sp.
CCCCAACCTGATGATCAAAATACCAGCGACCAAAGCCGGTCTGCCCGCCATTTCCGGCGCCATCGCTGCCGGCGTCAACATCAATGTGACGCTGATTTTTTCATTGGTACGTTACGGCGAGGTGATGGATGCCTACCTTAAAGGTCTGGAACAGCGCGTAGCTGCCGGGCTGCCGGTTGATTCGCTGGCCTCAGTCGCTTCGTTCTTTGTTTCGCGGGTGGATACCAATATCGACAAGCGTCTGCAAGCCCTGTTGGATTCCAACAGCGCTCATGCTGATATTGCCAGGACCCTGTTCGGCAAAGCTGCCATCGCCAATGCCCGCCTGGCCTATGCCGAGTATAAAAAAGTATTCAGCAGTGAACGCTTCCTGAAGCTCAAGGCGCAAGGGGCGCAGGTTCAGCGTCCCTTATGGGCCTCCACCAGTACCAAAAATCCAGCTTACCGCGACGTCATGTACGTCGAGGAGTTGATCGGACCGGACACCGTGAACACCGTCCCGCCGCAGACGCTGACGGCTTTTCTGGATCACGGGCAGGTGCGCAGCAGTCTGGAAAAGGATCTGCCCGGTGCAGCTAAGGTTATTGCTGACCTGATGGCCATAGGCATCTCGATGGATGAGGTGACCTACGAATTGGAGGTGGAAGGCGTCAAATCTTTCGCCGACGCCTTCACTGTACTGCTGGATGCGATCAAAGCGAAAACTGCGGCTACCGTCTAGTAAGTAACTTGGGTTGCACCTTTTTCGTGCGACCCTAATTTTTTCGTGCGTTGCAACTTTTCGTGCGTTGCAACTTTTCGTGCGTTGCAACTTCCTCGTGTGATCCTGTTTTTCGTATAGTGCACTTGTTCCGTGCAACGCACCTGGAAGGTGCATCGCACGGAACGTGAGGCTTTAGGTACCCCTATCTGTAGGGGCGGACCTATGTGTCCGCCCGCTTATCGGACAGACACTACTCCACTCCCCAAATCATCACCACCCCGTCCGCACCGCCGGAAGCCAAAACGCTGCCGTCCGGCGAAAATTTTAGCGCAGTAACTGCGCCAATATGCCCGGTCAGGTCCTGCAGCACCTGACCGGTAGCGCTGTCCAATAACTGAATACTGCCGTCAGCCAACCCGACAGCTGCGAGCGAACCGTCTTGAGATACTGCCAGCGCGGTGATGAAATCCGGCAATTCCCAGCTTGGTAAGAGTTCCCACGATCCTACGGTTAATGGGTAAACCGATTTTTCCTGAGCCGCCAGCAGATAAGAACAATCCCTGGCTGCAGCAAGAATGATCGTATTCCCCGGCGCCGGCATAATGATCGACTGGAGCTTCTCTTCCGCACGTTCATCCAGCACCTGTACGCTGCCGTTATCGACAGCCGCAGCCAGGTAACACGGCCAGATAACATCGCTTACCCAGCCCCCCGAAATGCGAATATCGCGGCCCTTTTTCTCATCCGGGTTCGAAAGGGAATAAATACGCACCTCGCTCATTGAACTGGCAGCCAGGTGACCTTTGGTATCGATTTCCAACCCCTGTACAGCGGATGACGGACCTGTAAACTCCCGTAGCAGGTGCCCGTCATCGTCATCAATCATCCGCACCGTTTTGCCAGGTGTGCCCAATGCGATCCCGTAAGGTTCGGGCGCATATTCCAGACTGATAGCCTGGTCATCCCGCCTGATGAAAAGTTCTTCATTCGTGGTGAGATCCCAATTGACGATGACCGAATGGTAAGATCCGGGCTGATAGGCTACTGCCAGCCGTTGATCCTCACTATAAGTTCGATCTGGGGCAAACGATAGGTCCGTCACCTGGTTATAGATGTCGATGAGAGTATATGAAATCACATCTGGAACGACGTTATATATGAGGATGGCGGAATCGCCAACCATTACAAAGGCAGTCCCATCAGGTTTGAACGCCGCGGAAGAAATTCCTTGTATCTCAAAAGTTTTTATAAGTTTAAAGTCGGGTACCGCCCATAAACGCGCCGGCTCCGGTCCATCCGACCAGGTAAGCACCGATTTTCCATCGGGTGAGAGTGCCACACCGGAAACCCGTTCCATACCCTTCTCCAAATGGCCGATTTCAACTCCATCCCAAACCCAGAATAATGATACCTGGGTCATTTCCACGACTGCCAATATTTGGCCGTCAGCTGAAAACGAAGCAGCACTGGCAACTACTGGCAGGGTATGCAACAGTTGAGCATTAGGGATCGACCACAGCTGCAATCCAGCCGTATTAAATAATCCGGCTAAATAAAACCCGTTCGGTGACAGGACAAAATTATTCCCTTCTGGAATCCAGGAATCGATCAGTTCACCATCGCTTAACCTAAACAGGGCTACCCAGGTCGTCGGAAAGCCTTCACTGGGAATATATTTTTCGACCACTATCGTCATGCCGTCAGCCAGGAACTGTACACGCCTCGGGATGCCTTTTGCTGCACTGGTATCGATGATCACCTGGAGGCTTTCTGTCGCCACCTCAAAAATGCTGACGGTTTGACCGTATATCGATGCCAGATATTTAGCGTCGGGGGATAAAAAAGCAGGTCTACCCTTTAGCAGGTTTTGAAATTGATAATAAATCCGGCTGTCTTCGGGCACCATTAATCCTATGCCGCGATCACCACTCAGAACGATCTGATCGTTCGGCAGAAATTGAACCTGACGCACGTTCCCCTGCCCTAATTGAGCTAATGGAGCAATGCGGTTTGCGGTTGCAGCTGATATGGATGGGAGCGCTGCCTCACCCTGCGCTGGAAACGTATCTCTGGTTCGGGTGTAAACGAGCGGCGGCAGGGTCGGACTCTTCCAGCGCTGTTCCAGGCGCGAGACAAAGAAATACATATCAAAATCGGGGGTAAATATCTTTTCTTGCACAGCTGGCGGAAAAATCTGTCGGACACTGATTGCGAAATCAGCATCGTTTCCCGGCAGGCTGATGGATTGTATCGATCCATTTTGTGAGAGGCGGATCGCCGCAGGCCCGCTGGCGCCTCCGCCCTCTACGCCAGGTCCGCTGGTGCATACGGCCCAGATATACCTCTCCTGGTCCATCCAGCCTAACATTTCCCACTCGCATTTGCCTTCTGGAGTGCCCAGCACAGCCTCGGCAATAGCTGCTTCAGTCACCCGCCAGAGAGTCGCCGGGGTTGGTTCAGGCGTGGTGTTTGGAAGCTCTTTTCCGCCGTTTTTTGCCCCGCAGCTGGCTAACAGCAAACCGATGACAATGGGTATGACCAACAAACTTTTTGTCACTTTAAACAAAATTCCCCTCGCCTCAGCAGATATTTACCAGTTGATCCAGCGCGTCGGGACGTCAAAGAAGGTCTTCCCACCCACTAACGCCTCAATCTGTGCGCGTTGGGTGTGACCGGGATAATAAATCACAATATCGGCGTGATCTGCGCTGTCACAGGTTTGCTTAACAATCTTGACCTGGACGTCGGACGAAATTGCCTGAATTTGATCGACCACCAGGCTATGATCAGCTACCACCTTCTCAACTTCGGCAGCCAGGGGCAAGCGATTGCATGGGATGTAATGGTTGTAATTGTCGTAGAGCACATCATCGACGATGCGTTGAATCACATGCGACTGATACAGGACGGCCATCCCGATCAGAAGCAGCAAACTGGCAAGCCAAATCACCGTTTTCTTGTTTTTCCGCAAAACTTGAGTGCCCAAAATACCTCCGCATGGGGACTAGACCGTGTGCGAACAACAAGGAAAAATCAGGTTACCATTATTTAAT
>DATMXL010000221.1:0-5627 GCA_035561555.1 Bellilinea sp.
GTCATCCAATGAATGGCTTGATTATATCAACCTTATTTTTTGTCAAGCACAGTGGAAAATCTGAAGGGTTCTTCCCATATCAGACGCTGAATTGGGTAGAAAAGTTCAAAATGCATCTGGTTTGCGGGTTTAATCATGTACAATTTAATCATGGTGCCAAACCCTTACCCAACACTTGAAACGGAACGGCTGTTATTGCGCCGAATTTTGCCGGATGACGCTGGCGAGCTATTAACCCTGTATGCCAGCCCAGAGGTGGTGAAGTTTATCGAACTTGCTCCTCTGGCAAACCCGGAACAAGCGCGGGATCTTATTAAGAAATTTGATCGATTGATTGAAAGCGGCAAAGGGCTGCGTTGGGGGATTTTTTTGCTGGAAGACAACCGCCTGATTGGCACTTGCGGTTACAAGGAATGGGATACTGCCCGTTACCGGGCTGAAGTCAATTATGCTCTGGCGCCTGGCAGCTGGGGCAGCGGCTACATGCGCGAGGCGTTGGTGGCTATTTTAGACTACGGCTTCCACGTCATGAACTTGCGCCGGGTGGAAGGTTTGGTCGATCCGGCGGATACCCGCTCGCACAACCTGCTCACCGGGCTGGGGTTTCGCATGGAAGGGGTTTTACGCGAGCACGACTTCGTAAAGGGTCAGTTCCAGGATGATATGGTTTTCGCCTTGCTGCACCACGATTGGGAAGAAGACAACAAGATCCAGAAGCGCTAAACAGCTCAGTGCTGCACACCCCAATGGCTGTACAGGGCATCCAGTTCACACTGGCAGGCGCTTTCGAAGCTGTCCAATAAGCCAGCCGGCGGGGTGATCCTGTAGCTGAAATCCTGGTAGTATGCCTGCAAGCCGGCGTTCATGGCTGAAACGCCGATCTCTTCGCGCAGCGCCTCAAAAAACAGGTCGCCTTTGAGGTACGCGATGGTGGAGTACACATTTGGTGAATCAGCCAGGTCCGCCACCGACTGATCGATAGGTTGGACCCCTTGTTCCGCCTCCAGGTCGGATACCCTTTCCCGATACAGGCTCAATGCTCCCTGGTAAAAAACCGGGTTATGCTTCTCCATGTACAGTTGGGCTGAATAAGTCGCCAGGGCTTCATCCTGCCAGGGATGGGTGAGTACGTCATTGCCTACCACCGCATACCACCATTGGTGGGCAATCTCATGCGCCGTCACATAGGGCAGCATGCGTGGAGAAGACTTACTGGTATATAGACCTGCACCTAGCAGGATCAGGCCGGGGTATTCGACACCGCTGGCATTGTTCAACGGCGCGGCAATGATGTCCAACTCGTTGTACGGGTAGAGTCCGAAGGTCTGGTTGAAAAGGTCCATCGAATCGTCAGCCGCCTGCAGCGTTTCAGCCACCGATTCTTCTGACTCGGGCAGTCCCCAGTGATTGATCTGAATGTCCTGCCACGCCTGCTGCTGCAACTCAAAAGCCGGGCTGGCTGCCAGCATAAACTCCCGCAGCGGCCCGCCGGCGATGTAGACGACCTTGTTTTCGCCTTCCGCGCTGCTACTGACCTGACTTCCGGACGATACCACCTGCCAGTCACCCGGTACCCGGACGGCAACCCGATACAACGCAACCTGGCTGACCACTGCATCGCCTTCCGGCAGCACCGGGTCGGCACGCCAGACTCCATCCTGCAGGGGTGCCAGCAGCGGGTAGGCATTGGCCATCATCAGCACCGGACCTTCACTGGCAAAATTATAGGTGCCGTAAATGCTAGCGGAGGCAAAACCTTCGGGCAGCCCGCCGGAAAAATCCAGCTGCAGCTGGATGGTTTCACCGGCGGACAACGGCTGAGTCAGCGGCAGGCGCACAGCCGTGTTGTCTGCCAAAAACACTTCCGGCAGAAGTTCGACCTGCTCGACCCAGGCTGAAGTTATGGTCAATTGGCCGCCGTAAAGCAGCGGAGCATTGGGATACAGCCGCAGCACCAGGTCGTCGAGTGCGGCGCCGTCCGGATGAGTGTGGGTGATGACGGCGCTGCCGTTGTACTCTGGTCCGCCGGAGGTCAGGTCGAAGGTCAGATCGTAGCAGGTAGTGATGCCAAGCGCATCCCAATCTGGAATGGAGCCGGAGCGCATGGCGGCAGATTGCAGTTCAAGGTCGCAGGCGGAGAGCGCATCCGGGCTGGACGGGATGGTCGAGGGCAGAGGGGTTGGAACTACGGTTGGCAGTGCTGAGCCAGTTGAGGTTGCCGTTGGGGAGGGCTGGGACACATCCTGGCAGGCTGCCAGCGCCAGAGCCAGACCTGCGAGGGCAATCCCCGTCCGGATAGAATCTTTGGAGGTCATAGTTTGCTATTGCAGTTCATCAATAAAAGATGACTCATAAAGTGGATTATAACCTCAGGCGTGGGGACTGGGTTTACGCACCAAAGCTTCCACTCCGCTTTAAAATTGGCAAGTTAACTTGCCAGGGTAGTGTAGGACCGCGCAGCACAATCTAAATCAAAATCAACCGGTTTCTTTATCAAATCTAAATAAATTTGTGTTAACCTTGGATTGATATTAACCATTTATGTAGAAAGATGTGTGGTTATGGCAGAAACCATCATGGTAGTCGACGACCAATCCAGTGTGCGGCAGCTGCTGCAGGAATATTTGACGGAACAGGGCTACCGGGTGGTCACCGCGCCGGACGGGCAGAACGCGCTGTATATGGCGCGCCACGAGCAGCCAGACCTGATCCTGCTGGACATTATGATGCCGAAAATGGACGGCTACCAGTTCCTGCGCCAATTTCGGCTGGAGCGCCGCACTCCCATCATCATCATCACCGCGCGCGAGGAAGAAACCGACGCGGTCCTTGGGTTGGATCTGGGCGCGGACGATTATGTCAGCAAACCGTTTCGCATGCGCGAGCTGCTGGCGCGTATCCGGGCGGTGCTGCGCCGGGCTGACGGCGGCGTCGAGCGCTTTGAGCTGCTGCGGGTCGGGGATGTGGTTTTGGACGAACGCACCCACTCTGTGGCGGTTCGTGGTCAGCCGGTAAAGCTGACCCCGATTGAATTCGACCTGCTGGCGCTGTTGATGCGCTCGCCAGGGCGGGTTTTCAAGCGTGAGGAGTTGGTGGATCTGTTGTCCAACAGCGGTTTCGCCGGGGTAGATACCACGTTGAACGTGCACATCCGCAATCTGCGTCTGAAGATCGAAGCCGACCCGGGTAACCCGCAATACGTCGAGACGATCTTTGGGGTGGGGTACCGCTTCCAGAAACTGGCTTAACCATGATCAACAAATCGCTTTACTGGAAAATCGCACTGGCCTTTGTGCTGGTGGCTTTCATCACCGCAGCCATGGTGGCGGTGTTCATCCGTGTCACCAGTGTGGACCGGCTGACTCAGTTGGTATTCGACCAACAGCGCGATTCCTTGACGACTATTTTGGCAAATTATTACCAGACCAATGGCTCGTGGGATGGACTGTTAAAAAACTGGCCGCAGCTTCAACGGGATAACGCTGTGGGCGGTATGGGCATGGGACCCGGCAATATGGGGCAGGGCGGCGGTGAACACATGGCTGCCGGTCGCAGCCTTTATGGATTGGCCGATGCTGACGGGACTGTCATTATCCCGGTTGGACAATTTCAAAAAATGGGGCAGCAATTGACCAACCGGCAAATCCGCGCCGGCACCAGTATTGAAGTCAACGGCGAGCGTGTGGGGGTATTATTGACCACCAACGCTCTGCCGGTGTATAACGTCGCTGAAACCCTGTTCCTGCAGCGCACCAACCGCGCTCTGGTGCTTGCCATGCTCGGCGCCATGCTGGTCGCGCTGCTGATTGGACTGTTTCTGGCGCGCACCCTCACCCGGCCATTGCGGGCGCTGACCCAGGCTGCTCAAAAAATTACCCACGGACAGTTGGACCAACAGGTGGAAGTCAAGTCGGATGACGAGATCGGCGAGCTCGGTCTGGCATTTAATCAGATGAGCCGCGAGGTAGCGCGAGTCAACCAGCAGCGCCGGCAAATGACCGCCGACATCGCTCATGATCTGCGTACGCCGCTGACTGTGATCTCTGGCTACGTTGAATCGATGCGTGATGGTGTATTGCAGCCCACCCAGCAGCGGATGGAGTTGATTTACAGCGAAATTGGCCGCCTGCAGCGCCTGGTGACCGATTTACGCATGCTGTCGCAGGCCGATGCCGGAGAACTGCGGCTGGAACCGCAGACTGTCGACCCGCAGGCCATTTTGGACCACACGGCTGAAGTTCACCGGCATCAGGTCAGCCAACAGGAAGTTACGCTGCAAGTGCAGGCGGAAGCCGGGTTGCCGGCTATTCGGGTGGATGAAGCCCGTTTCATGCAGATGATGGACAACCTGGTCAGCAATGCATTGCGGTACACGCCGGCTGGCGGCAGCATCACATTGAGCGCACGCCGCCACGCCAATGGCATTGAATTCGGCGTAAGCGACACCGGCAGTGGTATCGAGGCGGCCGATTTACCGTGGATCTTCGACCGCTTTCAGCGGGGGGATAAGTCGCGGCACAGCGACGGGAATGAAAGCGGTTTAGGCCTGGCAATCGTTAAAGCCCTGGCGGAGGCGCATGGCGGTAAAGTATCCGCCGAGTCGGTCGTCGGTCAAGGCGCTACCATTCGCGTGTGGCTGCCGGTATAAAATCTTGTGTATGGTCCCACACCCGAGGTCGTGGACGCCTTGAATGCGTATTCGTAGGGGCACGGGGATGCCGTAATCCGGTTTGTTTTACCATTAATCCCGTGCCCGCCGTGGGAACGAGATCTCGGGCACGGCGAATCTTGACCGATTTCCGCGTTGGTCAAATCCCCGTGCCCCTACGGGTGAATTATAAAATTTTCATCCTCTGACCATTTAATTGGGTTGTTTAGGATGTAATTCTCAACGTTTTCCATATCTTTTTCACTGCGAATAACGTGGTCATAGAATCCGCGCTGCCAGACCTTTGCAAACCTACTTTGTGTAAACCATTGATACCGTTGGGTAACCAAAGATTTATATGATCGAACAATGGTCGCAATCGACCCTGCGACTGGTGATCCAAATTGCTCGATCCCCGCACGATTGACACCATTTTTCTTCTGAAGCAAATTGGCCTCATTAAAATTAATGGTAATGATCCCATGGACGTGATTGGGCATAATAATCCGTGCACCCAACTGAATATATTGAAACCGTTTTTCCAGACGCTGCCATTCATTCTCAGCAATCCTTCCCAGGTCGCTTAATTTAACCAGGTTCTCTTTGATTGATCCAAATAAATCCAATCGGTTGATCGTGACAATGGTGATGAAATACGCGCCTGGATGGGAATAATCAATTCTTTAAGCCGTACAGACCGGCGATTTGGATGAGAAGTTGGATTGGTCAATGGTTTACTCCCAAAAATCCATTATAGAACAAGATTTCGCCCGTAGGGGCACGGGGAATACCGCAATCCGATATGTTTTTCAGGAAATCCCCGTGCCCGGTTGCGGGAATAAGATTTCGGGCACGGGGAGTATTAATCGATATACGCGTTAGTCAAATCCCCGTGCCCCTACGAGTTAATTTGCGGGAGTGTTGACCGATATCGGCATTGGTCATATCCCTCGGACTCTACGGCAAAAAAAATTAATCC
>DATMXL010000222.1:0-6050 GCA_035561555.1 Bellilinea sp.
ATCTAACCCGACTTACTTTGTTTAATAATAAATTAAGCGGGACTATCCCGGAAACATTAGGTTTTCTTTTAAACCTTAGCAGTCTAAACCTCCACAATAATTATTTAAGCGGAGCTATCCCTCTCAGTTTTACCAACCTTACAGAACTCAATCAATTTACGTTTTACAACACATACCTGTGTGAACCAACCGACGCTGACTTTCTCACCTGGAAAGGAACCGTTTGGATGACTTGGAGCGGAACCAACCAGACCTGTCCATTTATGCACCATATTTATTTACCACTGCTGCAGCGGTAAGTGAAACAATTAAACCTTAGCTAGAGTTCCCCGATATCTCTATACCTCGCGCTTCCTGTTCAATCCACAGGCTTGAGTTTCAAGACAAATCTCGGATAGTATGTCATCCCGAGTCAAACCCCGCCTTTAAGGCGATCTGTGATTTAGCTTGTCGAAGGGCGGGCGAAGGATCCCATTTTGTATCGCGAAAAGACAGACCCTTCCCTGCGGTCAGGGTGACATGATTCGTGTTTGGTTCGGTAGGCGCGCATTTGACACATAACCCTGCCCTCAAGTCTGCCACTGTAAGGGTGAGGCGGAATCAATCCGCTGTTTCTTGTAATAATGAGATAACCTCGCCCGTTTTTCTGAATCCCTCGGGCGAGGCTACTATTCCTCTCCAGATCGAATCACTCACTCCCGCCTCGCCCTTACACCCGCACTAGACTACGCTAGGCACGTGGCACGCTCTCACCCCTGATAAATCTGGATTAAATTCCCGCAGGTGTCGTCGAACACCGCCAGCACGGTCGGCCCCATAGGCGTAGGTTCCATGGTGAACTTCACCCCCAATGCTTTGAGCCGTTCAAACTCCTTTTGCACGTCCTCAACCGCAAATGCGGTGTACGGAATACCCTGGCCTTTCAAAAACTTCTTGTACGTCTGGGTTTCCTCCTTTTCGCTCGGCTCCAGCAGCAATTCTACGCCCTCCGGCTCGTCCGTCGATACTAACGTCAGCCAGCGGAACTCGCCAGCCGGCACGTCAGTCTTCATCACAAAACCCAACACCCGGGTATAAAAATCCAAAGCGGCTGCCTGGTCATCCACCGGCACACTGGTCAATTTGATTTTCATAGCCTGATCCTTTCAATAACGGATATTCTGATTTTCCATCATACACCACCCAAAACCGCATTTCAACTGGAATAACAGACGATCCGGGGTAAGTGCGTGGCGGAATCAATTCGCTGTTTCCTGTGATACCCAGATAGCCTCGCCCGTTTTTTAGAATCTCTCGGGCGAGGCTGGCTGCGTGTTTACAGATTTAAATCCCCTTTCTTCCCTCGCCGCTACCACTGCTTCTTCTGCCTTTCTTCGTGTTCTTCGCGCTCTTCGTGCCCTTCGCGTTAAAATCTCGAATCTCCGTCTATACGATGCGCTGACCGGATCTGCTGCGACAAGCGACGGGCAATTTTTGCTACAATCAACATATTCCGGAGGTATTCATGCCCGAACCCCTGACCGATCTCGAAATCCATCCGTTGACTCCCGAACGCTGGACCGACCTGGAAACCCTTTTCGGTCCCAGCGGCGCTTCCAGCGGCTGCTGGTGCATGTGGTGGCGCGCCTCCAGCGCCGACTACGAGCAAAACCACGGCGAGCCCAACCGCCAGGCTTTCAAATCCGTGGTGGCGAGCGGAGCGCAGACCGGTCTGCTGGCCTATCAGAATGGCCAACCCATCGGCTGGATTTCCTTTGCCCCGCGCGAGGATTTCCCGCGGCTGGAACGTTCCACTACGCTCAAAAGGGTCGACAGTCAGCCGGTATGGTCAATCGTGTGCTTTTTTATCAGCCGTAAAGCCCGCCGGCACGGATTGCCTGCCCTGCTCATCGAAAGCGCAGTGAACTTTGCCGCTGACCGCGGCGCCGCCATCGTCGAGGCCTATCCGGTGGACCGCGGTCCAGATCCCCCATCGTCCGGCGATTTCACCGGCACCCTGCAAACTTTTCTGCAGGCCGGCTTTGTCGAGGTTGCCCGCCACTCGCCTAAACGTCCAATTGTTCGTAAAATCCTGGTTTCGTACGTCTGAATCCCTGTCTGCACAAATGTTACAATTCCTCTAATACTTCCGTCTCGAGGTGCGCCATGACCGAACTGCTCTACCAGACCGACAGCTATCTGCAGGAATGCGACGCCAAAATCACCGTCGTCGATACCGAAAACCGCGCCGTGCTGCTCGACCGCTCCTGTTTCTACCCCGGCGGCGGCGGTCAACCGGCCGATAGCGGCACGCTGACTGCCGATGGAATCACCTACCGGGTGACGCGCGCGAAAAAAGGCACCCAGGGTGTCTGGCATATCCTGGAGGGTGACGCTCCTCTGCCCGCGGCAGGTCAGGCGGTCCATGCCCAGATTGATTGGGAGCATCGTTATCAGCTGATGCGCACCCATTCGGCATTGCACATCCTGTGCGGCGTGGTCTTCCGCGACTACGGCGCCCAGGTCACCGGCGGCGACATGGAACCGCTCAAAGGCCGCATGGATTTCGAATTCGAGAATCTCAGCAAAGAACTTGTCGGCGTGATCGAAGAAGCAGTCAACCGTGAGGTGGCGGCCGCCCGCGACGTGCGTGTGCGCATCCTGCCGCGCGACGAAGCCTTAGCCATCCCCGACCTGATTCGCACCAAGATCAACCTGCTGCCGCCTGAAATTCAAGAGATCCGCACTGTCGAGCTGGTGGGATTGGACCTGCAAGCCGACGGCGGCACCCACGTGGCGAACACTCGCGAGGTGGGTCATATTCGGGTGGTCGATTACAAGAGCAAGGGTAAAATCAACAAACGCATCTACATCGAAATGGAATAAATCAACCTCGGAAAAGGGGATACCATGCCACTTACCTTCCTGATAATCCCGCTGGTTTTGATCATTTTCGTGATTGCCTTCATCCTGGTGCGCACCAGCGCCTTCCTGCGTCCCAGTGAACCGGTGGCGCCGGTTGACCTGCCGGAAGTTGACGCCGAATTTGTTGCCGGTCACCTGGCGGAAGCCGTGCGCTGCGAGACCATCTCCACCATCGAAGGCACAGCGACCTCCTCGGATCTTGGCGCGCTGCGTGAATTGCGCCGCGTGCTCGAAGTGCAGTACCCGCGCGTGCATGCCACCCTGGAACGCGAGATCGTCTCGGACGCGTCGCTGCTGTATACCTGGCGCGGCACCAATTTGGACCTGCCGCCCGTGCTCTTCTGCGCCCATCTGGACGTGGTGCCGGTGGATCCCGGATCGCTCGATCAATGGGAACACCCGCCCTTCGCCGGCGTGGTAGCCGATGACTATGTCTGGGGTCGCGGCTCCTTTGACATCAAATGCCAGGTGATCGCGCTGTTGGAAGCTGCCGAGCTCCTGCTCAAGGACGACTTCCGCCCCGAGCGCACCATCTATTTTGGCTTCGGTCAGGACGAGGAAATTGGCGGCGAGAAAGGCGCGAAGCAAATCGCTGCCCATCTGGCGGAGCGCGGCGATCCGCTGGAAGCGGTACTGGACGAAGGCGGCGCCATAACCCAGGGGATCATCCCAGGGATAGAGACCCCAGTCGCCATGATCGGCATCGCTGAAAAAGGCTCGCTCTCGCTGCGCATCAAAGCTGTGGCCAAACCTGGTCACTCCTCCACCCCGGAAAAAACCACTGCCATCGGCATTTTAGCCAAAGCCATTACCGCTCTGGAAGCCCATCCACTACCGCCGCGTTTGGATTTCATGCGCATCGTATACAGCGCGCTTGGCGGTGCTGTTTCCCCGCGGCTTCAAGCGGCTTTTGCCAATACCTGGCTGTTTGGTGGCTATCTGCGGGACAAACTGGAAGGCAACCCGACCACCAACGCCTCGATTCGCACTACTACGGCAGTCACCATGATTGCCGGCGGCATCAAAGACAACCTGCTGCCCGCCAGCGCCGAAGCCGTGGCCAATTTCCGCCTGCTGCCCGGCGATACGGTCGAGGATTTGGCCGAATATTGCCGCCTGGTGATTAACGACCCCCGCGTTACGGTCGAACCCATTCCCGAGAATGCCTGGGAAGCCTCCCCGCTGACGGCCCCGGACGGGGAAGCCTTCCAGAGCCTGGCAACCACCATCCGCCAGGTTTTCCCCGGCGCTGAGACAGCGCCGTACGTCGTACTGGGTGCTACGGATGCGCGTCACTATGCCAATTTGAGCGATCAGGTGCTGCGCTTCACCCCGCTGGTCGCCACCCAGGACGATCTTTCACGCATGCACGGCATCAACGAGCGCGTGCATGTTGGCTCACTGGCGCGTATGGTGCAGTTCTACATGCAGTTGATGAACGCCTGGGCGGGTGCCGGTCTGGAGACCGTCAAAGTCGAAATGCCCGACGAAGCACCGGAAGTCTAGCGCGCCGCATGGACAACGCCATTCAACCTCAAACCCGTTCGCGCGTCAAAAACACCTGGATTGTCCTGGCGCTGACGGTCATCGCCATTTCGCTGATCACTGTCTTTGGCCCGACCGAGCGCACCCTGGGTGAGAACCTGCGATTGGTAGTGCTGCACGGCGCCTGGGTGTGGACCGGCAAGCTGCTTTTCGCGGCAGCTGCCCTGGCCGGGCTGCTTGGGTTGATCCTGCCAAAAACAAGGTGGTCCAACCTGTCGCTGGCGCTAGGACGCACCGGGCTGCTCTTCTGGTTAACCTACTTGCCCATGTCGCTGCTGGTTCAGGTGCAAAACTGGGGCGGAATCTTCTGGGATGAGCCGCGCTGGCGTGTACCTTTCACCTTTGGTGTGGTTGGTCTATTGCTGCAGTTGGGACTTTGGGTGCTCAATCAGCCGCGCCTCACCAACCTGGCCAACCTGGCCTTTGGCATAACGCTATGGTGGCAGTTAGGCGGTATCACCAACATCCTGCACCCCGATTCGCCTATTTTTGGCTCCGGTGCTTCCGGCATTCAACTCTTCTTCATTGCCCTGCTCGTTTTGACGCTGCTGGTTGGCGTCTTAATCACACGCCTGGTGTACCGGGCACAGACCCCCCAGACCTAACCCCAGCATGAAGTCCGGGCAGCAGTTCACTCCCCTGCAACTAATGCTGTTCATCCTGGCCCGCACGGTGATGAATACCAGTTATCGCATGGTGTACCCCTTTCTGTCCACCTTTCAAAACGGGTTGGGGTTGTCGCTCGGCTCGGTCTCCCTGCTTTTCACCCTGCGCTCGTTGACGGGTTTGATCAGCCCGCTGGCGGCGCCGCTGGCAGATCGGCGCGGACGCAAGTTGAGCATGGTACTGGCTGTGGGCGCTTTTACCCTGTGTGCACTGCTGGTCAGCATCTGGCCGACGATCACCACCTTCTTCATCGCGGTCCTGCTGATGAACCTGTCGATCCTGGTGTTCCTGCCGGCCATGCAGGCTTATATTGGTGACCGGGTGCCCTACCAGCGCCGCGGCCGGGCCCTGGGCCTGACCGAACTGAGCTGGTCGCTGGCTTTCATTTTTGGGGTGCCCCTGGTTGGCTGGCTGCTGGGTCAAACTGGCGCCTGGCAATCGCCTTTTCTCCTGCTGGCTGTTCTTGGCTTGTTGGTATTGGCGGCACTGGCCTACTTCATCCCGGCTGACCGCGCAGCGCATGCGAAAAGCCCTGCCGCCCTGGGTCACGGCGGCTTGCGTCAGGTTTTGCGCGTTCCAGCCGTCCCCATTGGACTTGCCTTGGCAATGGCCATGACCGCCGCCAATGAAAGCGTCAACCTGGTTTTCGGCGTCTGGCTGGAAGGATCTTTTGGACTCAAGTTGGCAGCCCTGGGAGCTGCCTCAGCCGTGCTCGGTGTGGCTGAGTTGGGCGGCGAAGGCTTTTCGGCCTGGCTGGTGGACCGCCTGGGTAAAGAGTGGTCCATCCGCGCCGGCCTTTTGTTGAATTCGCTGGCGTCGGTTGCTCTGATATTTTCCGGTGGTGCCGTCTGGAGTGCGTTGGCAGCCTTGTTTGTTTTCTATCTGAGTTTCGAGTTCACCATTGTCAGTGTGCTGCCACTAATGAGCGAAGCCCT
>DATMXL010000223.1:0-21304 GCA_035561555.1 Bellilinea sp.
ATTCTGGGGATGGAAAAGGTGGTTGCGGGCAGGAAAATGCTCAAAGGGATGGATTTTACCCGCTCGTCCACCCGGAAAATGCGGGACTTTGGCCTGGGGTTCATCCCTGAAAATCCGCTGACGATGGCGACCGTACCTTTCATGTCCGTTTTGGAAAACATGGCAATTACGCGTACGGCTGATTATTCCAGGCACGGCGGACTGAAAATGGACTGGCAATTGGTGCGTGAAGACACCCGCCTGTCTCTGGAAAAATTTGGCTTTACCTTTTCTTATTATGTGCCGGCAAAATCGTTATCTGGCGGCAATTTACAGCGATTGATCATCGCACGCGAGATGATGAAGGATTCGCGGTTGATCGTTGCCTCGTACCTTACACGCGGGTTGGACGTCCAGAGTACGCTGGTTGCGCGGCAGGAATTAATGAAGTCGAGGAATGAAGGCGCAGGCGTCCTGTTGATTTCAGAAGATCTCGAAGAGCTATTTTCCCTCAGCGACCGGCTGGTGGTCCTAAACGAAGGTCGGATCGTTGGTGAATTTAAACCGTCAGAGACGGATTATTACCAAATCGGTTACCTCATGACCGGAACACAGGAAAGCCATGATTCAAAGTAGTAATGCACTTCCGGCAAAGTCCATTTTCCAGAATAAGTATCTCCAAATCTTTGTGCGTTATGGATTGACGGTTTTACTTGCCTTGCTCCTGTTTGCCGGGATTTTGCTAATCACGGGGAATAATCCGATTCCTTCCTACCGCGATCTTTTCAAGGCGACCTTTGGCAGTGCGTATGGTTTTTCCGAGGTCATCGTTTCGATGATCCCGATCTTGTTGACAGCACTGGCGGTGGCACTCCCAGCCAGGATCGGCATGATCAACGTTGGGGGAGAAGGCCAGCTTTATTTAGGTGCGATTTTTGCGACTTTTGCTGCACTGGCGTTCAAAGACCTGCCGGGCTGGCTGCTGCTGCCGATCATGGTTCTGCTGGGCATTCTAGGCGGGGCTGTATGGGCATTCTTACCGGCATTCTTTAAGGCGATTGGGTTGGTGAATGAAACCATCACCACACTCCTGATGAATATGATCGCACCCAAGATCGCGGGATTATTGGTGTTTGGTTTCTGGCACTCACCCCGCGAAACCAATATGACTCCCAACTTCGTGGATGCTGCCAGGCTGCCAACTTTCTTCGGGACCCGCATTCACCTGGGAATTGTCTTTGGCCTGGTGGTATTGGCGCTCTTCTGGTTTGTCATGAAGTACACCCGTTGGGGATTGGAGATGCGGTCGATCGGCGGCAACGTTCAGGCTGCCAGAAGGAATGGCATTCCAGTTAAGCCTTACATGCTGATTATTTTCTGCATCAGCGGCGGGATTGCGGGATTGGCTGGCATGGCACAGGTTTCGGGTTTTTACGGTCTGCTGATCCCGAACTTTTCACCCGGTTACGGCTACATGGGATTTTTAATCAGCTGGCTGGCCGGCGGCGACCCCTTGGGGATCCTTCTGATGGCTTTTGTGGTGTCGGTCATCATGACCGGTGGAAACATGCTACAGATAACGATCGGCCTGCCGTACGCAGTCATCAATCTGTTACTGGCATTTTCACTTTTCGTAGTTCTGGCCAAACCGGTTCTACCTAAATTCCTTCGAGGAAAAGCGGCATGAGTCTCCTTGCATTATTAGGCGTGCTATCCAGCACCATTTTTTCAGGCACCTCATTGTTGTATGCCACTCTGGGCGAAGTCGTGACGGAACGTTCCGGCACAGTCAATCTTGGATTGGAAGGCGTCTTGTTGGTCAGTGCTGCCACGGGATATGGAGTGACCGTGCTGACCGCTAACCCATTGGTTGGTGTCCTGGCTGCCATGCTGACGGGTGGATTGGTCAACCTCATCTTTGGCTACCTGATCATCACACGTAAAGCCAACCAGTTGGCTGCCGGTCTGGCGGTCATGTTCTTTGGTTACGGACTGAGCGCCTTGATCGGCAAACCCTTTGTGGGCAAGTTGATCAAGAGTTTGCCAAGATATATGTTCCCGGGTCTTGAGGATCTACCGTTGCGGTACACCTCGCTGTTTAAATTCGATTTCCTCATCTATCTGGTCATCCCAATGGCCATTTTCATCTGGTGGCTGCTGTATCGAACCCGCTGGGGGCTGAGCCTGAGGGCGGTGGGAGAAAATGCAGAAACAGCCTATGCTTCTGGCCGCAACCCGGGCGCGATCAAGTTCCAGGGTCTTTTCGTGGGCGGACTGTTGGCAGGGTTAGGCGCGGCACATCTGTCAATCGCCTTTACCATGAACTGGGCAGAGTATATGACTGGCGGGCGAGGCTTTATCGCAATTGCTCTGGTGATTTTCTCAAAGTGGCATCCGATTCGGGCGATCGCCGGGGTGCTGGTTTTCAGCGGCGCGGTTGCTTTTCAACTTCTGTTGCAGGTCAGCGGGGTCAACATTTCCCCCTTCATCCTGGACATGTTCCCTTTTGTCTTGACACTAACCGTCCTACTGATCTGGGGAGGTACTCGCAAGCACTCAGCCCCTGCCACCCTTGGCAGGGTATATGAAGGCACTGAATAAACAGCCCGATGCTCGAAAGGAGGATTATCCGGTCAAGAAAACATTTGGGTCACAAATTTGAGTGGCTATTAGACTGAACCAAGGAGAAGGAAATGAAAAGAATACATGGAATACTCGCAATTATCATTGGTGCCGTGCTGGCTATTTCTGCCTGCGCCCAACAGGCAACCCCTACCGCGGTTCCGGAACCAACTACGCCGCCTACTGCTGTACCCGCGACTGCAGTCCCTCCGACCGAGGCGCCTGCTACAGAAGTGCCGGCGGAAGAAGGACCCTGCCTGATCATCGGCGCAACGTATGGCGGCCCGATCATGGACGCTGGTTATAACCAGGCGATGCATGAAGCTATTGCGGCGATCAAGGAAAACATTTCCTGCGTCAGCATCATTGAAGCTGAGAATGTGTATGACGAAGCAGGTGCGACCTCCACCATCGAGAATATGATTGCTGAGGGCGCAAAGATGATTTTCGCCACTGCTTATGCGCACCAATATCCTGCGCTGGGCCTCGCCGAGAAATATCCGGATGTCGTTTTTGAGCATGTCGGCGGCTGGGAAATGGGCGCCAACTTCGCCAATATCTTCGGAAAACCGCCAGATGTCTGGTACATGATGGGTGTCGCAGCCGGAATGATGACCGAGACCAATAAACTGGGTTTCGTAGCTGCATTCCCTCTGGCCTGGACCGATGTCTTTGTGAATGCTTATGCGCTCGGTGCACAATCTGTGAACCCGGATGTCGAGGTGATCGTGGGCTATACCTTTGGCTGGGGTGACAGTGCCAAGGAAGCCGAAACGACCAACTCGCTGATCAACCAGGAAGTGGATGTTATCAGCATGCATGTCGATTCACCGCAGACGGTCATCTCAACGGCTGAATCGCGCGGCGTATACTCCATTGGTTATCAGAACCTGGCAGCCCAGCAGTTTGCGCCTGAGTACTGGATTACCGGTCAGGGCTTTACCCTCGGTGATAAGTTCACCTGGCTGGCCTCCACTGTAATGGACGGGACCTGGGAGCCCATCTTCCTGCGGTGCGGTTTATCCGACGGCTGCATGGCCATTGCACCGTTTGGTCCAAAAGTGCCACAAGAAGTTGTCGATAAAGTTGCCCAGGTGCAAGCTGACCTGGAATCTGGCAAAATTGTAACCTTCGCTGGCCCCATTAAGGATCAGGATGGCAATGTCAAGATCAAAGAAGGCGAAGTGCTGACAGATGACGCGATGAGCAATGTCGATTGGTTCGTTCAGGGAGTGGTCGGCAGCCCGAAATAAAGAATAGTTTGTATTCAAAGCAAATGGGTATCTCTGGGGATGATTGGGGGCATCCCCGGAGAACCTGGAAGCATGGATGAACCATGGGGTATGCGGTTAAGGCTGAAACCTTTGACCCCACACCCGATGACTCATCTCATCCAACGTGAACAACTCAAGGAGATGAAAATGGACATAAAGCAAAAAATCGAGGCGGCCAATCAAACGGCAGTAAAACGCATGATCGACGGTGATCCGGTTTTGGTCGACATTGCGCCGGCAATCGAAGTGATCCCGGGGATGAAAGATAAAATGGTTACGCATTCCGGGCCTCCCATCCCGTGGGGCAGAATGTGCGGCGCTCAACGCGGGGCGATCATTGGACAGGTGATCTACGAGGGATGGGCCAAGACCCCTGAAAAAGCGGCGGCGATGCTCGAGAGCGGCGAGATCATCCTGGAACCAAATCACCATCATCAAACCGTTGGACCGATGGCCGGGACAATTTCCGCGAACGGTTGGGTCTTTGTGGTAGAGAACAAAACTTTTGGCAACCGGGCGTACTGCCGCCAGGTTGAGGGTGCCCAGCAGTTTGGCGACTTTAGCGAGGGTGCGGTGGACAGCCTGCGCAAATGGCGCGACGTCTTCGCTCCTTCGCTGCGGGCCGCTTTGAAATCCGATGGTGAATTGCCGCTTAAACCCATCATCACCCAGGCTTTACAGATGGGCGATGAACTACACAACCGGCACAGCGCCTCATCGGCACTGTTTGGGAACGCCATGGCTGTTGGCCTGGCCAAGGCTGATATTTCCCGCCAGGACCAGATCAGCACTTTGTATTTGCTCAAGAACCACAATTTGATCTTTTTGGGCTTGGCGATGGCGGCAGGTAAAGCCATCGCTGACCCAGCACGAGACGTAGAGTACAGCACCATCGTCACAGCCATGTGCCGGAACGGGACGGAATTTGGTATCCGGGTGAGCGGTATGGGAGATGCCTGGTTTACCGCGCCTTCACCGTTCGTTGAAGGCTTGTATGTGCCCGGGTATTCCGCTCAAGATGCCGGACTGGATATGGGTGATTCAGCCATCACCGAAACAGTTGGCTGGGGCGGGTTTGTACTGGGCGGCGCACCTGGAATTTTGAGTCTGGTTGGCGGTACACCGGATGAAGCATTGGGATACACGCGCGAGATGAAAAACATCACCACCACTACCCACCCAAGCTACCGCATGCCGGCGTTCAGCTTTGCCGGGGTGCCGATCGGAATTGATATCCGCAAGGTAGTGCAGACGGGCATCACACCGATCATCGATACCGCCATTGCCCACAAAGACCCCGGTTACCCCAAGATTGGTGCCGGATTGGTGCGGGCGCCGATGGAGTGCTATGTCCAGGCGCTGAAAGCCTTCAGCCGAAAATATCAGGGTACCTGAGGAGCAGCAAATGCCAACCCGTGTACTGATTAAGAAAAACCAATACTATGACTCGGTTTTTCTGATGGGCGTAAATAAGCGGCTGTCAGAATCGGATGGCGTAGCCCTGTCGGTGGTGGTGATGGGCAGCGAACCCAATAAACAAACCCTGGCTGACCTCGGATTTACCGATCCACAGTTGCTGACGGCTCAACCTAACGACCTGATTGTCGCCGTGGAATCCGATAGCCAAAACATTGCTGATAAGCTGATCGAGCAATTTGACTCATTTCTTGAGGTCAGCGCAGTCAGCAAAGCATCGTCAAATATCCATACCTTGCAAGACGGGCTGGAAGCCAACCCTAAAGCCAATCTCGCTGTTATTACCGTCCCTGGGGAATATGCTGCTCGGGAAGCACGACAGGCGGTGGAACGAGGTCTGAACGTCTTTCTGTTCAGCAACAATGTAACCATCGAAGATGAGATCGCCATCAAGCAATTGGCTAGTCAGCGCGAGGTTCTGGTCATGGGACCGGACTGCGGAACCAGCATCATCAACGGCGTGGGGATTGGCTTCGCTGACCGGGTCCGGCGCGGGTCGATAGGTGTGGTGGGGCCATCTGGTACTGGTCTGCAAGAGTTCACCTGCCTGGTGCATAACCTTGGCAGCGGTATTTCGCACGCGATCGGTACAGGCAGCCGAGATTTGTCGGATGCGGTTGGCGGAATCACCACGCTGGCAGCTATTCAAGCTCTGGAAAAGGATCCAAGTACTGAAATCATCGCAGTCATCGCAAAACCGCCGGGGAGAAAAACGCTACCCCTGCTCACAACTGCCTTTGCGCGTTGTACCAAGCCAGTAGTTGCCTGCTTCCTTGGTGTTAGTGAAGATATCCCAGGCGCCGGAGAATCCTTCCAGCAGGCAAGGACAATTGACGATGCGGCTGCAATGGCTAGCGGAAAACCGGTGAATTGGCAAAACCAAACCAAGGATCAAGAATATCAGTACGGGTTCAAAAGCAAACGGCAGGGCTCACAGAAATACCTGCGCGGATTGTTTGCTGGCGGCACATTCAGCTACCAGTCGCAACAGATTTTGCTTTCGCATCACATTCAGCCGTATTCCAATTCTCCGCTGGACAGCCATTTTGCATTACAACACCCGGATCACAGTCAAGAACACTCTCTGGTAGATATGGGCGACGACATCTATACCCGCGGTCGGCCGCACCCGATGATCGACGGCAGCCAACGCGCCCGGCGAATTTTAGCTGAGGCGGATGACCCGGAAGTTGCGGTTATATTGCTCGACTTTATTCTGGGCTACAACAGTTCCATGGACCCCGTGGGGGATCTATTGCCAGCCATAACTGCCGCCCAGCAAAAAGCAGAATCCAACGGGCGAACAATCGCTTTCGTGGCATCAATCACTGGCACGGATCTGGATCCGCAGGGATATGATGGTCAACTGCAGGCATTAGAATCCGCAGGGGTGATCACTTTCCAAAGCAATGCGGCAGCAACTGATTATTGTATGAAATTATTGGAGGATTGAGATGGAAGAAAAAGATAATCCGATTCAATGCCTTCTAACTGAGCCGCTAGTGGCCATTAATATAGGCCTGGTTGGGTTTGGTGAAGCGATCCAGGACCAGCAGGCCGAGGTGGTACTGGTGGACTGGTTCCCGCCGGTCGGGGGAGATCAGGAATTGATGGATATTTTGGATGGGCTGATATAACCTGGGAGCGAAGGCTGGCTCGCGCGAAGAGATCCTTTAGCCAGGCGTGATTTATTTAGGATTTCGGGTACTTTGCCAGTCGATTCGTCATTGGAAGCCAGAAACCGTCTTTTTTGGGCACAAGTAATTTCGTGCGTGAAATATTATTTAAATTCGGAAGCTGTTAATCGGTCTCGGTTACTTTGTGGATACTGCGCGGTTGTTCCGTGTTCAATCCCTTTGCCACCGTCAGATGATAGGCGAATAATTGTGCCGGAATGATACAGATCATGGGTGACAGCCATTCCGGAATATTAGCCGGAATTGGAATGGGAGAGTTCGCCAATTCCAGAGCAGATGAATCGTTTGAAATTACGACCAACTCCGCCGAGAATTTTTTCTTCAGTGTACCAATCATCTCTAGCGACGAAGTTGAAACCGCTCCTTGTGGAGAGACCACCATCACTGGAAAACCGCGCTCCACCAATGCGAGTGGACCATGTTGGAAATCGGCAAAAGAATATGGCTCGGCTGCAACATAGGTCAATTCTTTAAGTTTCAATGCCCATTCAAAAGCCGTGCAGTAATTAAAACCACGTCCAAGAACAACCGTATGATTGATATAGCGGTATCGTTGGACAATGTTTGAGATGTTTTCATTCAGTCGGAAAGTCTCGCGCATCCATTCTGCCACCCTGGTCAACTCTTGCCACCTGGCTTCATCCTGGTTCATGGCACAGGAAAGCATGGCAATCGCCATCAGTTCGTTGGTGTAGGTTTTGGTTGCGGCAACCGCTGTCTCCACTCCAGCCTGAATATCCAGCACGCAGCTGGATGCTCTCGCCAGCGGCGAATCTGGTTCATTCGTGATAGCGATGGTAAGGCTGCCTTGTTTATTCCCCTCTTCCAGCACACTGATGATATCTGGAGATTGACCGGACTGCGAAACGCCAATCACCAGGGCATTTGCCAATATGGGCGGTTTTTTATAATACGTGAAGAGTGAAGGGGTAGCCAGTGCGAGCGGCAGATGGTTCTTGGCACCGAATAAGTAGTTGGCATATCTTCCGGCATTATCGGATGTACCCCGTGCAGCCAGGAAAACATAGCGAATATCATACTTTTTGATCTCTGCCGCAATGCGCTCCACGGCAGCGCGTTGCACATCCAGTAACGAGTTCACCCGTTCAGGCTGTTCCATTATCTCTGAATAGAGGGACATTTCTTCCTTATTTTAAAACCAGCGAATTCATATTTATTCGTTTTTGACCGTTACTGGCAGCTTCCCTGTCGCCTGAATTTGACCAAACAACGCCTTAGCTGCGGCTTTCATGGCAGGTTCAAGGATGCTGTAAGTGCAAAGATAGGTTTCCACCTGCGGAAAGACTTCGAGGTCATAGGGCAGGCGCATCGCTATCACAATCAGCGGAATCCCAGTATTCAACAGCTGCTGAACAAAGGTTGCCTGATTCGGCGAGGCGCAGGCATTAATGGTACCGGCGATGATGAGATCGTATGGCTTGAGACTCTCAATGATAGTTGCACGTTCGTCATCATTCGGGGCGAAGGGGATGGAGAAACCATCCACCTGAGCGTGGAAGGGTTTAAGCACTTCAACCAAACCGGGTTTTATGTAGGACGAGGTATCCGCCGGAGTTAAGTCCTGTGGTTCGGGAATGACGACCGCAATACGTTTCTCCGGCGCAAGCTGAATAGGAATAGGGTTTGCTCTGTCACGCACCAGGGTGATTGAGCGTTCTGCAATCTCATCGGCGACGCGGAGGTTTTCGGCGCAGCGGATCACGCTCAAGTCAGGCGAGGTAGTGTGGGAGGCGATCCAGTTTTTCAACTCCATGATTCTTGCGACCGATTCATCCAGCTGTCCCTTTTGCAACTGTCCATTTTGAAATGCATGAATAAGCGAACTATATGCACGCTCATGGTCTTTTGGGTCGCTTGTGATCAGCAGCAGGTCTATTCCAGCCTGAGCAGCGCGCAGCACATCCTCACGCAGCGCCTCACCCTGTCGGATGGCATGCATATCCATGGCATCACTCACGACCACACCAGTAAAACCCATTTCCTGGCGTAAAAGGCTGGATATGACGTGTGGTGAGAGGGTGGCTGGAGGAGGAGACGAACCATCTAAAGCTTGCAGACCGACATGGGCTGTCATTATCATTTTTACGCCGGCTTTAATGGCAGCGGCAAATGGCGGCAGTTCCACCGCTTTGAGCCGCGCCAAGTCATGCACAAGTACCGGCAAACCCAGGTGCGAGTCGGTGTAGGTATCACCGTGTCCTGGAAAATGCTTGGCTGTGGCTGCCACCCCCTGCGATTGAATCCCATCGATCACCGCTGCAGCTAATGCGCCTACCAGCACTGGAGCGTCGCCAAAAGAGCGCGTGCCAATCACCGGATTTTTGGGGTTGATGTTCACGTCGGCGCAAGGGGCGTAATTCACATTGATCCCCAAGGCTGCCAATTCCGAACCGAGCACGACGCCTGCCTGGCGCGCCAATTCCACGGATCGGGTTGCGCCCAGCGCCATGTTTCCCGGCAAGGGTGTGCACTCCCCGACTGCCATCAGCTGACCGCCTTCCTGGTCCGCGCAGATCAATAATGGAGGAAGGCCATAGTCACGCGCCACGGTTTGGAGCGACCCGGTCAGCTGGCGGACCTGGTGAAGCGAATCAATGTTCAGGCTGCGGAAGAGCGTAAAACCACCGGGTTTATATTTTCCAATGGATTCCACTATCTCGGGAGAAAGTTGTTCGAAGCCGTGAAAAGCCAGCAAAAGTTTTTGACCGACCAACTCTGAGACCGTATCCATGTTAACCTTTTAGTCCCGTGACCACTACACTGTCCAGAATAAAGCGCTGTGCGAAGAAAAAGACAATGATCAAGGGTACGGTAGTCAACACAGCAGCCGTCATGATGGTAGGCCATTGCTGAACAGTGTTGTTGATGTTGTATAACGTGGTTACATACACTGGCAATGTATACAGTTCGACAGTCTGCAAATACATCAGCGGGGTCAACAAGGCGTTCCAAAAACCGACAAAGAGAAACGTGGCGACAGTCGCCATGGGCGCTTTTACCAGGGGCATCACGATCTCCCACCATATTTGAATATGGTTCGCGCCGTCAACCACAGCAGATTCGTTCAATTCATTCGGTATTTGAGCCATCGACTGACGCAGCAGAAAGATCATCGCCGCTCCACCCGCGAAATATCCCGGGATTATGATCGGGTTGAACGTCCCGATCCAGTCAAGCTTATTAAAAAAGACGTACTGGGGCACAATGAGGGCTTGCGGTGGAATCATCATCGTGGATAGCATGAGGAAAAAGACAAAATTCCGGCCAGGCCATTCCACTCTGCTGAAAGCGTAGGATACGGCCGCAATGGAAAGCAGGGTTCCCACCAGAGCGAAGGTTACGAAGAATACCGAGTTGAAATAGGAGCGCAGAAAATTTTCGTTTTGAAAGATGCTGACATAGGCATCCCAGGTAACCTGGCTTGGAATCCAGGTTATGCCCGGCGAGTTGGTTTCCGCAAGTGTTTTCAATGAGGAAGAGATCATCCAAAACAACGGAAAACTCATCAAGATGGTTGCTGCCGTGAGCAGGATATACATCAGAAAGCTTTTAACGATGGACCAATAATTTTTCATCTCCCGCTCCTAATAAAGATCGTAATTGACCCAGCGTTTTTGCAGTTTGAATTGAATAAGGGTAATTACGAGAATAATCACCAGAATGACCCATGAAATCGCTGAACCGTAGCCAATTTCAAAATGACTGAAGCTTTTTTGCCATAAATAATAGACCATTGAAATTGTGGAAGAAACCAATGGCTGGCTGTCACGATAAAGGACAAAGATGGGCTCGAAAATTTGGAGCGAGCTGATCATCCCGACCACCAGATTGTAGAAAATGTAGGGTGTTAACAGTGGGAAAGAAATTTTCCAAAAGCGCTGCCATTTTGAAGCGCCGTCCACTTGAGCAGCCTCATGCAGTTCTTTGGGGACGTTGCTCAAACCTGCCAGAAAGATGAGCATCATCGTTCCGCATCCCCAAACCATCAGCAGGATGACGGACATCTTCGTCCAGAGTGGACTTTGCACCCACAGCGGCACACGGTTGGCTGCCGGAAAGCCCGTTTCAATAATTCTGTCCAGCAGGTTGAACTTGCCAGAGCTCAAGCCTAGAAAAAAGGCTGTGATGATTTCTTGAACATAGATAAAGCCGCGGTTGACGTATCCCAGCGCAGGGACGGCAGTTGTGACCGACCGGATAATCTGGTTGATGATGCCGGTCCCGGTGTTCAACATCAAACGCCAACACAACAACACAGCAGTGTTGAATCCCAAAATGACTGGCAGGTAAAACGCCATGCGGAAGATGCGTTCACCGCGCATTTTTTGGCTAAGCAGAACGGCCAGCAGCAAAGCGAAAGCCATTTGCAGGGGAAGTCCAATGATGGTCAGGTAAAGGGTATTGATGATTGACGCCCGGAAGTTAGCATCCCGGGTGAGCAATTCAATATAGTTTTCCAGTCCGATCCAGTTGGCAGGGTCTTGTGAGGTGACCCGGTAATCGGTAAAACTCCAGTACAAAGAAAAACCCAACGGGATGATGATAAATATAATAAAGCCGACAATCCAGGGAGCCGCAAAAAAGTATCCAGCGAAAGTGTTTTCCTGTTTATAGGGTTTTGCACCGCGCTTTTTTGAGATCCATTTTGCCAGATGGCCCAGACCGAAGCAGGAAGCAATGATAAAAATTACCGTTAGCGCCGCAGTCAAAATCAGATCTAAATATGAGTTTTCCAGCATTTGCTTCACCTCATAAAAAATCCAGATTGGGCGAGGGTATTTCACCTCGCCCAATCCTCAAAACCATGGTGCTTACTTCAATGCATCGGTATATTCTGTCTGGATCTTTTCGACAACGTCTGCAGGGGTCAATTCTTCGGTAATGAGTTTGCCAAGGGCATCCTGCATGATGGTGGAGAGTTTTGCGGCTTCTTTAATGCCGGCAAAACCGACGCCATACTGGGAGGCAAGCTCAGCTTCGCGCTGCAGCTGCGGAGATTCGGTGACATAACCGTATTGTGAATCGTTACGAGCGGGGATTAAGCCCATCGTTTCGTTCCACTTGTTATTGGCTTCTTTACTGAAGGCCAGTTTTAGCCATTCAGCTGCCAGTTCTTTGTTTTGGCTGTAATCCGCCACGGCAAGCCAGTCGTTGAACGCCAGGACAACCGGTTTGCTGTTGGGGAAGTTCGCAGGATCGCCAAAGAACGGGTCGATGCTGACGTTTTCCCAAATCGGGCGATCAAAAGCGGGGGCTGCCCAGCCCGAGTGGGCCAGACAAACGGCGCCATTGTCCTTGCTGGTAGCGTCATCCACATCAATCACAGAACCCTGACCGGTGGGAAGCGCACCCACTGCATCGGCTGCGGGTCCATAAATAGCCTGCCGCAAATCCAGAACAAATTCGGTAGCCGCCAATGCCTCAGGTGAATCGAAGTTTGGACTGCCATCCGCTTTGTAAAGTTCGCCGCCGAGGGAGTAATAAACCAGAAGCCACCATTGCCAGTCAGCCATTGAACCGGCGTCAACTGGGACGAGGGCTTGCTGTACCAAGGAGTTAGTCGCGGGGTCGATGGTTGATGCCTGTGCAGCGAAGGCTTTCCACTCTTCAAAGTCCTGCGGGGTGCCCGTGGTCCAGCCAGCACCTTCCATGAGGTCGGTGCGGCAGAAAATGTAGCGGGGGGCGGTAAAGATGGGTAAACCACGCAGCTTACCCTCGAATTTGGCATTTTCAAGCGCGGGGCCAAAATTCTTTATGTCAGCCCAGGCCGCTTCACCGAGGTAAGCATCCATATCAGCCAGGCTTTCACCATAGAGGGTGTTCATCTCAGAGCCGAGGTTGATGATGTCTGGCCCTTCACCCGCGGCAAAGAAACCGCTGAAGGTGGTATCCCAGCCGGACCATGAACCTTCGGTAATTTCGACGGTAACCCCTTCGTGAGCTGCTTCAAAGGCCGGATTGATGTCGCTCTTGAGCCAGGCGATAGTGTCTGGCGTGTAATCCAGCAAGTAGATTTTGAGGGTTACTTCATCAGCGGCGGGGACATCCGTAGCAGCGGGTACATCCGTGGCAGCTGGTACATCTGTGGCTGCCGGCGCATCCGTGGCGGCGGGAGTTGCCGGCGTAGAGCAAGCCGACAGCAGCATGCCGAGGATGAGTAAAACGGACAAGATTGAAAACACTTTCTTATGCATTTGTTCCTCTCCTTTGGGTTAGGTAAGTGGGTAATTTACGTACTTCAATTCAACAGCAATCTGATCCTCTTCCTCCTATCTTTGGGATGATCTAAACCAATCAGCCCATCTTACCAATTCGAGCCTTGATGTCCATTTCAAAGCGTTGGATAAATTCGGTTATGTAGTCTGATGGGTGGACGCTGGAGTCATTCATTAAGGTGGTTAGGTCCATGGCAATAGAAATCCCTGTCATGACATCCACCCCGTGAGACTCAAAAAAGGTAGCATTTGCCCGTCGGCGGCTCATGGCGGCCAGGTCGTAGCGTTTTCCGCCAGCGATCTGCGAATCAAAGACGCCCAACAAAGCGTGCTGCAGGTTTTCCTGGTTCGAAAGGTCCATCACAACTTTATCATCATCGTTCAGCCAATCCAGTGACCGCCAAACCTCGCACCCGAGGACCTTTTCCGGACGTTCGTCCGGCGCGAGCCGGCGCAGCGCCTCGATGACCCGCAGTCCGACCGCAACATGAGTGTCATGTTTATCAGCCAGATTGTGCGTGAAAATGATCGTTGGTTTGGTAGCTCGCAAAATTTGGAGAATATCTTCAACACACCTCCCATTTGATGCATTCTTGATCTCAACCGAGGGGTAATCTAGCAACACGAGTGCAGCGTACTCACCGATATCGGCAGCTTTGCATTGTTCTTTGATGCGGACCAGGCGCATTTCTTCATCCGTGGTTTGCGCATACGTACCATTCCTTGGCGATCCCCGGCCGTCTGTCATGACGACACCAGTGAAACTTTTATACTGCTGCTGAAAGCACTCAAGGATTGGCTGCGCCGCCATGATCTCAATATCATCCTGATGCGCCGCAATACACAGGAACGTTGTTTTCGCCAACGCCTCACTTTCAGGAGTCTGGTCAGGAACATAAATCTTGGCGGTTTCTTTGTTAAATTTCATTGAGATTCCCTGTGTTTCGCCGGTGTTGGGGGGAGAAACGGCAAGCTGGCTGCGGCGAGCGATTGACCTACGCGCCGGATGGTTTCATCTGGTAAATGCAAGTGAATTTTTTGCTGTAATTCGGGAAATTCTGCACTCCATACTTTTTGTACGCCTTCTAGCAGGAGGCTTCCGCCCCTTCCGGAGCTGCAACGGCCAAGAATTAACACGTGCTGGAGGTCGTAGAAATCAGCGTAATGTGCGATGCCATATCCCAAGTAAATCCCCATCGTTTCCCAGATTTTGATTGCGCCTTCATCGCCTGATTCAAGTTTCTCCTGGATGAATTTAAGCTGTTCCGCATCCGGTAAATCGCCAGGGACCATAATTCCAGCCCCCGACGCCAACCTGAAAACGCATTGCTGGGAGAAGTAGGATGCGCCGCAGCCCCTGTCTCCGGACCATTCATCAATCGGAGCATTCGGGTTGTAATCCACAGGTGCGAACGCCAATTCATTCAACCAGCCCATGATATGACCTTCGGTGTTTACATACCCCGCTGCCAAACTGGACCCTAAAGCGATGCCGAGAATGCCGTTTTCTTGGATGGCCATCGAGCCTGCCAGAGCGGTCACATCTCCATCGTTAATTACTTCAAGCGGCACTCCAACTTCGTCTCGAATGCGGAGAAAGATATCCTTAACCCGGTTGTAGTCACTCTCCGAGACTCCGCGGAATAAGGAAGCCACCATGGGACGGTTATCAATGAAGATGCCTGCCGAGCTGCCCCCGATGGCATCCACCTGCGGCATTTTTGCTGCGGCAGCCTGGATTGAGCGCATGATTTCTCGGTAATGGTAGTCGGGGTCAGTGTTCTTGCGCGGCTCCCAGATCCTTTCCTCGCTGAATACCGGGACACCATCCACGACAGCGCTCACTTTACGGTCCGAAGCACCAAGATCAAATCCGATCCGGTAACCGTTTAAATTTCCACCCAGTTTTTTCCCGAGCTCATGGGAGCCGGGAATGTGTCCTTCATCCCTTTGGACGACCCGAAATTCTCTCTCGTAAACCTTATTTCCAAAAAAATGATGGTCAAAAGCGCGAGCGCCGTCCGCAGCATAGGTTTGCGCGAGATAAGATGCAATTTTGCCTGGACCACTGAAATATAAGGTGTGACCGCCGCGCTGCCAAAGCAAAAACTTAACAATGCGTTCGACATACTGAAAATTCCGTTCAGACATCGAGTGTTCATCTGGAAAGACCAATAATTCAACTCTGGAACTTTCTCCCGCGTTCCTTTCCAACCCGATGACTGCTCGAACACCGCAACCTTCAACGTCTTGGCGAAGCCTGCGATTGTATAAGACCGCCGGAGAAAAGTAAGGATCGAGAGGAGGAAGAACCAGTGGTTTTACCAGCGTGGGAAGCATGCTCTAGATTTCTCTTGAATACAACAGGGAATAATCATCCAGCAACAAGAAAGTTGCAGCTCCCAACACACAGGCATCGTAGCCATACCTTCCAACCTCGAGCGTGGTCTCCTCAAACATTCGCGACAGTGCAGCCTCTTGCATCGATGACTTCACAGCATTTAACCATTCCGCACCGAAACGGATCATGTCGCCGGTGAGAATGATCTTGCGGATATTTAAAATACCGATCATATTGGCGAGAGAAACACCCAGATAATGACCGGCGGTTAAGACAACTTGCCTGGCGTGTGTGTCTCGTGCTTCGTAAGCCGTTATGGACTCTTCAATAGAAGCATGATTCAGTTTTTGCAAGACGGCTCTTGAGCTCGAAATTGTTTCAAGGCAACCACGTTTACCGCAGCGGCAGATATCTCCGTTCTCAACAACGACCACATGCCCGATCTCGCCAGCACCGCCGCCGTCTCCCTGGAATAATTTCCCGTTGATTAAAATCCCGGCACCGATACCCTGGTTTACATTGACCACAATGTAATTCTCTTCCTGCTCATGCCCGTTGTTGTAGACATATTCGCCGATGGCTGTGGCCTGGCTATCGTTCAGGATTGAAACCGGGAGTCTGTATTTCTTTTGCAGCAGCTTGCCGAGCGGAAGATTATGCCAATCCAGGTTGACAGCATCAATCACCACACCTTCTTGAGAGTTCACCAGACCAGGCGTCCCAACACCGATGCCGACAATCGGTTTAAATTTTTTGTGGGTTAGCTCATTCAATATCTTGTAAACTGATTCGAGCGCTTTTTGACCGTCGTTATTGTCAACGGTAATTTCAATCCGTTCTTTGACCTCGCCGCGTAAATTAACCACCGCACCGACAAACCTATTTTGAGCCAGGTTCAATCCGATCAAATAGCGCGAATCCGGTGCGATGCTCACCAGGATCGGACTCTTGCCACCCAAAGATTCCCCTCGGCCAACTTCTTCTACCAGACCTTCGAGCAGGAGATCGTTTACCACATCGGAGACTGTTGTGCGCGTGAGATGAGTAACACGCGCGACTTCAGCCCTGCTGATAGAGGTGTTGGAAAGGATTATGCGCAGTACCAAATCACGATTATGATGTTTGGTTTGAAGCGACGTCGCTTTTTTCATATGCGGTTTGACTTGCGGGAAGGGGGATGGATGAGCAATACTTTGTAAATCCATTGGACTTACAAACTTATTATACAAAGATCAAAGCAAAATACAAGTAGTCTGGAGAAAGTGGAGAGGATTAAAGTGTCAGATGGTTGGTCAGCTGGCGCAATGTGGATATCTGCGCCAGGGGTAAAACCTTTCTTTCATTCTTAGGTTTTATCTTTTAGCGCCTCTCCGCTAAGCAGGGATGCAAACGCCATCCTCCCTGTGGGACCCTGAACCTTCAGATTCCTCAAAGGATGTTCTATATACCGTGCATGCGGGGGTAAGGCGTACATATTGTCCATATATAGTGGATGCGTTGTCCACTGAATCCATGAAAACCATGGATTCTTGATGCTAAACACCCTCATGCACCAAATATCTGGAGGTACATTACCGGAAAGACGGCTCGCGAGAAAGAATTGTTAACAGCTTTATGTTGGTGTGGATTTTATTTCGACGATATTTCGAGTTCAGTATAAGCCATAATGCGGTCGCGACCTGCACGCTTGGCGGCATACAAAGCTTTATCGGCTGCGCTGAGGAGTTCATCACCAGTCATTTCATGCTGTGATGCCTCAATAATTCCGATGGACAGTGACATTGAACCGAGCAGTTGCTCTCCATAACGAATCTGCAGTTCTTTTACAAGCGTATTGATTTTTTCGAGGTGTCGGCGGCTGGATTCCAACGATGAATCGAGCAAGATCAGCACGAACTCTTCCCCGCCAAACCGGCAGGCAATATCGCTTTTGCGCACATTCTCGCGCAGGACGCGTCCCAATTCGCGTAACATTAAATCGCCAGCATCATGGCCATAGGTATCATTAAAATGTTTAAAGTGATCGATGTCCAACATCGCGATCGTGGTTTGCTTACCCTCGCGCCGGGCACGATTTAACTCCCGTGGAAGGGTATCATTCAAATAACGGCGGTTGAATAGGCCGGTTAAGGGATCGTGAAGGCTTGCTCGCGCATAACCTCCCGTAATTTTAAGTTAGATAATGACAGCTTAATCCCTTCACCGACTGTTACGACTTGTTGCCTCCAATGGTACGCGTTATCGGGTTTCATCCCTGCCGGGATTTCAACCGAAAACAACCCTAACATTTCACCCTGGACTACCAGCGGCAAGCACAGGTGTCCCGCTTTTGGTGGTCGAACAAAATGGCGGCAGATTACATTGTCCAGTGGATCCGATACCTCATGTGCCTGCCCGCGCCGAATGGCCCAGCAATCATCTAATTAAAAAATGGACTCCATTATTGGTTCATCTCCCCATATCGCGAACGTCTCAAGGAAATGACCATAATCGTGCAAGATTGCCAGACCGCCGCTTTGACCGGTAAACAGGTCGCCAACTGCCAATGAAATGACATGAAACGCTTCTTCCTGGGTTTTACAAGCCTGAAGCAAATCATTCATGCGATTGATCAACCGCATTTCTCGGTCATGGTTTTGTAATTGCACGACCAAAGAGGATAACTCCTTATTGGCTGTGTTTAAGGAATCCTTTATCCGCTTGCGTTCGGAGATATCACGGACGTTGCATTGAATCACTTTTTGGCCGTTAACCTCATAGAGGTTGGAGACAAACTCCACGTCAACGCGTTCGCCATTTTTTGTCTCAAGGGGCAGCTCATCGTAGCGGATATATTTCTTCTGCCGCAGTTCCCGAAAAGCCGTTTGGCTGGCGGCAATATCTTTGAATGGACCAATTTCCCAAAGAGACTTTCCGATAAATTCTTCATAAGAATAGCCCAACAACTCAATGAGGAATGGGTTGACGTCGGTAATTTGGCCTGAGACCGCATCAAGCAGCAATATTCCGTCCTTGGCTGTTTCAAAAAGCCGGCGGTAGCGAGATTCGGACTCTCGAAGCATGACCTCGGCCTGACTCTTCTCCTTCGCAATCATTACTTCCGTTTGATTCATGTGTCTGACCTCGCTAATGGACCTGCGGGATAAGAGTCTTCATAAGACTGTCCCATCCGACCCGGATGATTATATGCGTGGAGCGCAGGCAGCAAGGGTCAATGGTGCAAGGGTTGCAGCTCTCACAATGATTTTTGTTTCCCATTTCTTAGTTCATGCTCGTTTCGGGCTTCCTGGATCAACTCGATTCTTTTTCCAGATCTGACAGTAAAAGAGCCTCGGGTGGGGGTGGTGAAGTCTGTGGTCTGGCTAGCCGATGACTAGCCGTGAACAACACTTGGGTTGCGGGCTTCTTGCTTCATCCGTCTGTTGTGCGTGCGCATGCCTTTGGATAGCCGTTTCTTTTCCGGTTTGACTGACTTTTCCGGCTTGACTGGCTTTTCTTGCTTAACAGGCTTTTCCAGTTTGGCAACCTTTTCTGGCTTAACTGGCTTTTCCAGTTTGACGGTCTTTTTCGGCGCGACTGGCTTTTCCAGTATGACTGCCTTTTCCGGTTTGACTGACTTTACTGGTTTGACTGCCTTTACCGGTTTGACTGCCTTTTCCAGCTTTACCGACTTTTCCGGTTTGACGGGCTTTTCTGGTTTGACCGGGGTTACTTTTTTGTCTGCCATGGTAATCCTTCTTATCTTAAATAATGATCTCGGACTTTTGCCGATACTTGGGGATCCGTCATCTTATCAACGGTTTCAACTCCAACGATTATTCCTTCGAGGCCGCCACGGATAAGGTGGCTTTTGAATTCATCTTTTGCCTCTCCAGGACCAAATATCAAAATGGCGTCAGCACCACGAATAAAGGAAATGATCCCATCGTAATAATTACCCAGGTGATCATTAAACTGCCGATCCCGAATATCTTCCGAGGTTGAACCCTTGGGAGTATTGGGGCCTTTCGTGCGGGTACCCGTTGAAAACCGGACACGTTTCTCCAGATTCGATCGAATTTCACGGATGACTTCGACCTCATTTTCAATGGTCACGATCACCGCTTTGCGATGATCAATCCACAATCCCACTTCTTTTTTCACACGGACCTTCCTTCCCAGTAAATGGTTCTCGCACTATTACCATGCTAAGCGATAGGAGCTATTCATGTCCCTAATTAAATCTATAAAAACTCTATCAGAATCTAATTCCGATTTCGCCTCACTTCAAACCTGCTAATAGATGGTTGTCGATTCGGGCTGATATGGATTCCCAGATTGTTTTAATATCAAGTTGATCCTGGATCTGAATCGGTTCAAGCTGATAGAAAAGACCTGGCCAGGGGATGCTGGTCAGGTCTTTTGCCACCGAAATACTATTCTTAATTTGCGTTCAGGTTAATTCGCCAGCCCGCCGGTCGTGGCAACATGTTCCTTTTGGCGGAGAATCTCGTCCATTGGATCATCGCAAGGATCGAGATCGTTAATCTTGCTCTCCAATGTCTCTTCAGGCAGCGATTCGTCCGCAAGTGACGGGGGAGGGACATTATCTACAACCGGCACTACGGGAACAACCGTCTCGTCCTTTGGCTCATTGTAAAGATTGAGCTTGCCAAGCTTGTTCTCCCAGGTCTCGTTAAGGTCAGGTTCTACGACCTGAGGTTCTGGAATGACAACTTCTGCAAAAGGCACCTCATTGACAATCGTTTCGTCCATCTGGCCCACAGCAGCAAGGGTCCCACCCATCGGAATCTCCTGGTTGGGAGTCTCAAACAGCTGGACCTCATCCGGAAGTGGTCCACTCAAGGGTTCCACGGATGCAACGGTGCCACCCATGGGCGTATCATTGATAAGGGACTCATCCACCGGGGTTCTATCAGCAAAAGCATCTGATTCGATTGTCTCGGGGATGGTGTCCTTATCGATCTCCCCAATGATTTCTGAGGTTTCGTCAGGGTTTTTGTAATACTGGTCAGTCATTATAAATTCTCCTTTTGGGTATCTGCCTCTGTTCCGAGGAGTTCCTCAAACAGCGACCGATAATGGATCAAAGCTTGCCTTAAATCTTCGGTATTTGCCTCTTGATGCTCGTTTTTTAGCGCAATTTCACGAGCAGCACGGTAGTTGCTGACTAATGCAGGATAGCTGACTGAAATATCGGCCGCACGCTGCTCAAAATCTGAGACGGGGTAGGCACGAACCTGCATAACTTCCATGATCAAACGGTCGGCATTCCCAATTGCCTGACCCGGTTCGTCGACAAATTTTGATTGGATTGCAGCCCAATTCGCCTGATAACGCTCGCGGTCGGCGGCAGACAGTGGTTTGATATTCAATCCTGCGACATGCTTCTGGCGTTCATCCAGCTCTGTTTGGGCTTTCTTCTTATCGCCTAAAGTCTGGACCGTGCGATCATATTCAGTGCCAAAACGGTCCTGGAGCCTTTTCGACCGGTTCCGGCTGGAAAAAGATGAGGCCAATAGCAAGCCAACGATCACCAGCACCACGACGGCGATAACGATTATTAATGTAGAATCCACATAAACCTCCTTGATTAGCGATGAAATACCTCTTTGCAAAATTCACCGTACAAAGAGGATCTTCATTTATGACGAACTTACAACTACATAGTACGAATTC